>NZ_VTTK01000007.1:0-249025 GCF_008365135.1 Azospirillum sp. Sh1 | reverse complement strand
CGCACGGCTCTGGGTACGCTGACGAACTCGTCGGCTGGTGCGAGCACGCTGGTTCTGGCCAACAACGGCACCAGCTCGGCTCTGTACCAGGTGGTCGACACCAACGGCGACGGCCAGGTGGCTTCGTCCGAGGTTCGCCTACTCGGCGTGTACAACAGCACGGTGCTCTCGCTCTCCGACATCAACCTCGGTTGATCCGGCGACAAAGCATCGCGGTAAAAGGGAAGGGCGCCCGAAAGGGCGCCCTTTTCTTTTCGGGAATTCAACGGTCTACTGACCGGTATTTTGTCCGGCCGTTCACATCGAACGATCTGAATTGCAGATTCTGTCGATGCACAGCTTCCTCAACCCTCACTTATGCTTGCTGACCTGATCATCGACGGTGTCGGTGAGCCGCCGCGGCGCAAGCGATCCCAGGACTCACATCCGGGGATGCCGATCCTCCGCTTAGAGGCGGTGATGAGCCGGCAGCAAAAACAGAAAGGGCGGAGCCATCTCGGCCCCGCCCCCTTTGCTTGCTCTCAGGGTCCGGAGAGGGACCCCGCCGTCTCCCGTGAGACAACGGTTAAAAGTGTCTCAAACTTAGGATTCGGTTTCTCATTCTTTGCTTAACTGACCACCACATGTAGGTTTTCTCATAAAATGGTGTGCCAGCTTCTCCAAGTCTTTGATGTGCCATGCCCGATCTGCGCATAACTTGGCCGAAGTGGCGCATAAAATGGAATCCGCGGGGTCTGGTGGCGCATAAAATGAGAAGCGCGGTAGCCACCGATGTTGGGATTGTTTTCCGATAAATCTTAACAAGGACTTCTTTCCTGCTCAGCTTCCGCGTCACGAGTCCCGCCCGCGAAGTGGCCGTGTCCCTTCGTTTCCGTGGATTCCCTGTCCCATCGGACCGCGAGCCGGTTCTTCGCCGCGTCCGACAGTCCGCACATCACTCGTCCCCGTCGTCGGCGTCCTCGCCACCCTCGTCATCGATCTCGATGCGAAGGCCCTTGCCGCGATGCCTGAGCAAAGCAAGGATCTCGTCGATCGCGGCGTCGTGCTGAGGCCCGTAAGACCTCTTCGCGGTCTTCTCCCTGAACGCCTTCAACTGGCTCTCGACCCTCCTGCCGAGACCCGAGGTCTCCTTGTCCGGCGCGTCCGGATACAGGAAGTCGTGCCGCCGCATGCGATGGCGCAGCAGGAAGGCGGTGAGGCGCAAGGCTCCGGCGTACTTCTGCGGACGTTGATGATGCGCGCATTCGTCGAGCATCGCCGAAGCGAACCTCGCCAACTTGTTGGCCTGCTCCGGCTGAAGTGCTTCCCCGGCGGGCTCATGGAAGGCGAGGACGTCCGCCATGGCCTTCGCGATGTCGGAATTCAGCGCCTTGCCGGAGCTCATGCTGAGCCACGCCCTTTCCGATGCGAACGCGAACAGGGCGGCGAGATCGGCCTCGTCGCGCAGGACGCGCCCCATGTACATCGCGGCGCGGCCATCGGGGGCATTGTTGGCGCACATCCGCCGGAACGATCCGCGGACCGCCGGGGGGCAAGCGCCGAAGGTGAAGGTGGCGATCTTCCGCAGGGCGCGCAGGATGCCCCGCTGCGTCGGCGAGAGGGCGGGCGCCGAGAGCAGGGTGGCGTAATCCGCGTCGAGCTTGGCCAACGCCGCCCGAAGCGGACCGGTCCAGGCCTGGTCGTCCTCGATCGCAGCGGGCGTTCGTCCGTCGGACGAGAACAAGGTGTACGGCCGCCGATCCGGATCGTCGCCACCCGTCGCGAACATCGGGGACGCCCGCACCGCGAAGGTCTTCTCCAGCCTGCCGCTCAGGAACCTTTTGTAGGCCATGGCGTTGGCGGCGTCCGGCGCGCCGATGCGAGGGTAGGCGTCGAGATCCGCCTTCAGGGAGGAACCGCTCGCGCGGGTCCAGGTCCAGAGGCAGAGGTGCGCCTCCTGAGGGGTGACGGCGGGGTAGCTTCCCTTCTCGTTCAGACGGCGGAGGATGGCGTCCCGGTCGTCGGCGGTCGCCTCCATGCACCCCCAGTCGAGAAGCACCGGCGCCGCGCCGAGGGCCCCCGCGGTCTCGGGGCGCACTTCGACGCGGGCATGCCCCTGGGCCGGCATCTGCGTGACGTGGATGGCCACCCGGACGTCGGACACCGGAGGCGTCGGGAGGCGGACGTGGCTGTGCCGCGCTCCGGCCTCATCCTGCTTCAGCAGGTAGAACTCCAATTCCTCCGTCCCGGCGGTGACCTCGAAACGGTCGAGGAGCGACCGTTCGTAGGTCATGCCGCCCTCGACGCGTGCGCTTGGTTCGACGAGGTGGACGAACCGGTGCCGTCCGTCGCGGATGGCGTTGATCTCGATGGCAGGCAGGAAGTCGAAGTAGGCGGTCTGCCCGAGAGCGCGTCGGCGCGCGTAGACGGCGCATCCGAGGGCTACGAGCCCGCGCTCCGGGGCGACGGGCACCACCGCCGCCCCGTCCGGCCGAAGGGCGTGGATCAGGTCCGCGAGGATGGCCAGCGGGGTGGTCGCCCCGGCTCCCTCGCCCAAGACGGCGGCGGCCAGCGGCCCTTCCACGACGACGAGGCTCGCGCGCCGCAGCGCCGTCGCGTGATCCGCGCAGAACGCCTGGATCGCGCGCACAATGCCGTTTGCGGCGGATTCGGGGAGAGTCGCGCCGCCGTCGATCACCCGCCAGCGCCCGTCGGTTCCGCGCACGAGGCCGTCCGGGGCCTCGAGGCCGGCTAGCGGATTCCGGTAGCGCCCGGTCGACCAGAGGATCTGGCCGGCCATGCCGGGATCGCCGTCCGCATCGGCGGTCGCCGCGGTCCGGAGCAGGGTGGCGAGGTCCGCGCCGTCGTAGCGGGCGACCGCGCGGAGGTCGTCCCGCCGGCGCACCGGCACGACTGCCGGACGACCGTCGAGCGGCAGAACCTCCAACCGCAAGCCGGTGGCCGTGATGCCGTCCGGCAGGATCTGCACGACGAGCGCCTCGGCGTCGTGCAGGCGCGCCAGCTCATCCGGCGTCGCGTCTTCCCCCCACCCGAGCATCGCCGCGACGGGCCGCCACAGCAGCTTCACGTCGAGACCGACGCGCCCGCTGCACTCGATGACCGCGTTGCGGACGTCCTCGTCGTACTCCGGGAGATCCGGCACCGCCAGAACGCAGCTGCGCGCGCGCGGCGGGACGACGGAACGGATGTGATGGCCGAGGACGAGGTCCGGCGCCTGGGTCTCCGCGGCATGGCGGCGCCCGAGGCGTTGGATCATCCCGAGGACCGGCAAGCGCGGGTGCGCGCTGGCGGCCTCGGGTGGCGACGGCCAGCCGCGACCATGGAACGAGGCGATCGCCTCGTCCCCGGTCAGCGCCTGGTTGCCGCCCAGCGGGACGACGATCGGCCCGGGCGGGCCGGCGAAGGCCTCGCGGCCAGCGCCGACGAGGACGCAGCGGTCGCGAACACCGTTGAGATCCACGCCGATCGCCGGCGCCGAGGGAGGCGAACGATCTTCGATGACGCTTCCGTCCATCACCGCCTCCTACCAGCGCAACGACATGATGGCGTCCTCAAGAACCATGGCGCCCATCTCCATCGTCTCCTCGATCATCTCCGCGGACGGTCCCATCGCGAGGCCGTAGACGAGGCCCCGCTGCCCCCAATCCGGGTTGGCCGCGTCGAGGGTGGAGCGGATCACCAGGCCGCGGACCTCCTCCCGGACATCCCGATAGCGTCGTTCCTCCTCGACGACAGCGCGCAGAGCCTCGTCGGCGGACGACATGAACTCCGAAAGCGCAATCGGCTCCGACCCGGTGCCGTGGATCGGCCAGACGCAGATGGCGGCCTGGCGCCCGGTCGCGCAGTCCTCGACCGCGAGAACGATGGTGGCGCCCAGCGCGTGCTGCCATGGGCGAAGCGCCGGATGGCCGTCGGACAGCGTGGCGTCGAGGACGGAGATCGCCAGGTCGCGGCCAGGGCGACGAAGCAGGAAGAGTCCGCTCTGCTGGGCCAGATCGCTCCACCGGCCGCGCCCCTGCTCGCGCCGGATCCGCAACGGGCTGAGCGCGACGGGGCGGCATCCCGGCATCCGGCCGAGCGCGATGTGCACAGAAAGCCGAACGAAGTCGCTCCACAGCCGGCGCTGCCAACGCCACGTGTCGTCCTGGCGCTGCTCGTCGCCGAGGATCTCCTGGTAGGCTTGCCAGATCGACCGGTAGCGGGCGTCGTGCTGGAGCACGTAGTTGGGCGTGACGGGAGGGGCGGGGTCCGCGATGCCCTGCGCCTCGAGCTCGCGCCAGGCGCGGCGGCACAGGCCGCCGTAGGACGCGACCAGTCGGTAGCGCTCGCTGGCCGCGTAGCGCCTGTTGGCGCGCAGGTAGCCGTTGGCCTCCATCGCCGACCGCCGCAGCAGGTCCTTCAGGACGCGGTTCTCCAGGGTGTTCAGGTTCTCCTCGCGGGCGATCCCGAGCACCGCTTGGCGCGGCCCGGCCTTCTCCTCGATCGACGTCCCGGGCTGACGGATGAGCCAGTCGATGCAGCCCTTGTCGATCTCCTGAACGCGATCGAGGGGCATGAGGCGGCGCACGCGGGAGAGCACCCGACGCGGGTGCTGGGCGACCTCCATCAGGACGCGGCGGTGGGTCTCGGCGTGTTCGACGATGAGCTCCTTGGGGGCGTCGAGCGCGTTTGCTTCGGTGGCGGTCCAGGCCGTGGCGATGCGCGACCACGCGGCCGAGCCGCCCGCGGGGCGCTCGCCCTCCGACGTCTCCGCCTCGCGGATGCGCGACAGCACCTTCAGGATGAAGTCCTGGATGCGATCGCCGTCGGCGGCCGGGGCGTCGGGCTGACGCTTCGGCGGCTTCGGCAGATAGCCGTTGAGTTCGATGGACGCCGCCGTTTCCGCGTCCGGCGTCCCGATGGAGAGCGTGAGGGCCCGCTCCTCGGGCCGAATCCCGGACGGGAGGCCGTACAGCGCGAAGCGATCGCGCGCCCAGTCGAAGGACGCCCCCTCCTGCTGCATGCGCATGCGGCGGCCGGCCACGAGCACGCGCGCGGCGGCGGGGACGGCGAGCATGAGGCCATGGGCGGCCATCGCGCGCGCCGGCGTGCCGGCGCGCAGCGGGACGCGCGGCGCGGCGCCGTGGATCGGCGTTTCCGCGTAGAGCCCCCACGGCACGGTCAGCAGGAAGGGGAGAGCCGGCATCAGGCGGTCCTCCGGACTCCGCGCCAGTTGAACGTCCGCCCGGTGCCGTCGTCGGCCATGGCGTCGCGGAGCGCCTTCGCGAGCTCGTCGTCCTTGAGGTCGTTGGCGATCAGGCCGTGGAGCTTCTCGAGCGGCGCGGCCGAGTCCGCAAGCTCGACGCCGCGCAGCTTCGGCAGGATGCGCTGCTCGATCTGGTCCGCGAAGGCGATGCGGGCGACGCCCTGGTCGTCGGAGCCGGGGTAGTTGGCGACGTACGACAGGATGGCTTGGTTCAGGCGATGGCCGAAGGGCCGGCCCATGCTGTCCATGGCCTCGTTCAGACGGCGCACCCAATCCTTGGCGTTGGTCTTCACCGGATCGGGCAGCGCATCGAACCGTCGGCACCAGCTGCGCCACTGCTCTTCGGGGAGATGCGCGTCGAAGGCGGCGTCATGGTCCGAGGGCGGCTCGTTGGCGAGCGCCTCGGGCCTCGGGAAGCGCAGGAGGTTCGAGCGGTCGAGCACCTTGTCCGAGAGCGAGAGGGTCGACTCGTCCTCGTTCATGCTACCGACGAAGAGGGTGTTGTGGCCGGCGTACAGGCTGCGGACGCCCTTGCCGATGCGTCCGAGGTCGAGCTGGAGGCTCAGTTTGCGGACGCGGTCCGCGGTCTCGGTCCCGGGCAGCGGACGCCCCTCGAGGCCGCTGAGGAATTCCGAGAAGTAGTACTCGACCCGCGCGAGGTTCATCTCGTCGAGGAGCACGAGCATCATGTGCCCCTGGAACGGCCGCGCCCGGTCCGGCCAGTTGACCGGGTCGAGATGCACCATGGCGCGGGCGAGGTCGGTCGCCTTGTAGGTCTTCTCGAGGTAGTTGTAGAAGCCGAGGATGTCCTGCGGCCCGTCCCAGCGCGGCTGCACCGCGACCTTGAGGAAGTGCAGCCCCATCGCCTCGGCGTACCGCCGCGGCAACTGGCTCTTGCCGGTGCCGGAGATGCCGGCGAGGACGGTGATGGGGCTGATCGGCGAGACCTTGAGGCAGGTGTGGAACGCCTTGAGGGTCCGCTCGGGGAACGAGAGCTTGAGGGCCGCGAGATGCTTACGGACGTCCTCCAGGGCGTCGCGTTCGTCGGTGCGCGCCAAGCGCTTCGCCATCGCCGGCTTGACGTTGCCGTCCGCGTCCTCAGTGCCGAGGCACTCGGGGACCCGCTCGAGATCGAGAGGCGCCGGCGTCCCGTCCGCACCGGCGGCGGAGCCGCCGGCGTGCTCGCCGCGGAGACGCAGGATCTCCGCCTCGAGGGCGGAGGCCCGCACCTGGAGGACGGCGACGGCCTGCTCAGCCTGGAGCATGTCCTCCCGCTTGCGGTCGAGCGCCGCGGCGGCCTCGGCGGCGGCCGTCTCGGCGTCGGCCAGGAGGGCCCGCTGCGCCGCGGCGGCCTCCTCGGCGACGGTGGCGGCCCGGTCCGCCGCGTCGGCGCGCTCCCGGGCCTCGTGGGCCCGCGCCTCGATGGCCGCGACTTCCTCGCCTCCGGCGTCCGCCAGACGCCGGAGCTCGGCGATGCGGTTCTCCAAGGCGTCGGCCGCGCCGCGCGCCGCCTCCAGCTCCCTGTGGGCTGCCTCCGCCTGCGTCGCCGCTTCGGCGACCCCCAGCTCCGCCGCTTGCAGCTCGTCGCGCTTCGCCTGCAGATCGCCGCTCGTCCGCTCGAGCTCCTCCTGCGCCTTGCTCCGGGCGTCGGCGAGCGCGGAGATCGCCGCCTCGATCTCGCCGATGCGCACCTCCGCGTCGTCGACGCGCGCTTCGCGGCGCTTGAGCTCTTCCAGGCGCTCCTCCTTGGCCTGGAGATCCCGTTCGACCTCGGCGAGGCGCTGGAACTTCTCCGCCAGCTCGGCGGAGATCTCCTCGGCCCGGCGCGCCTCGTCCTTCGAGGCTTCGATGTCCACGCGGATCGCCGACAGACGCTCCTCTTCGGCTTGGCGGGCGGCGCGGACCCGCTCGAGCTCGACCAGCGCCTCGCGGGCCTCCCGACGCCGCTCCTCCTCGGAGATCGCGACGGCCTTCAGCTCCTCGCGCTTGGCGGCGAGGCGCGCCGCGACGTCCTCAAGGAAGGCGGCGGCCGGCACGCGTTTGAGGACCATGCCGTTGGCGTACAGCGCGACGCCGCCGACGACGACGGCCGCGAAGGCCAGGAACGCGCCAATCAGGAACAGGTAGGGGGTGAAGCCGGGATCGATGAGGTCCATCGGGAAGCGCTCCTTGGCGACGCGATCAGCGGGCGGGCGAGGTCGGTTGCAGCTCAACGGCCGGCGTCACCGCCGCGCCGGCAGCCGGAGACGGGGACGGGGCCGACGCGCCCTGGAGGGGGGCGGTCAGCTTGGCCGCCGTCTCCTCCAGCCGCCTGACCCGGGCTTCGGCGGCGATCGCGGCGCTCTCGGCCTCCTGACGGCGGCTCTCCGCGCGCGCCGCGGACTCGGCCGCTCCGGCACGGCGGCGCTCCGCCTCGTCGAGCGCCGTCCGGGCGGCGGCGAGGGCCTTCTCCCGTTCGCCCAACTCCTGGCGGACGGCCTGCAGGCGGTCGGCCTCCGCCCGCATCCGCGCGAGGTCCTCGGCCGCGCGCTCCCGAGCGCCGCGGCTCTCCGCGGCCTGGCCCTCGGCGGTGCGGGCTCCGGCCTGCGCGGCCTCGAGCTCCTTCTGCGCGGCCTCGAGCCTCTTGGCCGTCTCGGCCAAGCGCCCGGTCGCCGCGCGCGCCTTGTCCTCGGCGTCGCGGGCCTGGCGCTCGGCGTCGTCGCGCCGCCGCTCCAGGTCGGCTGCGGCCTCGCGGGCCTTCTGGGCGGCCGCGGCGTCGCGCTCGCGCTCGGCGCGCGCGGTGTCCGCCGCAACCTTGAGGGCGCCGGCTTCCGCGCGCGCGGCGGTGAGCTTGACGACGCCGTCGGCATGGTCCTTGGAGGCCTGTTCGACGGCGTCCTCGAGATCGGCGCGTTTGCGCTGCAGATCCTGCAGGACGGCGGCGACCTCCTTCTGCTTGGCGGCCGCCTGCTGCTCGGCCTCCTGGGCGGCTTTGCGCCGGGTCTCCGCGTCGCGCGCGTCCTTCTCCGCTGCGGCGACGCTTCGCCGCAGGCCGTCGAGATCGCGCTCGGCGCTCTGCGCCTGACGGCGGGCCGTCTCGATCTGCTGCGCGAGTTGCTTGTTCTCGGCCTCCAGGGCGGTCGCCGTGGCGCGGGCCGCCGCCTCCTGCTCGCGCGACGTCTTGAGACGCTGCGCCGCCTCGGCGACCTGGCCTTCGAACTGCTTGGCCTCAGCGCCGGCGCGCGCGGCCGCGGCGTCGGCGTCCGCCTTCTCCTGACGCAGACGCGCGATGTCCTTCTCCAGAGACGAGCGGCTGCGGACGAGGTCCTCGTTGAGGGCGGTGAGTTGGACGCGCTGCTCGCTCCAGGCCCGGCGCGCGGCGCCGTCGGACACGATGGCGGCGCCGGCGCCGGCGAGCCCGAGCGTGCCGAGCAGGCCGAGCCCGAACACCGTCTTGAAGAGACGGGAGTGCCCGGCGAGGGCCCGGTCGGCCTCGCCGGCCCCCGGATCCCGGACGCCGTCAGAGTTCTCGTACGACCCGTTCAACGCATTCCTCCATGTCCTCGCGAAGTTCGTAGACCCAGAAGCGGAGCACCTTCCAACCCAGCGACCGGAGCTGCAGGTCGCGGAAGTAGTCGGACTGTTTGCGGTTGCCGTCGATGTCGCGGTGCCAGCGGTCGCCATCCACCTCGACGTCGATCATGCGGCCGCCGTCGACGATCGCCAGATCAAGGCGGCGCCCGGCGACCGGAAGCTGCGGCACCGTGACGACGCCGCGCCCGAGCAGCGCGTCGTGGAAGCGCTGCTCCCAAGGCGAGTCGAAGGTACCGATGCGATCGGCCGATCGGCGGGTGCGGCGGGCGACGAGCGCCTGGACATGCCCGATGCCGCACGTCGCCGCGAACTCGATGTTGCCGAAGACGTGGCAGACGGCGCGGGCGCGGCTGACGGCGACGTTCACCAGGTTCGGCGTGGTGGCCACGAAGCCCCGGGCGCCGCGGGGCATGTCCGGCCCCAGGCAGAGGCTGAAGACCATGAGGTCGCGCGCGTCGCCCTGGAACTTGTGCGCGGTGGCGATGGTGAGACGGACGGCGTCGCGGATTTCGGCCGGGATCTCGGCCTCGAGACGGTCGCGCAGGCGATCGGCCTGCGCGACGAACGGCGTAACCACGCCGACGGAGCCGCGGTAGCCCTGGTCGAGCAGCAGGGTGCGCAGATGCGCGCAGACGGCGTCGGCCTCGGCCCGCGACCAGCAGCCGCTCGCCGCCGCGCTGATCGGACCGGCGACGGATGTCCAATGGAAGCCCGGCGGCGTGCCGGGCGGCGGGCGGATCGCCGCCGGCGCGGTGAGCGGGCGCAGGCGTTGGCCGTAGAAGGTGTCGCTGATGTAGTCGGCGATGTCCGGGTGGCAGCGGTAGTGGTCGCGCAGCAGGTGCTGCCGGCCGCCGGCGGCGGCGGCCACATGGAACAGGCTGTTGGCGACGAAGCTGTAGCGGCCGATGCCGGCGGCGTACAGCCCGGCGGCCCGCAGCGCGTCGGCCTCCCAGGCGTGGTCGACCTTGGTGATGTGCTTGAGCTGCGCGGGGTCGCCGACGACCACGACCGAGCGCGCCCGGGCGAGCAGAGGGATGGCCGAGGCGATGTCGCATTGCGACGCCTCGTCGATGATGAGGATGTCGAAAAGCCCGGGGATGAGCGGGATTTTGCTGGAGACGCCGAGATTGGACACGGCCCAGAGCGGGAAATGCCGGAAGATGAGCTCCTTGGCGCGCATCCAGAGGTCGCGGTACCGCTCGGCGCCGACGGCGCCGCCCTTTTGGGTGAGCCCGACCTCCCCGCGCAGGTCCGTGAGTTCCGCCCGGTCGGACGGCTCGCACTCCGCCAGGGCGTCCACCAGCGTCCGCAGCGCCGCTGCCGAGCGGCTGCGGATGTCGGCGGCGTATCCGGCCGGATCCGGCCGTTCGGTGGCGTCGAACGCGCGCAGCTCGGCTTCGAGGCGATCGCGTTCGGCCAGCGCGGCCCGCAGCCGCGCCCCCTTCCCGCAGACGGCGCGCCAGCGCTCGAGGTGTTCCTCGTCGACGGGTGCGGCGGCGGGCGGCGGGCGGAGGCGGGCCACGGCGCGCATGAGGATGCGGCGCGCGAGGAGCCGGGGCAGGAGGCGCGCCCACCAGGGGGTGCGGTGGAGGTCCGGCAGCGCCGGAGCGCGAAGCACCCATCCCGCCGTTTCCGCGCCGAGTTCGGCCTCGAGGGTGTCGATTTCCTCGACGATCCGGCCGAGGGCGTCGGCCGCGGCCGCAACCTCGTCGAGCCGCTGGCAGGCCGCGACGCGGAGGCCGTCCAGGCGGCGGATCTGGTCGAGCGCCTCGACGAGGCGGTCGCGCCGTCCGGAGGCGGCGGGGCGCGCCATGATCGACTCGATGGCGCGCTCGAAGCTGAAGCCGACGGAGTCCTCGTCGGTGTTGGCGCGTGTCAGGAGGGGCTTGTCGTCGACGAGGGCGCGGATGCGCTCCTCCACCGCGTCGAGGGCCTTGTGGTTGCGGCTCGCCAGAAGGACGCTGCGGCCCTCAAGCGCGGCGCCGGCCATGATCGCCGCGACGACCTGGGACTTGCCGGTCCCGGGCGGACCGGTGACCACCGTCAACGGCCCGCGCAGCGCGTCGCGCAACGCGGCGAGCTGGTCCTGGCCGAGTTCGAGCGGCTCTGCCGCCGACGGCGCCGGGAGGGCGGCGTCGACGCGATCGCCTTCGGCTCCGTCCGCCGCCCGGGCGAACACGGCGGCGAGCGCCGTGGCGGACAGGTCGTGCTCGGACCAAGCGGCGATCTCTGCGATCTCGCGCGCCGCGCCGCGGGCGAAGCGCAGCTCCGAGGGGAGGAAGACGCCCAGTAGGTTGTACATGCCTGTGCGGTCGGACAGGTCGAGGGCATCGGCAAGACGCGCCGGCTCAATGGGCGCCCGCACGTCCGCGGCGGCGAAGATCTGCGCGCGTTCGGCGACCGACCTCCAGTCCTGGAAGGGCGCGTCCTTGCCGTCCTCGGTGTCCTCCAGCACGGTCCAGCGGGCGAGATCGCTGGTGTCGCGGCCCCGGAAGCGCTGGTCCTTCAGCCAGTCGGCGGCGAACCGCGGAGTTTCGGTGGGGATGACGATCTCCAAGGCGTCCGCCGTCAGCGACCAGCCGCAGGCCACCGCGGCCACCGGCAGCACGAAGGGCGGCATGTCCTCGCTGCGCGGCCGGACGTAATGGACGGGGTAGGAGAGCACCAGGGGCTCGGCCTTGCGCCGGGCCAGGCCGGCGAGGAACGCCTCCGGCAGGTGGGCCCGCTCGATCCGCAGGCGTCCTTCGCTTCCGAGCTCGGGCCACCACCGCCCCGGCGGGCGGCAGAACAGGAACTGCTTGCCGTAGCCCTCGGCGTTCCCGTTGGTGTCCCGGGACTCGTTCCGGATCAGGCACTCCCGGTAGAAGGGGAGGAGCCGGCGCAGGGCGTCCGGGCCGTGCTCGAGGACGGTGGAGGCGTGCGGCTCCGGCGACGGATGACGCCGGCCGTCGGTCAGAGCGACCGTGCCGCGGACCGCGAGAAGGCGGCGCCCGCCGGTCGCGGCCGGGCCCGCCGGGGAGTCGTCGGCGCCGTCCGGCCACGGCGCGCTGGCGGTGGATCCTGCGATCCATGTCCAGCGGCGGTCCGGGGCGACGCGGGCGAGACCGTCGCGCTGCAGACCGAGGAGCTGCTCGGCGACCGCCGGCGGCGTGGCGTCGAGGCGCGCCGCGCGAAGGAAGCGCAGGATGCGGAAGAGGTCGAAGCCTTCTGGGCGACCTTCCAGCGCGTGCCGGAGGGCGGTGCGGATGGCGTCGGGCGCGGCGTGGCCGCGCCGGCGCGTGACCGCCGGCGGCATGGTCTCGGCGGCGATCGGCGTTCCCATGGCCTCCATTCTCCCTGCCTGGCGCCGGTGCGATGCGCTTTCCGCTCTCGTGGCGGCCGGTCTCCAGAGGGGCGTCCGCCCCTCGCTACTAATAGATCAGGAGAACGGTGTGTCCACCACTAAGGAAGGAGCTGCACCGGAAATTGCGTTTCAGGGATGAAACATAACTTGGAGGAGGATGTCGGGGTTCCGAGGGCTCGGCCGAGGCGTCGCTTATGGTTTCCTTCGGGTTCGCTGCAAACGCGACGCGAGCGTCGCCTCCGGAGTGGAATAGAACGCCGGGCTCCGCAACCTGTCGGATCAAGCCACGTGCCACACGTTCGGGACTGGTCGCGCGACCTGCCCGCGGTCGCGGCCCGGTCCGGCGGCGCGCTAGCGCTCGTTCTCGCGGCGCTCCCGCTCGCGTCGCGTCTCTTGGACAACCTTGATCGCGGGCCGGCACGTCGATGACCCGCCAGCGTCGCTCTTGCGGCGCTCGACGCCCCGAGCGTGGGAACGGATTTCCTGAGCGCCACCGGACGATCGGCCGGTCATTGTGATCGCCGCATCGCGGGGCCGACGGCGAGGGCTGCCGGAACGGAAGCGATTGTGCGTCCATAAAGCCTCAACCGTCCGCAGAGTCATATCAACGCAACAATCCTAGGAATTGAAACGGAGGCACCAATATATTTTTTTGTGTTAAAAGCGCTTTTCGCCACAGAACTTTTTTCGAGATCACGAGAGGATTCCGCAAGGATGAGAACAAAAAAGCCGGCTGGCGCGGAAGAAATTCTGCGGGTCCTTGGGATGGGCGGCGTCGTCCTTGCGGAGTCTGAGCGAAATAAGCCGCCGACCAAATGGAAGGACAAACGCCTGCTTCATTGCACCCGCTGCGGTAGCGATTTCAATCGGCCAGTCTGTCTCGATAACGTTCGTGCCGCCATTAGCAAAGAAAGCGGAGCCAACGGCTGTCGAACGTGCGGATACAAGAGACAGCAGAAGCGGCTTCGCGAAGCCGCTCACCGTGAGGAGGACATTCGGGCGGCCGTGGAGGGGCTCGATCCGCCGCATCAACTGGTTGTCTCCAGCTTCATCTATGACCCGGAGGATGCTCCCGGGCGCCCACGCGAAGTCGAAATTGAGTGCCTTGTCTGCGGCGCAAAAGGAATTCGGCGATCCAGCAACCAGATCAACCGAAGAAGCGGCTGTTCGGACCTCTATCGTTGCCCGACTCTGAAGCCTGATCCTTTTGAGCGAATCGCCGCGGAATTCGCCTTGTACGGTTTTGGAATCGTTCGAAAACTGCGCGAGGAAGAAAATAGAGCGGTGAATACCACTGCCTTCATTGTACGCCATGATTCATGCGGTACGTCGCGGAGCAACAGCATTAGCCTACAGAAAGCGCGTTACGCCGGGTTCGAGATCTGTCCGGTCTGCCATGGTGCAGAGGAGCGCAAGTTCTCATGGACGCTGGAGGAGGTACGCGTGGAAGCGGCCCGCCGACTAAACGCGGCGGTGATCGGCACGTATCCAGACGACGTCGTCTTCGTCCGCACGCCAGTTCCGGAAGATCATGGGCACGTTCTCACCCAGTTTGAGGCGCAATGCAGGAATGTTCATGACGATGGACGCGTCTGCAGTCACAATCGTGTCGTCACTATGAATACGCTCCTCCGGCCCAGCGGCAATGGCTGCGGCGTCTGTTGCCGCAATGTGCTGACGTCGGAAATGATCGTCGACCGAGCTGCGCTTATGGGACTGCATGTGGCCGGTCTGGAAGCCTACAGGAACATCGAGACGGTGCTGCATTTCCGATGCGCGGATGGCCATGAATGGGACCGCGAATGGAGCTGCCAGCGGGGTCGCGGATGCGGTCAGTGCTCAAACTCCTATGGAGAGCGTCTGCTCGGCGCTCTGTGCCGGCATTACTGGCCTGGCCGTGCCTGGAAGCCTGAGTTTCCAGTGGTTGGGCTCGACCCGGCTGATCCTCAACGCACACTTTTTTATGACTGGGCATGTCCCGCGGAGCGTATAGCAATCGAATGCCATTCCGAATATCACAACAAGGACGCGTCGCCTGATCATTTCCTGTTCACCAACATATCAAAAGAAGAGCGCCAGCGCTTGGATGACTTGAAGCGTGCAGCGAACGCGCTAGGAGGGCCGTTGGAGGGGTGGGCATACGCGGAGGTAAACCTCGAGCAGGCGGCGGTCTCGAAGATTGTTAGCAAGGCATCCGGCTCCTTCATCGATGCCGTCGTTGAGGACTTTCGCTCCCAATTGAATTCGGGTGGGATTATTCTCCCGGATCGTCCACCTCCTCGCTCGGAGGAACTTCTATCAGCCTTCTCCGAAGGACGAGTGTTTGCCCAGCAGCTCGCGGCCCATGGACTCTCGGCCGACGGCGCAATGTGGTGGGGACGCTCCCACGAGTATCGGATCCGCTGCGAATGCGGGCACAGCTGGAAAGCGTTCCCTCGGGAACTCGAGGCTCGCTGGGCCGAAGGAAGACTGGGATGTTCTCGCTGCGCGAGGACGGCGGCCTGACGCGTGGCCTTAGCCGTCACGGTACCGAATGGAGCTTGTCGAATTCCTTTGCGGAGCCGTGGCTTGAAACCCGTTCGCTTTCGTCAGCGTCGGGTGGGGCGCATCGTTTCGGAATGCGGGTTCGAGCCGCGGCAGCGGGACGTCCGCCTCGCCGCGGTGTTTCCGGAAATGTTCAATTCCCGGAAACGCCCCGGCTCCCGCCGGAACCGCCGCGCCTTCCGCGAGGACGCCCGGTTCTCGCGTCGCAAACGGGCCTTCGGCGCCCGCTCGCCCACGGGTCGCAAGCCCTCGGCGCAATCCATGGCGGCGCGGAGCGCCGCCGGCGGCTGCCGTCGCGGATCGGCGTGGCGCCTCCCATGCCGTGGCGCGTGTCCAACGCCGCCCGCCCAGGGGCCAACGCCGCCTCGCACCGGATTCCTCCGGGGCGGCTCCCGCCGTCCTTGCTTTCACGCCCTCGCCGACCGTACGTGTCTTGACCATGGCCTCAAGGCCCCGGGCGGAATCGGAGCCGTGTCCCCGCGACGGCCGGGATCGCCCGCGCGCCCGCCGTCCCGGGGGCGGGCCGGCAGACTTTCGCCATGCCGCGACCCGGCGGAAGGCGCGGAAAGTCGACCGGACGGCCGGGAACCGGCGTCAGTCGAGACCGCCGCAGGCCCACGGACGTGCAAGTCGAGCCAAGGGGATGGCCGAATTGGGCCGCGGTGAGCCGCCGATGCGCTTGTGAAGCGCCGCGGTCATGACGGTGCGCCGTTCCCGGGACAACGCCTCCACGGCGGCGGCTTGCGGGGTGGCGATGGTCCGTGCGGGCATGGAAGGCTCCGAGGCGGCGGGAACGGCGGTCGCGACACGGGGCGCCCGGGCGGGCCGCCCCTTCGGGCTGGGTGTTGATCCGGCGAAAAGTTCTGCGAAAAGGCCTTTGTCTCCAGTCGCTTGCGGGACTGCGACCGGTGGCGGAACCTCCGCGGCCTCGCCTCGCATCTCTTGATGCGGATGGGAAATCCGTTTCCATGAGGTGTTTCGGCACCTGGTCCGAGGGCCTGGCCTGGGCGAGGCGTCCCATGCTCCAATGCCTTGCCAACCCGGAGCGGAACCGACTGTTTATAGCGGCATGGTGCTATAAACGCATAAACTCGGCATAACGCCTCGCTTACCCCCTGGCGACCTGAATTCGCGGAGCCGCCAGCTCCGTTCCGGAACCTTGACTCCCGGAAAGACCACCGGCCGGGCGCGCGGTGGACGCGGACCGCCGGGACGCGCCTCGTTCTGGCACGTCGGGGGCGGCACCGCCGGTGCCGCCCCCGCTCCGAAGGCGACGTCTCAGCGGCACGCCTCGAACGCACGCACGACGAACACGGCGCAGTCGATGGCTTGTTGAACGATTGCCGGAGAGGCCGCCTTGGCGCCGTGCGCGTCGGAGAAGTTCCGGCGGTAAGAGCCCAGGACCTCGGCCGCTTGCTGAACGGCCTTCGACTGCCAGTGCCAGAGCTGGTCGATCTCCCTGGCCGCGACTTGGCCCGCGTAGCGTGCCTTCATGCCAGCTTCGTGCGTTGCGAAAGCCTTCTTGACGCGTTCGGCGTAGCTTGCGCCCTTGTGGTCCCCGAGCGGGTGACCGAGACGCTCCTGGTCGCTGTAGATCCCTTCCGTCATGGTGTCGAGCATGCCGCAAATCGCCGTGACAGCGCCGTCCATGTCGCCGTCCCGGAAACGGCTGAGGCATTTGCCAATCGCCTGCCGCGCCTGGGGCGCGAGTGACGTGGTGTCGAGGTTCAGCTGGACGGTGAGGGGATGGGGCTCCTCCCCGACGAGTCCCCACCCCAGCGTTGCCAAGCGCGTCTCCAGGGCTTCGCGCATCACCGGCTTCTGGGAGACCATTTGGCGGATGCAGTTGCGCACGACGCGCTCTCGATCGGGACCGTCCAGCGCCCGGAACAGCCGGTCGGCGGCGTCGAGCAGCTGCCCCTTCGAAGCACCGCCCGCCCCTTGGGTAAGATGCGCCAATTCAAACACGGGAAGGCCCGCGGCGCCGGCAATGCCTTTGATGGCCGTGAACGAGAACTGCTCGTCGAGCAGGCTGCGCAACCCGGACCACAGTTGTTCGAGAGTCACCGTTTCCTCCGCATCGGCAAAGATGGCCCGCAGCATATCGGATCGCGCGGCGCCCTCGCCCTCGCCAGCGCAGCGGCGTTCGGCCGCACGGTCCGGTTCCGGCGCCGATCATGGGGGGCACTCGGGGACGGCCCGGGCTCCGGATGCGGGGCCCGCGGCGCGGGCCGGCGCGAAACGGCCCGGGGGGCCGACCCGACGCGCGGGTTCCGCGGCCGAGCGCCCGGAAACGAAGGCTCGAGGGGCTCAGTCGCCGAGTGACGGCTCTTCCGAACCGCCGGCGTCCTGACCGTCCGGATCGTTCTCGGCGTCCTCGAGCGCGAACGCGCTGATGTAGTCGCGCACCACACGCTCGAAGAAGAGCGGCGCCGGCAGCGTCGTCCAGTCGCTGTAGTGGCCGAAGCCGTAGCGCAACGATTCCACCAGCCGCGCGATGTCATCCGGATCGTCCTCGTCCTGGCGCAGCGCGACGACGATCTCCAGGGGGTTGGGGGTGGGCCACATGTTCACGTAAGGCGGCCGCTCGATGAGGCCGAGCAGCTTCGAGCCGTCGGCGTTCGTCGGCGCCGGCGATTGGCTGTCCGGGCGGGGCAGCGGCACGGAGGCCAGGGTGGTCGCGTGGCAGCTCGGGCCACGCTTGTTCTGGTGCAGCGTCTTGCGCCCGATCGAGAGGTACGGGACGCAGCCGTTGCGACCCGCCGTGCGCAGCCGGTAAAGCCCCGGCGGGCTGGTCGGGGTGCGCAGGACGAGATCGGCCTGAAGCGCCTTGGTCGGGCGGGCGTCGTCGGGCGCGCTCTCGGCCAGCCTCTGCTCCTTGTCCTCGACGATGCCCGGGGCGAGATCCTGGCGGATGCGGACGATGCGCGCGCCCTTCCAGTTCTCCTGCATCAGCTGCCGCTCGCCGATCTCGATGGCGGCGGGGTTGATCTTGGGGTCGGTCAGCCACCCCCACAGCCGGGCGCAGTTCGAGGAGTCGACGATGACCAGCGGCTGGGCGCCGTCCTCGACGGACTCGGTCACCACCGTCTCCACGAAGCGCATGAAGCGGGTCTTGCAGTCGGCCAGGGTCTCGCCCAGGCGGACGGGCGAAACCCGCGACACGTCGGCCAGCGCGCGGGGGAAGAACTTCCAGCCGCTGTCGACGCGTCCGGCGCCGCCCTCGTGGGCGAACCGCATGTCGCAGCGGCCGCTCGCGACGTCGAGGCGCACGGCGATCGGCAGGAAGGTCTTGCCGACGCCTTGGCGCGAGCGGCCGGCGTTGCGGCGCACGATGGTGATGCCGATGATCTCGCGGGGCGCCGCTTCGCCGCGCCCTCCGAGGCGCTTGGCGACGGTCGCAGCGACGCCGTCGACCCGGCCGGAGTGGGCCGAGATCAGGTCCTTCATCGCGGCCTGCGCGCGGTGCAGGAAATTGCCGAGGTCGATCGCTCCGCTCTCCCGCGACGCGGACGGCGGCAGGATGTACTGCACGCACGCACCGGCGAGCGAGGCGAGGGACTGGCGGGCCGCCGGCTTGTTCACCTTGTCGTCGAGCCGGGGGCTGTTGCCGCCGGCGGGGTCCTGGTAGAAGCGGCGGGCCATGATCAGGCAGAAGGTCTGGCGGTCGAGGCCGGCGATGGCCTGGGCGACCGGGCGCCAGCTGTCGACGCGCAGCGCGGCCCGTTCGCGGACCTTGAGGTCCTTGCCAGGCAGGCCGCTCCGCGGGCCGTGGGTGCCGTCGGGCATGCGATGGGCGATGATGTCCAGGGCGCCGCCCCAGAGGACGCGGACGACGGCCTGCAGCAGACGCAGGTCCGCCTCGGCTCCGTTCTCGTGGAAGATGACGAGGAGCGGCTTGCTGTCGGGGTAGAGGCGCTCCACGGCGCGGCGGTTCGCCGCGACGAGTTCGCCGAGTTCCGGCGCCTGGTCGGAGACGGCGCCGCCGCGCTGGTCGCGATGGCGGATGATCCGGAGGCCGTTCTGGATTTCGGCGAGGCCGCGCTTGATGTGGCGGGCCAGAAGGTCGTCGATCTCCGAGTCCGACAGGCGGGCGAAGTAGGCCGGCGTCGGGTTCTCCCCGCCGGCCTCCTCGAGGGCTTCGATGGCGGCGCCGAGCAGGGTCGGCGCGTTGATCATCCGGCTCGCGGCGTCGTCGGCGGCGTGCGGCGCCTTGACCGCCTCGTAGCCGTCGAAGGGCAGGACCCCCAGCGGCCGGACGATCTCCGCCACGGCGTCGAAGGCGTCGAGCTTGTCGCGCTCTGGGACGCCGGCGCGGATTCCGTGGCGCCGGCGGCTGTCCTGCAGGCCTTCCCGGTAGGTGAGCAGAACGCGCCGGCGGTCGGTCGAGGCTTCGCCGCGGACGATGGCGGCGCCGTCGAGCCGCACGAAGGGCAAGCCGAGGTCGCCGCGCAGCGCCTCGAAGGCGTTGTCGGGGCGCCAGCGCCAGACGCCGTCCTCGTCCCGCCGGCGGTTGACCGAGTAGCCGAAGGCACGGTCGGGGTGGTCGTCGGAGAAGACCAGGCCGCCGATCGCACGCTGGTCGTAGGTGCTGTCCGCCAGCGCGCTGATCCAGCGCCGCTTGGACACGCTCAGGGTCAGTAGCGGCTGATGGAGCGCGGGAAAGGTCACGACCTCGAGCCGGAGGGTCAGGCTGAACGGGCCGCGGTTCTCCAGGCGGATCGGCTCGGTGACGAGCTCGGCCATGCCGGACCCCGATCCGCGGGCGGCGATGATCCGCTTCATCGGGCCGAGCCCGGGGAACACTTCGCGGCCGGCGATGAGGCGGGCGACCCGGTCGGCCAGCGCCCGGAAGGAATGGGCGTCGACGGGCTGCGTGGTTCCGGTCGCCGACGACCAGCGCCAGGGCAGGATCTGCGAACGGAACGGCGCGATGTCGAGCAGCCGGTCTCGCTCGAAGAGCTCCCGCACGCGGTCGACGGTCGCGACGCCGGCGCCGCCGGGGGCCGCGTATCCAGGGATGAGGAAGTCGACGATCCAGCGGTCGAGGACGGGGCGCGCGGCCGTGCGGACGTCTTCGGCGCCGCCTCCCTCAACGTAGAGGAACGGGGCGCGGAGCTCCGCCTTCTCGAAACTGTCGAGCGACCTGGTCTCCAGTCCCATGCCCGGCTCGATGCGCGTGGCGGCGTGGATGCGCAGTTCCATCAGCCCGCGCAGCGAGGCGTAGGGCAGGGTGCGCGCGAAGTCGGGGCCGGAGTCGCGGACGTCCTCGCGCAGGGCCCGGAAGGCGGCGAGAGCCTCCGCCGTCCAGGAGACGGCGAAGCCGGCGACGGAGACCGGCGCGATCGCGTCGGGAATGGTGAAGGCGAGCGGCACCAGGCGCGTCCTCCGGGCGCTGCCGAGCGCGACGTAGGTTCCGCGCGGGGCCCCGGAGGGGGCCTCGTCGCCGTCGGCGATCTCGTAACTCTCGCGGTCGGTCACATCACATCTCCAGCAGGGGCGCGGAATCGTCGAACCCGTCGTCCCGGTACAGGCCGTCCGGGGGCGTGCCGAGCTCGGCGGGGAAGTTGACGCCGGAAATCCGGCGCAGCGGCGCCAGGAATGCGCCGTACAGTTCGGCGTAGATCGCGCGCGTCACCGGGTCGGGGTGCGCCAGGCACTCCTCCAGGATCGCACGCATCTGCACGAGCATGCTGTCGCGCGCCGTGTCGGTCTGGTCGAGGGCGGAGCGGTACGCCCATGCGGCGTCGACGAAGTAGACGGAGACCGGGCATCCGTTGCGCATGCCGCGCCCGATCGTCTGCAGGATCGCGACCATCTGGTTGGCGGTGAAGGGGCGGAAGAGCTCGGCGCCGAGGCGGCTGGCCATCAGCGGTTCCTGCAGCAGGCGCCGGGCGAGGCGGTAGGAACCGAACTTGGCGCCGCGCAGGGCGTCGGCGATGGCGGCGAGGTCGGCGCCGGGCTCGAAGGTCCGGGCGTCGAACTCCTGCGACGCGCGCCCGGCCATGCTCAGGAGGAGCTGCATGTCGTCCGAGGACGGGTGCGGGCGGGTCAGGAAGTAGATCGAGCCGATCGCGGCGTCCCGCTCCCGCAGCCCCTTCGTGAAGACGATGTTGATGCCGCGGCCGATGGCGCTCATCGGGAAGACGACGATGTCGCAGGTGTCGTCGTCCCCAAGCGCTTCGGCTTGCGCCGTCGTCACGTAGTCGGACGGCTTCTCGCCCTTCTCGAGCGAGCGGACGACCGCCTTGGTGCGGCGCCCGATGTCCCGGTGGTTCTCGTCGAGGAAGCGTTTGATGGCGCGGGCCTGGGCGTACCCGTTCGTGATGAGCGCGGCTTTGCGGTGGATGCCGTGGCGGACGTCGAAGCTGCGGATCGCCTTGTAGATCTCGGACTTGGCGGTGCCGCCGCGCACCAGCGCCTCGACCATGCGCTCGAGGTTTCGCTCTCCGAGGTCGCCAGCGCCGCTGTACCGCAGGGGCTGGTCGTCGTGCGGGTCCGGGATCCACTTGAACCGGTAGGCGCTGGCGTCCGGGGAGTGCTCGACGGTGCGGGGCTTGAGGACGTAGTGGGGGCCGGCGTCGATGTGGTAGGCCGGGCTGGCCTCCAGGACGGAGGTGGCCGACGTCAGGAGGACGGCCGGGCCGGGCCGCTCGCCGTCGCGTTCGAGCAGTCGGTGGAAGCGGTGCATCAGCAGGCGCGGCGCCCCCACGAACGAGAGGTAGGTGAGCTCGACGTTGCGGGCTCCGCCGCGGGTGGTCCGGGCCTGGGTGAAGCTGTACTTCACGCCGGACAGCGAGCCGAGGATGCTCTCGGGGATGAACCGCCGCATCTCCTGGGACGCCGTGGACTTCACGATCGGCTCGCGGACCAGCCCCTCGGCGACCATGGTGCGGGTGCCCGGCACGATGCGCTGGTAGCCGAGGATCATGAAGGTGATGGCGACCAGCAGGGTCACGGCGTCCTGGGCCCCGACCGGCCGGGGGGTGTCGCGGAAGCACACGGCGAGGAACGTCTGGGAGACGTCGCGCATGATGGCGTCGCGCCGCTCGACGAGGTTCTCGGCGAGGTAGCGGCGGAAATGGCGGACCAGGTCGTCGCGTGCCGTCTCGAGTTCGGTCCGGTCCATCTCCAAGGTCCGGGCGCAGAGGTCGGCTTTTGGCCAGCTGACCGGCGCGAAGCCGGTGCGGTCGTAGAAGGCGGCGTAGGCCGAGGTGTCCCACAGGTCGGTGAGCGCGCGTGCCCGCGTGAAACCGTGCGCGACATGCGGATCGTTTTCGTCGTCGCGGCGCGGCCGTCTCCTCTCGAAGCCGTCGAGCAGTTCGCCGATCATCCGGGAGGTGGTGAGAAGCTGGTCGGCGTAGCGGTCTCCGACACGCTTGGCTACGTTCTGGACCGCGGCGATGAGCGAGGTGTTGTGGTTGCCGAACTCGGCGAGGTCGCGGCTGTAGAGCTCGATGTTGCGGTCGAACAGGCGATGGTTCTCACCGCTGGCGAAGCGGCTGTGGATCTGCTCCTGGATGACGCGGTGGATGGACTCCTCGGATCCGGAGATGCTCATCTGCGCCGCGCCGTGGGAGTCGAGGGCCGACTGGACCATGTCGGCCTCGTCGAACACGACGACGTCGAACGTGCCGGCGATGAGCTCGAAGTAGCGCAGGCGCTCGTCGATCGCGTGGGCGGGGACCGCGGTGTCCATGGAGAGGACGTGGCCGACCCAGACGTCGGCGTCGACGAGGCCGCGCGGCGCGGCGTTGCGCCCGCACATGGTCCACAGCGGACACAGGCGCGGCCGGAGCCGCCCGCCGTCGGTGTCCTGGAGGACGGTCTCGCACGGCGCATCCCCGAAGCCCCACGCCGAGGTGTCGGCGACCGAGAAGGCGGGGAGCACGCAGTTGATGGCGAACAGGCCGGCGCCCTCCAGGGTGCTGGCGAAGCCGCCCTGGCCGCCGGAGGCGGCGATCGCCTCGGCGATGTGGTCGGCATGCCGCCGGCGCGTCGTCGGATTCTGGCCGACCAGCATGCCGACTGCCACGCCGTGGAAGGCTAGGTCGGCCATGTACTGCCGGGCCACCTCGATCGACGGGAAGACCAGCATGGTCTTGAGCCGGCGCTGGCCGAGCCAGACGGCGAGGAGCATGAGCAGCGTCGTCTTGCCGGCCCCGGGAAGGCCGATCAGGTGCTTCAGCGCGGAGAGTTCGATCGCGGAGTCATCGCGCAGGCCGCGGCCGGCCTCCGGGACCATGAGGACGATCCGTTCGAGGCGCTTCGCCCAGTTCCCGCGACGACGCCCGGGATGCGCGGCGTCCCGGGCGTCCATGCCGGCGGCGATGGAGCGGAGTTCCTCCAAGGGGACGCGGATCGTCCCGGCCGGTGCCCGGCGGGTGTCGTGGGTTCTCCGCGGCGCGAGCGGGGCGGCGATCGGCCCGACGGGAATGGGCGGCATGTCGCGTGGGTCGCCCAGCGAGACCTGCATCGGCAGATGCGGATCGGCCGGGGTCGCGGCGTGGCGTTGCGCCGCTGCAGGCGCGGAGAGATAGAGGACGGCCCTGGCGACGAGCGGATCGGCAAGGGGGTCGGTCCTGCGGAACCGCAGCGTCGCGGGATCGATCACGTACGACCCTTGGGTGCGGTGCCGGTAGTGGTGGTCGTTGTAGAGGGCGACGCCGTGCTTGACGGAGGTCGTCGTCGTGTAGGCCAGGGTCATCTGGCGAAGGTTGAAGGCCGCCTGCCGGGCGCCGGCGAGGGCGGGCGCGTCGGCGATGCTGGCGAACCCGGAGAGGAGGGCGGGGGCGTGCTCGAGGGAATCGGTGCCGACGAACGCCTCCATGAAGGCGCAGACCCAGCAGATCCGCTCGTTGCCGCGCCAGAAGTCGGGACGGTCACGCATCGCGCAGGCTCCGGAGCATCGCGAGGACGGAGGACAGGCTCTTCACTTCCAGCGTCGCGGCGTCGCCGCTCCGGTCGAGGGAGGAGCGCAGGACCGAGAGGTAGTCGGGGTCGTCGGCCACCATCTCGTCGCCGACGGCGACGATGCGGCGCCGGTACTGGATGAGGCCGCCGATGCTCCGGTTCAGCCGAAGGGCCAGCGTCACCGGACTGGCGTAGGACTTCGCGTCGATGCCGACATCCCGGCCGCCGATGGCGACGTCGCACATGTCGGACTCCGGGTAGAGTTCGGAGTCGAGGCCGAGCCTTCTCGCCTCGTCGTGAATGGCGAGCTCGTCAATTCCGGGGCCGGTCCAGTAGGTGAGGATCTGAGGGAGGGCCACGAGCAGGCGGGTCGCCTCCGGGTTGAGGCGCTCTCCGACCGAGGCCGGCCGCTTGCCGTTGCACTGGCGCACGGGGCAGCGCCCGTCGGGGTGGCGGCTGGCGTCCGGGTGAGGGCGCATGAGCGTCCCGCAATGGGCGCAGCGGTGCGCCCGCCCGTCGATGAGCCAGGCGTCAGGGACCGGGTGATAGAAGGATTCGACGACCATCTCCTGGAGGGTGGTGAGGCCCTGGTCCTCCAGGTATTGGGCGAGTTCGCGCTCGGCGATGAGCGAGCGGCGCGCGAGAAGCTCGCGCAAGGCGGTGTAGGCGGCGTGGCGGCGGCGGACCCCGAGGCGTTCGGAGGAGTCGCGCAGGGCCGCGTGCAGGCGGTTCTCGATGACGTTGTCTTCGCCGAAGCCCCCGGACACGGAGGCGATCGTCGAGCAGTCCGGCGTGGGGACGCGAAGGTCTCGATCGATCAGAACAGCTTGCCGGAACCTGAAGTCCGGGCTGCGGAACGCCGCCAAGCCCCAGGCCTCGGAGTCCAAGGGGCGGCGGGCGCGGTCAAGGATGTCGTGGACGCAAGCGGCGCGGTCCGGCTGTCCTTCCTCGATGTGGAGCCGGCCGATGCGCGACATCGCGGCCTGGAGTTCGGGAGGCAGCCCGTCGTCCTGCCGGACGATCTCGCGTTCGGTGAGAATGCGGTTGTACTGCTTGAGGATGCCCTGCGCGAGGAGAACGATGGCATCGTCGGCCATGCCGCGCGGAACTCGACCTCGGGCGGGGTCGCCCCGAGTCGGCGCTTCCGCCGCGGCCCCCCAGCGTCCGGCGTCCCCTTTGGATTCGGAGACGATGCTCGCGGTCAGCTGAGCGTCGTCAAGAGTCGGCAACAGGTCGCCGACTGCGGCGATGGACCACCCTCGCTTGAGCAGAATCGCGATGGCGACGCCTTCGAGCAGCTGGCGCCCTCGGAAGTCGGTTCCAGGCGGCTGGGAGAACAGCCGCTTGCTGCGCCATAGGCGGACGGTGCGCAGGGTCGGCACCGAAACGCCGAGGCCAAGCCTGCCGATCATCCCGGCCAGCGCCTCGACGGCGTCTTCGGCGGTGCCGCTCCAATGCTTCGCGCGCTCAAAGTCCATTGGTGGCACCTGCTTTTCACATCGAACAGTGTTTACACTGAATGATGTAAATGCGGCTGTCAACAGGCCCTCGCGGACACCGCCCCTTCCCGTGAAAGCGGAACGGGGCGACGCCCGCCGCTCGTCGACGCCGCGCGGCAAGCCGCAGGCCATCCGACGACGGGGAGACGTTCGGGCGGGCTGGGAGGGCGTGTCGCGTGCATCGACGGTTGCCGAGGGTTTTCGTGCTTTCCGGAAAGCGACCAAAACTCCCGATGAGCATGCGCCGTCGCGCTTCCCCGCCGGGCCTGCGGGCGGATCGCCGGCGCCGATCGGCCACGCGGACTGTTGAAGAAGGACGGGGCCGCGTGAGCGCGCTTCACCGCAAGGGCGGGGAGGACTGCATGTCTAGGACGGGTTCCGAGGGCGACGCGGCCGTGGCGGCGAATCCGGGCAGCACGTTCGCCGCCGCCACCGCCAAAGCGCAGGCCTACGCCGACGCGGCCCTCGCGGACGCGACGAAGCGGGCTTACGGCCGGGACTGGCGCGCGTTCAGCGCTTGGTGCGCGGAGCATGGCCTCACCGGATTGCCAGCAGCGCCGGGCACCGTCGCCCTCTACCTCGCCGACGCCGCCGACCGATAGCGGCCCGCGACGATTGATCGGCGCCTAGCGGCGATCAGCCATGCGCACGCCATCGCCGGGCTGCCGTCTCCCCGCCAGAGTCCCGTGGTGGCACGGGTCCGCCGCGGCATCCGCATGACGCACGGGACGGCGCCGGCGCGCAAGGCCGCCGTCCGCATCGGCGACTTGCGTCGCATGCTCGAGACGTTGCCGTGCGACGCGCGAGGGCGCCGCGACCGCGCCCTCCTGCTGCTCGGGTTCGCCGGGGGCTTCCGACGCTCCGAACTTGCGGCGGTGGAGATCGCCGACCTGGCGTTCTCGCGCGACGGCATGCTGGTTCGGGTTCGCCGCGGCAAGACCGACGCCGAAGGGGGCGGTCGTACCGTCCCCATCCGCTTCGGGCGCGAGCCCGCCACCTGTCCGGTGACGGCGGTCATCGGGTGGCTCTACTGCTCGGGCATTCGTCACGGACCGCTGTTCCGTGGCATTGGCAACGACGGGACGATCGCCGCGCGCGCCTTGTCGGATCGCAGCGTGGCCTTGGTGGTCAAGCGGGCGGTTCTCGGCGCCGGACTCGACCCGAGACGCTACGCCGGCCATTCGCTGCGTCGTGGCCTCGCGACGGCCGCGACGGAGCATGGCGCCCCGCCACGCGTCGCTATGCGCCAAATGGGGCATCGCGACGGGCGCGCGTTCGCCGGGTATGTGGAGGAGGCTGGCGGTTTCGTCGATGACGTCGGCCTGTACCTGCCGCTCTGACAGCTGGCCCCAGCCTCGGCGGGGCGGACTGGCTGGGGCGGAGACCGGGTGAGGCGACGACCCGCGGCATGATGGCGCACACCTCCCGGACGAACGGCGCTGGAGGCTTGCGCCGGCGATGTTGCTTCCGATCCAATGCCCGGCGGCGCCAGGAGGGCGCCAACACGGAGCGGGTCACGGCATGGCGAGACGGGAGCGCGGCAACAAGCTGGAACGGTGGGAGGTCGCCTTGGTGAAGGCGATGGTCGCCGAGGGCCGGCACAACGACCAGGACATCCTCGCCTACTTCACCCGCCCGATGCGCACCATCAACCACGCCCGCATCTCCGACGTCCGCGAGGAGCGCAAGCACAAGACCGTCCCGGCCGCGTCGCCCGAGGAGCTGGCGCGCTTCCTGCGGACCTGGCCGCAGGTGGACCCGCAGACCGGCCTCCACATCCTCGGCGACGAGCGGGTGATCAAGGCGCGCGAGGCCATGATCCAGGCGGTGCACGGCTACAACAGCCCGCGCGCGCTCTTCAAGGCCGAGATCTTCATCGCGACCGCGGTGATCGCCTGGACCTACCTCCTCCATCACGTCTACGAACGCAAGGGGATCGACCACCGGCTCAAGAGGACGGTCGACGGGAAGGAGGAGGTGCTGAAGACGCGGCACGGGGCCGACAAGCACTGGGCTCTGGAGGATTGCCTGGCCCATCGGGAGTGCCCGCTCGACGAGCCGACCAAGGCCAACCTGCGCTTCCTCATCGCGATCCGGCACGAGATCGAGCACCAGATGACGCGGCGCATCGACGACGCCATCAGCGCCAAGCTCCAGGCCTGTTGCCTGAACTTCAACCGGGCCCTCAAGGCCCTGCTCGGCGAGCGCTTCGGCCTGGAGAGCGACCTGTCCTTCGCCCTGCAGTTCGCCACGATCGAGCGGGAGCAGCGCGACGTCCTGCTGGCGCACGGCGATCTGCCCGCCAACATCCAGGCGATGGCCGCGACCTTCGAGGACGGTCTGGCCGACGCCGTCGCGCGCGACCCCCGCTACGCCTACCGCGTCTACTTCATCGAGAAGTCGGTCAACGCGAAGGGCAAGGCCGACCAAGTCATCGAGTTCGTCCGGGCCAGCTCCGAGGAGGGGCAGCGGGTCTCCCGGATCCTCCTGAAGGAGGCCGAGAAGAGGAAATTCAAGCCGGGGCAGATCGTGGCCCTGATGAAGGCCGAAGGCTACACGAAGTTCCGGGAGCACGAACACACGCAGTTGTGGCGGTCGCTCAAGGCGCGCGATCCGAAGACCGGCTACGGGGTCTACCTGAAGGACGGCGACTGGTGGTGGTACGAAAGCTGGGTCGGCCGCGTGCGCGAGCACTGCGCGGCGAACCGGGCCACGTACGCGGAGCCCGATGCCGTCCCCGCGTGACCCCGACGGCGTCAACGCCGCGGCGTGGCCCGCTCGCGGGCCAGGAGGACCAGGGGCAGCACCTCGTCGAACCCGCTGCGGAGAACGATGGCCTCGCCGCGCCGGGTCACGACGGCCGCCTCCTGGGCGCTCTCGTCGCAGTCCCGCACCTCGGCGATCTCCGTGACGCGGAGCGCGCGCCGGCAGCCGGCGAGATCGTGCACGATCAGGAACTCACCGCAGCGTTCCACCGCCATTCCGGCCTCCCTGTCATCCGTCGTCATCCTTGCCGCAGCAGGGCCTCGAGATCCGCGCGCCGGAACAGGTACTGGCGCGTGCCGTCGACCGACGGCCCCGTCACGGGAACCACGCCGCGGCCGATGATCTCGAGGGCCAGTTTCCGGGACGGGCTCATGCCCGGCCGCCCCCGGAGTTCCGAGGCGGTGGCGTAGTTCCGGCGAAACGCCTCCAGGTCGGCGCGCCGCACGCGCCGTCCGCGTTCCGCCCGTTGTCCGGGGACCGCGACGGTCGGCAGAATCCCCCGGCGCGCCCACTGGTAGACCACCTCCGGCTTGACCGCGAGCTCCGCGGCGGCGGCGGCCAGCGACAGGGTGGCTCGCGCTTCGGCGCCGAGCGCGACGCCCAATGCCTCGACCGCGGCGACGGGGAACCCGAGGGCCGCGAGCCCCTTGCCGCGAGTGGACAGGCGGACGGGGCGGAGCCGCCCGTCGAGGACGGCGGCGAGGATCGTCCCGCTTCCCAGGCCGAGGCCGGAGATCATGCGGGTGGCCGCGGCCAAGGGCACGACGGGGCCGTGGGCGCGGGCCGCGCGGGTGGCGGTGCTCCGGACGTGCGCAACGAAGGTCTGGAGCGCGACGACGGGCCAGCAGGCGCGACCGTGCAGGTCCGCGGCGATGCCGGCGGCAGGCGACGGGAGAAGCCCGGCGTGTTCGATGTCGGCGAAGGCGCGCCGGCCGACGCCGAGGATCGCTCGCGCCCGGCGTCGGTCGGCGATCCCCGCGAACTCGCCGGCGAGGGTGCGGACCGACGAGCGGCGCAGCAGCAACGGTTCGCCCTGCCCGCCGGAACCGGCGACGAGCAGGCCGTGCCGCGCGGCGACGGGACGCAGACGCCGGTGGCTCGTCCCCAGAAGCTGGCAGGCGTCGCTGAGCGTCACGCAGGCGGCGTCGGCCTCGGCGGGCCGCCGCGTGCGGACGTCGCGCGCCCGGGTGGGGATCTCCGGGATGCCGGACAGGTACGCCGCCAAAGCCTCGCGGACCGCGCGGGCGACGGCGTGCTCGGTCAGCGCGTTCAGCCACGCCGGCAACCGGCCGAACTGCTTGGCGAGTCCGTAGCGGCCCCGCCGCAGCGGCGCGTCCGCGCGAAGCCGGTCGAGGAAGCCGTGGAAGGACGCCGGCCAGTCCGCGAGCGCCCGCCAGCCCTCGTCGACGACGCGGGCGGCCAGTTCGGGATCGGCGTCCGCCAGGGCCAGCGGTCGCCGGAGGGGGACGTTCAGCCCGATGCAGCCGAGGGCGTGCAGAAGGCGGAGCACGCCGCCGACGCCGATGTCGCGGGCGAGGCCGGCGAGGGCGTCGGGGGGCGTGTGAAGAAGCCGGCACGCCGCGGTGGCGGCGTCCGGGACGGGACCAAGTGCCGACGCGGCGCGGCCCAGGACGGCGCCGCACCGGCAGGCGGCCATGGTCCGGCGGCGCCAGTCGAGCCGAAGGCCGCAGTCCGGACAGCGGTCGGCGAGCGGCACGCCGTGCGCCGGACAGACCGTCAGCACGGTGAGTCCCCAGATCGCCCGGTGGTACGGCGCCTCGGCCAGGCAGAGCGGGCAGATCCGCATCCGATCGGCGGTGACGAAATCGCCGGGCACCGGGTGGCCGAGGAGCCGGACCGAGCCGTCCGCCGCGGCATAGGACAGGCGGCGCAGGTCCTCCTCCGGCAGCCCCATCAGCCGTGCCAGCGGCACGATGGCGGCGGGGTCGGCGGCCACCGACGTCATGGTTGCCCGCCCGAGTCCGCAGGCCTCCAGGAGGCGGTACGGCGTTGCGAGCAGATTCTCCTCGGCCATGCGGACGATGAGCCCGGGCAGGCTCTCGTCCGCATGGGCGCGGACCCGGAGGGGCAGGCGGGGGATGGGGTCAGGCGCCATGGACGCCCGCGCGCAGACGCCGGCGGGACGGGTGGCGGGCTTCGTCCGCCGCAAGGTCGTGAAGCTCCGAGTCCATCGGCGCGGGATCGGCGGCGTCGATCTCCGGGATGCGGAAGGGGTTGAGGGCATCCGTCCCCGGGGCCAGGCGCAAGCGGTCGACGGCCTCGGCGAGAACGCTGCGGGTGAGACGCGGCCGGTCTTCGGCAAGGGCGATCTCCGAGGCTTTGCGGACCAGCCGCATGGCCTGTCCCAGCAGACCGCGCGAGAAATGATGGATGCGCAGCGCGGTGTCGGTGCGGCCGAGGTCCGAGCGCTCCGGGAAGCCCAGACGCGCGTCGATGGCATCGAGGACGGCGCGGAACTCCAGCCGGTCGTCGTCGATCCGCCAATCGTAGGGCCGGAAGCAGCAGATCGTCTGGACGCGCCGTTCGAGCTGCCCGTTGGTTTCGATGATCCGTTTGGCCGAGATCTGCCCGACCAGCAGGATGGGGCAGAGGTTCGCGCTCAGAAGGCCCTTCACCCAGTCCGCCGCCTCGTGAACGATCCGGGCGTCGCGCTTGTTGATGAGATGCTGGAACTCGTCGAGCACCAGCAGCTCGACGCCCTGTCGGCGCAGGTGGTGGCGGACCCGGGCCGTCAGTTCGGCCTCCGATCCGCGGCCGGGCAGGATGTCGCCCAACTCGATGAGGATGGCTCCGGCCAGAGAACGCAACGTGCAGCGGGCCGGCACGGTGACGATCAGCACCGGCCGTCGCATGTCGCCGTCGCCGTCGCTCGCCGGATGCCGTCGCGCGTGCTCGAGGACGGTCAGCGTCTTGCCCGTCCCGGTCAGGCCAAGCAGGAGCATGCAGGCCGCCTCGTGGGCGCCGCGCCAGGAGCCGTGCAGCGTCCCGATGCTCCGGAGCGCGTCCAAGGATTGCGTGGTCCCCACGATGAGAGCGTTGATCTCAACCAAGCGCTGATCGCGTTCAGTGGGTGTCATCGTTCGTATCCTCCATCATCGAGATTTCGGTCGATGCCAAGCCGGCGGCGCGCCGCTTCCAGATCGACGGTGTCCTCGTCGGCGACGGCGGTTGGCGGGAGATCGCTGGCGGCGTTGAAGGAGGCCGGTAGCGGGTTGGGAGGTGGCGCCTCGGCCGGGATCGGCGCCGAGGGAACAGCGCCGGCAAGCATGTCGTCGAGAACGTCGGAGATCGGCCTGGCGTCCTCGACCGGCGTCCGATCGGCCTGGCGTCGGGCCTCGCGCTTCCGTTCGTTCTCCAGGAAGCGGGCGGCGCGGTTGCGGTCGGCGCGCCGGCGCTGGCCGCGAAGGCTGTCGACGCTTTTCCGGAGGAAATCGCGGGCGTGCAGAAGGGCGTCGTCTCCGATAAACCGTTCGGCGTTGTTCGCGATGAGCGCCAGATGGGCGGCGTGCTCGTCGAGGGACAACCCCTCGGCATACGCGCGGTACTTTTCGATCACCGAGACGCGGATGTCGCGATTGGTTTCCGGGTCGCGCACCCGGATCGCCCCGAGGTCGTCGGGGTCCACGCGGATGGTCACGTCCCGGGGAGCGCCCGGGGCGATGCGGATCGCCGCGAGCTCCGCGCTGTTGTAGCGGAGACGCTCGTAGTCGATGCCGTAACGTTGCGGCGTCCGATGTTCGACGAGCACCAGCGCCGTATCCAGGCGGTTGCGGCCCGGCGGCGGCAGAAGGCCATGGGTGCGCACGCTCTGCTCCCAGGCGTCGCGCGGAGACATGTCCAGGCCCCGGTGCTTGCGCGCCGAATAGACGTCGATGAGCCATTGGTGTAGGTAAAGCCGAAATTCCTCGAGGGTCGCCGTGGCGACCTCGTCCGGCGGCGGTTCCTTCCCATGCTTCTGGAAGTACGCGGCGAAGCGGGTTCCCGGGACCCTCTGGCACACCTCTTCGGTGAAGCTCCGGAAGAACCGCTCGATCTTGCCCTTGTGCCAGGGTTGGGCGACGGGGGCGTAGCGGACCTCGATGCCGAGCAGGGCGCAGGCGGCGACGAAGGAATCGGAGCGGAACTCGGCGGCGTTGTCGACGACGATGGCGCCCGGGGCGCCGAAGGCCGGGTGTTCATTGCGGATTTCAGGGTAACGGTCCGCGACATACCCCTTGGGCAGGATGGCGTGACGCAGGCAGGAGAAGGCGACGGCGCGGCTGGGCGGCGCGAAGCCGACCGTCCAGCCCATGGGCATTCGCGTGCAGCGGTCAAGGGCGAGGGTGAGCCATGCTTCACCGATGACCGCGCCGTCGCGATCCAGCGTCAGAATGACGCGGAGACGGTCGCCGTCGGACTTTTTTCCCTCAACCTTGGTGTGGTCGATCTCCCAGACTTCGTTGTGTCGGGCGGTCGGCGGCGCATCGCCAACCGGCCGGAACGCCCGGTCCGCCGCGGCCTTTCCGTACCGTTCGAAAATGAGCGTGTACCGGTCGATGCGGCCGACTTCCCGATAGATCAGGCTCAGCGTCGGCATGGCGATCCGGCTGTCCTGCGGGAGGGACGCGTTGCGCTCATCGATCATCTTGCAGATGGCCTGATGGGCGCTGGTGGCGCTCGGCGCGTCGGGCTTCAGGTAATGCTCGTCGAGGCCCTCACGGACGAGATCGAGCAGCAAGGGCGAAATTTGTCGCCGCCGGTTGCCGCGCTCGCGGATGCCCGGAATCAGCGAGAGGGGATCCCCGCCGCTGTTCCGCCAAAGCCCAATCCACCGTCGCAGTGTCGAGATGCCGGGCTTGTGCTTCTCCCCATCGACGGCGGTGGCGGCGATGATCGGCTGCAGCGCCTCCCTCGATGTCAGGAATTTCCCGTCGGCTTGCCAAGCGAGCATGTAAGCCAGGCGGCGCAGGGTTTCGGTACGCAGGACTTCGTCGTCCAGATCCTCGACGGATCGGACCTTGCGGACGCCGTTGCCCGCCGCAGGGAGGGGATCGAGCGCCAGGGCAAACGTTCCCTTCTCGACGCGTCGGACAAGATCCTTGAAGCCGAAGACGCCGGGAACCTCGGATTCCTCGTCCTCGAAGATGTGCTCGTTCCCCCGTCCGTAGCGGTCGAAGCGGAGGAACCGGCCGTCGATCTCCACCCGCTGGCCGCGGCGCAACAGGATGCGGGGCGCGTTCATGATCCCCTCCCGGACAAGGACACGGCCGTCTCGCCCGACACCGGGCGGGTCATGTCGAGCGTCAGGCGGCCGCGCAGCGCGGCGGCGCAGATGTTGGCGCGTGCGTGAGGCCAAGCCAGCAAAGCCCGCTCGAGGTCGTCGAGAGTCCGGGCGCCGCGTCCGACGGCCTCGATGGCGGCGATGAGGAAGGCCTCCGACGGCTCGACCGACCGGAAGCCGAGCTGGGCCTTGGCGATGGACAGCCGCGGCTGGGCGCGGATGGCGGCTTCCGACAACGCGGCGTGCGCCAGGCCGCGCCGGGCGCAGTGGTCGGCGAGGGCCGCGACGACGGCCCCGGAGGGCGGGTTCCGGTTCGGGAGCAGGGTCAGCCGCGCGGTGCCGCGGGCGGTGCTGACGGCGAAGTCGATGAGGCGCTCCTGTATCGCGCCGTCGACCAGGATGCGGACCTGTTCGGGATGGCGGGCGTAGGAGACGATGCGCGTGTCGACCTCGAACAGATGCATGAGATCCTGTTCCAGCGTCGTGGCCCAAGGGATCGGGGTTCCCCCGTTCTTGAGGCTGACGACGTAGCCGCGGATGGCGCGGTTTCGCCGTCGGACCGTGTCGCCGGCGGCTTTTCCCGACGACCGCGCCGGTCGCTCCGCGCCGGAGCGCTCGACGGTTCTGACGAATTCCTCAGCCCAACCCATGTCCTCCTCCTGCAAGGTTCGGCGGAGCCGGTTCGCGGCGGGCACGGCGAGGGGGCGCCCTCGCCGGACCCTTGCGTCGGCCCGCTAGGCATTGAGTCACAGCAATTAGAACAAATCGAGAACAAATTCGGCTTATGCAATGCGGCTGAGCTTGAGCCGTACACACGGAGGCGGGCTCCGCGGTGTCGGCGCCGAGGACCCAAGCCGGATTACGCCGAACGGAGGGACGCCTGCTCGCCTTTACGGTCGAGATGGAGCGTTCTGCTGGCTTTGTTCGGTTGCTTGCGTGGTAATGTCGTAATGATCGAGCGACTGTGCGCGGCATGACGCGACAGAGTCAAGAGAAAAAACGTCAACGATCATGGGGGTGTTTCGCTCCGTCTTCGCGCCGTCGGTGGTCACCGTGAGAGATATTTGAGGACGAATGCGGAAGTGCTTCCGGAAACACTATGGACAGAAAAATGACTTGTCGGAACTGGGGACGGAGGAAAGGAAAAATGCCGGATCATCGGCATTCCTTCTTGCGACGTGGGAGGGCTTCGACGCCTGCGCCCCGTCCCCACTCAAATCGAGGACGGTGAGAGCCGCAAGAGCGTGGCGGGATACTTTCCTGACATAGGAGTGGGGCGTCGCGCCCCGTTGTCGCAACGGAAGCCGAATTTTTAAAGGAATGAAGGCCTAGGAATTAAGGCGTGCGCAAATCGCCTTTTACGCGAAAAAATAGGCGGGTCTTTCGACCCGCCTCACTTTATGCGCCATTTTCTCAGGTTATGCGCAATCCTACACACACCAATCACACGTCCAGGTTAGACACCTTCAGCGCGTTTTCCTGGATGAACTCGCGGCGCGGCTCGACGATGTCGCCCATCAGGGTGGAGAAGACCTCCTCCGCCTGATCGGCGTGGCTGACGCGGACCTGCAGCAGCGAGCGCTTGGTCGGGTCCAGCGTGGTTTCCCACAGCTGGTCCGGGTTCATCTCGCCCAGGCCCTTGTAGCGCTGGATGGTGACGCCGCGGCGGCCCAGCTCCATCACCGTGTCGAACAGGGCGACGGGCCCGGTCAGGGCGCGGGTTTCCTTCTGCTTTTCGAAGGCCTTGCCGGCGGTGCCGAACACACGCTTCAGGTCGGCGGCCAGCCCGTCGAGACGGCGGGCCTCGCCGCTCTTCAGCAGGTCGGCGTCGAACAGGTGGCGGTGGGTGACGCCGCGCCGGGCGCGGATCACGGCATAGCCGCCCTGGGCCAGGGTCTCGCCGCGCCAGCCGCCGTCGGCGTCCATCGTGTTCATCCGTTCCGCCACCGCCTTGGCCGCGGCCTCGGCCGCCGCCTTGTCGTCGGCCAGGGCGCCAGACAGGGCGCCGGCGACTGCCGCCTGTTCCACCACCATGGCGTTGCCGACCTTGCGCGACAGCGTGTCGATCGCCGGACGCGCGGTGCGGGCCTGATCGACCAGACCGGACAGTTGGTCGCCGATCAGCAGGGTGCCGTCGGACAGCTGGACCGACAGGTCGCTCAACGCGGCCTCGACCAGATACTCTTCGAGCGCCCGGTCGTCCTTCAGGTAGCGTTCCTTGGCGTTGCCGCGCTTGATGCGGTAGAGCGGCGGCTGGGCGATGTAGAGATAGCCGCGCTCGATCAGGTCGGGCATCTGCCGGAAGAAGAAGGTCAGCAGCAGGGTGCGGATGTGGCTGCCGTCCACGTCCGCGTCGGTCATGATGATGATCTTGTGGTAGCGCGTCTTGTCGGCGTTAAACTCGTCGCGGCCGATACCGGTGCCGAGCGCCGCGATCAGCGTGCCGATCTCCGCCGAGCCCAGCATCTTGTCGAAGCGCGCCCGTTCCACGTTCAGGATCTTGCCGCGGAGCGGCAGGATGGCCTGGAACTGGCGCGAGCGGCCCTGCTTGGCCGAGCCGCCGGCCGAGTCGCCCTCGACGATGAACAGCTCCGACGACGCCGGGTCGCGTTCCTGGCAGTCGGCCAGCTTGCCGGGCAGCGAGGCCATGTCGAGCGCGCCCTTGCGCCGGGTCAGCTCGCGCGCCTTGCGGGCGGCCTCGCGGGCGGCGGCGGCCTCCACCACCTTCTGGACGACGCGGCGGGCGTCGGCCGGATGCTCTTCGAAATACTGGGCCAGGGCCTCGCCCACCACCGCCTCGACGACGGGACGGACTTCCGACGAGACCAGCTTGTCCTTGGTCTGGCTGGAGAATTTCGGATCGGGCACCTTCACCGACAGGACGCAGGTCAGGCCTTCACGGGCGTCGTCGCCCGACAGGTTGACCTTCTCCTTCTTGGCGATGCCGGATTCGTTGGCATAGTTGTTGATGGCACGGGTCAGCGCCGCGCGGAAGCCGGCGAGGTGGGTGCCGCCGTCCTTCTGCGGGATGTTGTTGGTGAAGCAGAGCGTCGTCTCGTGGTAGCTGTCGTTCCACTGCAGCGCGCATTCCACCGTCACCACGCCGCCATGCTCGGTCGGGCGCTCGTTCTTCAGGGTGATCGCCGGCTTGTGCAGCGGCGTCTTGGAACGGTCGAGCCAGTTGACGAAGGCTTCCAGGCCGCCTTCGTAATGCAGGTCCTGCACCTTCGGCTCCACCCCGCGCGCGTCGGTCAGAACCAGACGGACGCCGGAGTTGAGGAAGGCCAGTTCGCGCAGCCGGTGTTCCAGCGTGGCGTAATCGAATTCGATGTTGGTGAAGGTCTCGGCCGAGGGCATGAAGGTGACTTCGGTGCCCGACAGCTGCTTGCCCTTCTCCGGCACCATCGGCGCCTCGCCGACATCGGCCAGCGGCGCCTCGGCGACGCCGTGGCGGAAGCGCATGGTCCAGGTGCGGCCGCCGCGCCAGATGCGGAGGTCCAGCGTTTCGGACAGCGCGTTCACCACCGACACGCCGACGCCGTGCAGGCCGCCGGAGACCTTGTAGCTGTTCTGGTTGAACTTGCCGCCGGCATGGAGCTGGGTCATCACGACCTCGGCCGCCGAGACGCCTTCCTCCGAATGGATGTCGGTCGGGATGCCGCGTCCGTTGTCGCGCACCGTGACCGATCCGTCGGCGTTCAGCAGAACCTCGACCTTGTCGCAATAGCCGGCCAACGCCTCGTCGATGGCGTTGTCGACCACCTCGTACACCATGTGGTGCAGGCCGGACCCGTCGTCGGTGTCGCCGATGTACATGCCGGGGCGTTTGCGCACGGCATCGAGCCCGCGCAGAACGGTGATCGACTCCGCCCCATAGTCCGCCTGTTGGGGCTCCGACTGCGGGAGGTCGTTCTTCAGTGCTTCCTGTGCCATGCGTCGACTATAACAGATTCGGTTGTGGATTCGGCGGTTTAGCGTGCGTGAACACGGCTTTTTTTTGGGTCTTGGCCCGAATTTCCACCCCTATCCGGGGCGGATGTGGGCGTCTTCGATGCGGAACCGGCGGGCGTCCTCTCCAAGCGGGTCGAAAACCCCTTCGTCGGTGCCGGTCATCCAGGCCTGGGCGCCCAATGCCAGGATTTCGCCGAACAGCGCGGCGCGCCGGTCGGGGTCGAGATGGGCGGCCACCTCGTCCAGCAGAAGGATGGGGGCCGCCCCGCGTTCGGCCGCCAGCAGCCGGGCGTTGGCCAGCACGATGGCGATCAGCAGGGCCTTCTGCTCGCCGGTGGAACAGAGTGCCGCCGGCATGTCCTTGGGCGCATGGCGGACGGCGAGGTCGCTCTTGTGCGGTCCCACCGTGGCGCCGCCGCCATCGGCATCGGCGCGGCGGCCCATGCGCAAGCTGTCGCGCAGCGCATCCTCCGCCGCCAGCGCCGGACCTTCGTCCAGCCAGCGTTCCACCGTGCCGGCGACGGCGAGGTCGGCGCCGGGGAAGGGACCGACCGAGCGGGCGCAGGCGGCGCGCAGCCGCTGCACCACCTCGCGCCGCGCCGCGGCGACGGCGATGCCGGTGGTCGCCATCTGGTCCTCCAGCGCGCCGAGCCAGCCCTCGTCGAAGCGGCCGTCGCGCAGCAGCCGGGCGCGTTCGCGCAGCGCATGTTCATAACGGGACAGCCGCCCGGCATGGGCGGGATCGAAGCCGAAGACCAGCCGGTCGAGGAAGCGCCGCCGTCCGCTCGACCCTTCAAGGAACAGGCGGTCCATCTGCGGGGTCAGCCAGACCATGGCGACATGGTCGGCGAGCGCGGTCTGGCCCTTGGCCGGATGGCCGTCGATGCGGACCAGCCGGCGGTCGCGGTCGGAGGTGCGATTGCCGTCATGGGGTTCGCGGCCGGTGCCGATCTCCACCGGACCCATCGGGGTGTCGAGCATCGCCGCCACCGCCCAGCCGGCGCCGGGGGGCGAGCCCAGCCGCTCCACCTCGGCCAGCCGGGCGCCGCGGATGCCGCGGCCGGGGGCGAGGAAGCTGACCGCTTCCAGCAGATTGGTCTTGCCGGCCCCGTTCGGGCCGATCAGGGCGACGGGCCGGCGGTCGGGTTCCAGCCGCGCGGAGTCATAGCCGCGGAAGCGCGTCAGCGTCATCCGCCGCACCGCAAGAGCCGGGGCCAAAGCCTGAGTGGGGGCGGACACCGGGGGCCCGCCGCTCATCGAAACTGCCGTGTGCTGCAACTGGTCCGTTCCGCCTGGGGCGGGGACGATCCCCGCAGCCCCATCACACACGCATCGGCATCAGGACATAGAGCGCGGTGGAGTCGGCAACGTCGCGGATGATGGTCGGCGACGCGGCGTCGGCCAGCGTGAACTGGGCGCCCTCGCCCTCGATCTGCTGCGTGATGTCCAGCAGATAGCGAGAGTTGAAGCCGATTTCCAGCGGGGACTCGGCGTAATTGACCTCCAGCTCCTCGGTGGCGCTGCCCGATTCCGGGCTGGTGGCCGACAGGGTCAGGGCGCCGCGGACGAGCGACAGCTTCACCGCCCGGCTCTTTTCGGTGGAGATGGTGGCGACGCGGTCGACGGCGGCGGCGAACAGCTTGGCGTCCACCTCCATCACCTTGTCGTTGCCGACCGGGATCACCCGCTCATAGTCGGGGAAGGTGCCGTCGATCAGCTTGGAGGTAACGACGACGCTGTCGAAGCCGAAGCGGATCTTGTTGTCGGACAGCGACAGCTCGATGCGGTCGGCGGCCTCGTCCACCAGTTTGCGGATTTCGGTGACGGTCTTGCGCGGAATGATGACGCCGGGAATGCCCTCGGCCCCGTCCGGCAGCGGCATCTCGACCCGCGCCAGCCGGTGGCCGTCGGTGGCGACCGCGCGCAGCACCGGCGACTCCAGGCTGCCCATCTTGCTCTTGGCGGCGTGCAGGTAGATGCCGTTCAGGTAATAGCGCGTCTCCTCGGTGGAGATCGCGAAGCGGGTGCGGTCGATCAGCCCGCGCAGGTCGGCGGCGGCGACCGAGAAATTGTGCTTCAGCTCGCCGCTGGACAGCTGCGGGAAATCCTCCACCGGCAGGCAGGACAGCTTGAACTGCGACCGGCCGGCGCGCAGCGTCAGGATGGTGCCGTCGCCGCCGATGTCCAGCTCCACCTGGCTGCCGTCGGGCAGCTTGCGGACGATGTCGAACAGGGTGTGGGCGGGGGCGGTGGTGCCGCCGGGGCGCCCGACCGTCGCCGGGACGGTCTCCACGATCTCCAAATCCATGTCGGTGGCGGCCAGCGACAGTTCGCCGTCGCCCGCGCGCAGCAGGACGTTGGACAGGATCGGAATGGTGTTCCGCCGCTCGACCACACTCTGCACGTGACCCAGGGAACGGAGAAGGGCGGCGCGTTCGATGGTGATGTTCATGCTGGCGTCGTCTCGGCCGGAGGGAGAACTTTTTGGCGGGCCCACCGGGGTTGCGGGCCGTTGTCCGGCCGTCCCGCCCCGAGCGGGCGCGCATCATACCACATCGATGGTTGCGTCGAACCAAATTGTTGCGGCCAAGGCCTTCGGCCGAGAGGGAGTCAGCCCTCCCCCCGCCGCCTGCCCTCATGCAGCCGCAGAATGTCGACGAAATCCGCGCTCTGCCAGTTGCGCGACCGGCTCAGTTCGCTGCGGACGCTGGCGACGAAGGCGTCGATCACCGCCCATTCGTCGTCGGCGATCTCCCCGACATCCTCCAGATAGCGGAAGACGACCCGGTGCAGGCCCTGGCTGACCGGGCTGATCCAGCCGTCCACCGTTTCGCCCATCGCCGCCATCAGCCGGCGGATGCGCAGCATGTGCGCCATGCGATGGGCCGGCTTCTCCTGCGGTTCGGCCTTCATCGCCTGGATGAAGGCGAGGCGGCCGGTCTCCACCGCATAGAGGCGCAGCGACTTCAGCTCCGGGTTGGCGTAGCCGGCATTGCCGAGATAGCGGCCCCAGCGCCAGACCAGCTCCAGCAGCCAGACGATGTCCTCATGGTCGGGCACCGGGGCGTGGCGGGCGTTCATCGCCGCCTGCAGCCGGGCGGCCAGCGCCGGCATCACCGTGCCGGTCAATTCGCGGCTGACCGCCGCCAGCTCCGCCCGCAGCGCCGGGCCGGTGGAGCGGCTGGCGAGGAAGCCGGTGCCGGACAGCGCCGTCAGCGCCCGGTCGAAACGCTCCACCGCTTCGTGCAGCAGGGCGCGGGTCGGGGCGGGGGCGGACAGGACCCCGCCATCCTGAATCTCCATATCGCCGAACATGCCGTCCACCACCTCGCGGATGGTGATGCAGGCGGCGTTGAAATGGCAGAGCAGGGCGCGCAGCAGCGGGTGCGACTCGCGCACGGCCGGGCCACCATGTTCGCGCACATGGCGCAGGAAGACGTCGTAGCGCCGCTTGACGTTCAGCCCATAGAGCGGGGCGAACCAGGCCAGCACCTGCGACTGGTCGCGGAAGGGCAGGCCGAGATCGCGCACCCGGCGGACGAAGCCGACCATCAGCGCCGACTGGCAATCGACCTCGGCGGACCGGGGATCGCCGGCGCCCTGCATCTCTTCAATATCGCGGCGCATCCGCTCGGTCAGCGGCACCAGCACCTCGTTGTGCTCCAGCAGGGCGCGGACGAAGCCAAGCAGGTCGCCGTCAACCGGCGCCTTGCGGCCGAGATACTGGGTGCGCAGCCGGGCGTCGTGGTGCGCCTCCTCGTTCGCCAGCGCCAGGAAACGGTCGGTCAGCTTGCGGTCGCCGGCCATGCTGTAGAGGAAGTCCAGCGCCTCCCGGCGCATCAGCTCGCGCATCACCATGGCGTCGGGGCAGGCCAGCACGGCGTCCAGCATCGCCTCGCGCGCCATCGCGTCCAGCCGGCTCTGCACCTCCGCCGCAAGGCCCGGAAAGGCATAACGGGTCAGCGCCGCCCAGATGCCGCCCATATCCACCCGCTGGATCAGCGCCGGCACCGACTCGGGCGAGCGGTAGAGGATCGGGTCGTCGACCAGGAAGGGTTCGAACAGGCTGGTGAACAGCCGCCGCGCCTTCATCGGCCGCAGCCGGTTGAAATGGTCGACCAGCGCGTCGCGCAGATGCCGCGCCCGCTCGCCGTTCGGGCTGGGCGCCCCTTCCACCGCGTCCAGCACCGACCGGATGGCGTGCATCGGGATGCGGGCGACGACCTCGTCCATCTGACGGCGGAAAGCGGTTGCATCCATCATGTCCCTGCCCGCAGGAAGACCGGCGGAGGGGAGGGAGGTTGTGACCGTCGGCGTGCTGCTCATGCGCCCAACACCTCGCAGGATCGTCGTCGCCTGGACGCTCATGATCCCGGGAGATTATTAAATAACCTTTGCTATTTCCATGCGTGTCTTCGGCCGGGTTTTATGATTATCGGAATATGACCAACAATTGCTTTGTAATCTTAGGTTTACTTTTTGCCCGAGTCTTCGGCTACAGCCCTGCCGCCAGCTGTGCCTCCAACCCGGCGCGGTAGTCGGGATAGGTCAGGGTGACGCCAAGCTGGCGCTTGATGCGGTCATTCTTCACCCGGCGGCAGTCGGCGTAGAAGCTGGCGGCCATCGGCGACATCTCCGCCTGATCGAAGGGCACCAGCGGCGGCGGCTCCACTCCCAGCAGGTGGCAGGCATATTCCACCACCTCGTGCGAGGGGCTGGGCAGGTCGTCGGCGACGTTGTAGATGGCGCCCAGCGTCGGCCGCGCCATCGACGCGCGCAGCGTGTTGGCGATGTCGTCGACATGGATACGGCAGAAGACCTGACCCGGCTTGTCCACCCGCTTGGCGATGCCGTCACGCACCGAATCGATGGCGCTGCGGCCGGGGCCATAGATTCCGGCCAGCCGGAACAGATGCATAGGCACGCCGAACTGGCGGTAGAGGTTCAGCCAGCCGCGCTCCGCCTCCACCCGCCGCTTCTGCCGCTCGCCGGTCGGCTTCAGCCAGGACGCCTCGCTGACCCATTCGCCGCCGGTGTCGCCATAGACGCCGGTGGTGGACAGGTAGCCGGCCCAGTCCAGCGTGCGCAGGTCGGCCAGATCGCGGGCATGCTGGTCCAGCACCGGGTCGCCCTTGCCGTCGGGCGGGATGCTGACCAGCAGATGGGTGGTGCCGGCCAGCGCCGCCTTGGCATCGGCCAGCGGCCGGCCGCGGTCGAACAGGAAGGCCTCGATGCCCTGGGATTCCAGCGCCGCCTTCTTTTCCTCGCTGCGGCAGGTGGCGGCGATGCGCCATCCCTCGGCGCGCAGCCGGTCGGCGAAGACGCGGGCGGTGTAGCCGGGGCCGAAGACGAACAGGCGGGGATCGGTCATCGCGGGCGTTCCGGTTGGGGCGGTAAACGGTGTAACGCCGGGCTCGGCCACCGGATTGGTGTGGGGGGCTTGCACCCTGCCCGGCGATGGCGGAGTGTAAAGGCACCATGACCCGACGCAATCTTTACCTTTCCGCCGCCCTCGCGCTGGGGCTTCTCGCCGTCCTGCCGGCTCCCTCGCGGGCAGCGCAGGCGGCCTCCGCCGGGCCGTCCTCTGGGCCGTCCTCCGGCCTCGACCGCAACCGCGAACTCCAGGCCTGCGCCGCCAAGGCGGAGGCCAACCCCGACGGCGCCAAGGCCGACGCCATGCGCTGGCAGGAGCAGGGCGGCGGCGACTTCGCCAAGCTCTGCTACGCGCTGGCGCAGTTCCATGCCGGCGAGTTCAAGGCGGCCGGAACCCAGATGGAGGCGCTGGTGCCGACGCTGGGCAAGGACGACCCCAGGGCCGCCGCCTCGCTGCTCGGCCGGGCCGGCTGGGCGTGGCTGCGCGCCGGCGACCAGGGGCGGGCGGAACGGCTCTACAGCGCGGCGCTCGACAAGACGCCGGGCGACGTCGACCTGCTGATCGACCGCGCCTTCGCCCGCGCCGAGGGTGAACGCTTCTGGGACGCCATCGCCGACCTCGACGCGGCGCTGGCCCGCGATCCCCGCCGGGCGGACGCTTATCTCTACCGCGCCACCGCCCAGAAGGCGCTGTCCAACTACCGGCAGGCGCTGGCCGACATCGACCATGCGCTGGAACTGAAACCCGGCGATCCGGAGGCGATCCTGCTGCGCGGCAACGTCAAGGCGCTGGGCGGCAACCTGCCGGCGGCCCGCGACGACTGGTCGCTGGCCCGCCACGTCTCCCCTGACAGCGAATGGGGCCGCGCCGCCGCCGACAACCTCGCCCGGACGGCGGAGGTCGCGGGGGCTGCGGGTAAGGACAAGGCGAAGGAGAAGAAGGCGCAGTAGGGAGTATCGGCTGACGATGCCCCCACCCTAACCCTCCCCCGCTAACGCGGGAGAGGGGACTGCCGCCGCTCCGCGCTCAACTCCCTCTACCGCTGAAGGCGGGGGAGGGAAGGGGCCCACGCTGTCAAGCGTGGGAAGGGAGGGGGCCCAGGTTCGGAGCCCTACCCCCCAACGAAAAAGCCCCGCCGCGGCGACCGCGGGCGGGGCTTTTCCTTACCTGTAACTCAGACCGCTTACAGCGCCGAGTCGACCCACTGGAACAGCGCACCCTTGGGCAGGGCGCCGATCTTGGTGGCGGCGACGCTGCCGCCCTTGAACAGCATCAGCGTCGGGATGCCGCGCACGCCGTACTTGGTCGGGGTGTCCGGGTTCTCGTCGATGTTCAGCTTGGCGACGGTGACCTTGCCGTCATATTCGCCGGCCAGCTCGTCGAGCGCCGGGGCGATCATCTTGCAGGGGCCGCACCATTCCGCCCAGAAATCGACCAGGACCGGGCCGTTGGCCTTCAGGACGTCCTGCTCGAAGCTGTCGTCGGTAACCTTGATGGTGGTGCTCATGTGACCTCGTGCTTTGAGTCGGAAGCGCCGCGGACCGGTTGTGAAAGGCCGGCGGGCATCGCCCCGTCAGTGGAATTGAGCAAAATGTAGGGCGGAGGCGCCCGGCCGGTCAAGTCACCCCATCTTTCGGGTGACCCGCCGGCCCTCCCTCACCCCGCCCGCGGGGCCAGTCCCGCCGCCGCCGCGTCCAGCACCGATGGCGGCAACTCCATGGTGTAGGGACCGTCGGTCCACAGCAGCACGCAACGCACCCGGCGCCCTGGATAGACCGCCCGCAAGGCCTCGCGGTATGCCGCCATCTGGCGCCGGTAAACCATTGGCACGTCTTCCAGATCCCGTGGCGGCGGCCGGTTGGTCTTGTAGTCGACGATCCACACCGTATCGCCGGTCAGCGCCAGCCGGTCGATGCGGCCGGCCAGCGCCCGGCTGCCGTCGCCCAGCGCCACCACGCCGACCAGGGGCACCTCCGCCCGCGAGTCCGGGCCGAACAGATGCGCGAACTCCGCATGGCTCAGCACCGCCAGCGTCTCCCGCGCGATGGCGTCCTGCTGCTCCGGCGTCAGCTTGTGCGCCGGCCGGGCCAGGAAACGGCGGCAGGCGGCCTCCCGCGCCTCCTCGGCCAGATTGGGCAGCGTCTGCAACAGCCGGTGCACCAGCAGGCCGCGGCGGAAACGCTGGCCGTCGTCGTTGCCAAGCGGAGAGCGCACCGCCGGCTCCTCGCCATCGGGGCGCGACGGGGTCAGCGGGCGCGACGGTTCCGGCTCGCCCGGGGCCGGTTCGGCGATCCAGGGCGGCGGCGGCTCGGCCGATGCACTCTCCTCCGTCTCGACATGGCGCGGCACCACGGCGGTCTGGGGGCCGATCAGCCGCCAGCCCTCTCCCGCCCAGCCATGCGGGCAGAGATCGGTGAAGTCGAAGCTGTGCGGTACGCCGTTCTCGCGCATCGCCTCCTCGACCAGCCGATACCAGCAGTCGTCGGACGGTTCGCGCTTGCCCTGATGGCCGCAGATGTAGAGCCGGTCCTCCGCCCGCGTCAGCGCGACATAGAGCAGCCGGCGGTATTCCTGGTCGCGCCGCCGGTTGGCCCGTGCCCGCGCCTCGGCGCACAGCCCGTCCTCCTGGCTGCGGCGGGCGGCGAACAGCGGCACCGGGCAGTTCTCGTCCGGCCACAGGATCGGCGGGCTCTGGGTCGGGCTGCCCAGCGTGTCGGGCAGGAAGACGATGGGCGCCTGCAACCCCTTGGAACCGTGGACGGTCATGATCCGCACGGTGCCGCCGCCCTGTTCCAGCTCGCGCTTGATCTCGGCGTCGCTGGCCGCCAGCCAGGCCAGGAAATTCTGCAGGGACGGCGGCTCCGTCTTCTCGAAGGCGAGGCAGACTGCCAGGAACTCCTCCAGCGGGTCCTGCGCGTCGGGGCCGAGCCGCTTCAGGATCGCCCGCCGCCCCGACCGGCCGTCGGCCGGGCAGGGCCGGTTCAGTAGCCCCGCGAACAGTTCGTAAGGGGCGGAGAAGTCGGTGCGCGCCAGCAGGTCACCGAGATAGCGCCGGGCCGGGCGGAAGTCCGGCTCCGTCTCCGCCAGCGCCACCAGAGAGCGCCACAGCGTGCCGCGCCGGCCATGGGCGACGCGGAACAGTTCCTCCTCGGTCAGCCCGATCAGCGGCCCCTTCAGCACGGTGGCGAGCGTCAGGTCATCGTCGGGCAGCAGCAGGAAATCGGCCAGCGCCACCAGATCCATGACCGCCAGCTGTTCGGTCAGCACCATGCGGTCGACACCGGCCACCGGCACGCCGCGGTCCTTCAGCGCGCGGACCAGTTCGGTGACGAAGGCGGTGCGGCGGCGGACCAGCACCATGACGTCGCCCGGCTGCACCGGCCGGCCCTTGGCCTCCAGCGTCTCTCCGCTGTCGATCCAGCGATGCACCGTCGCTGCGATGACCGAGGCGAGGCGGGCCGATGGCGAGTCGGCCGACTCGCGCGCCACCGGCGGCGCCCAGGCCGGCGCCTCCGTCACCTCCGCCGGCTTCACCGGCGGCCACAGTTCGACCAGACCGGCCTGCCCGCGGCGGAAGGCGCGGTGGCGGATGACCGGGCTGGCGTCGGACGCCACGCCGTCGCGGGCGCGGTCGATGGCGAAGACGGCATCCACCGTCTCCAGCACCGCGGAGGTCGAGCGGAAGGAGATGTCGAGGTCCACCCCGGCCCACAGCCGCTCCGCCGACTCCGCCTTGTCCTGGAAATGGCGGCGCATGCGGGCGAATTCGGCGGGATCGGCGCGCTGGAAGCTGAAGATCGACTGCTTCTCGTCGCCCACCGCGAAGACGGTGCGGATCTTGCCGTCCGGGGCGGCGGCCTCCAGTTCGGCGAAGAACTCGCCGGCCAGGGCGGCGACGATGGCCCACTGGTCGGGGTTGGTGTCCTGCGCCTCGTCGATCAGGATATGGTCCAGGCCGCCGTCCAGCTTGTACAGCACCCACGGCACCCGCGGCGCCTTGCCGTCGCCGCCGCTCAGCAGCCGGTTGGCCGCCAGGATCAGGTCGTCGTAATCCAGCAGGGCGCGCGCCGCCTTGCGGTCGCGGTAGGCGTCCAGCATCGCCTGCGCCAGCGTCAGCAGCGCGGTGGTCGATGCCGCGACCCCGGCGGCCTTCACCCGCTCCGATATCTCGACCAGCCGCTCCGCCTCCTTCTGCAGGGACAAGAGGGCCTGCGGGTAGGCGGTGGCCGGCTTCTTGGTCATCAGCGTTTTGCGCGGGCTTCCCTCCGCCGTCAGGAACAGGCGCTTGTAGGCCTCGAAGGCCCGCACCCGGCGGTCGGCGGCGTCCAGCCAATGCTGGATGGCGATGCCGCGCTCCTGGTCGCCGGCGCTGCCGGCCGACAGCGCCCGGCAGGCTTCGCGCAGGGCCGGCGGGTCGCAATGGTCGTCGTGGCAGGCGTGGGTCAGGATCGATTCCTCGGTCACGCCCGCCGGCACCCCCAGCCGGTCGTGGATGGCGTCGATCAGCCCGTCCAGCCCATGGAAGTCCTTCAGCAGCCGTTCCACCTGCCCGCGCTGGCTGGCCAGTTCGGCCAGCAGTCCGGCGAAATCCTCCGCGTTCAGGTCGCCGGTCAACCGGTTCATGGCGCGGCCGAGCGGGCTGTCGGGCTCGGTCCGGCCGGCATGCAGCACGGCGTCGCGCGCTTCGGTCAGCAGCCCGTCGGCGGTGCGGTCGTCCATCACGTCGAAATGCGGCGCCAGCTCGGCTTCCAGCGGGAAGCGGCGCAGCAGCGACTGGCAGAAGGCGTGGATGGTCTGGATCTTCATGCCGCCGGGGCAGTCCACCACCTGGGCGAACAGCCGCCGCGCGTTCAGCCGCGCCTCCATCGACGGGCGCTCGCCGCACAGATCGGCCAGCCGGTCCTCCAGCGCCTCGTCGGGCAGGGTGGCCCACAGGCCGAGCGTCCGGTTGATGCGGATCGCCATCTCGGCCGCGGCGGCCTTGGTGAAGGTCAGGCAGAGGATGCGCGCCGGCGGCGTGCCGGACAGCATCAGCCGCAGCACCCGGTCGGTCAGCACCTTGGTCTTCCCCGACCCGGCGGACGCGCCGACCCACACCGACGCCGTCGGATCGGACGCCCGCCGCTGCGCCACATTGGGATCGAGTGGCAGAGTACGGGGGGACAGGTCGGTCATGGTCATGAACGGGGCTTCCGGTGCCGGGGCAGGGCCGGATGCTGGTCCAGATGCCGGGGCCAGGGCAAGGGCGAAAGATCAGGTGGCGGGGTTGGGAGCCGAAAGGGCAGGGTCGCCAAAAGCGATCTGCAAGACCTTGAAGCTCCAGAACAGCCAGTCTGCGTCGGCTTTGATCTGTGGATGCAGGGTAAGGCAGCGCATCAGGTCGTTCTCGATCTCGCCGCTGACCCTGGTCAGGTCGAGCGATAGGATCGCGCCGATCAGCCGATAGACGAACAACGGAACCATCATCCGCTCGTAAACCGAGCCGGCTATGGCCTCCGATAAGAAGAACAGCGGTTCGTTCTTGTGTTCAAGAATGGTGATGGTGAAAAGGCCGGCGATCTTTGAAAAATTAATCAGGTCGCCTTCGCGGAAATCATTGTTACCTTTGAATGCATCGACCCGTCGAAAATATCGTTCGATGATTTTGTCAATGCAGAGCGCATGAGCATTGAACCGAATGTGGGCTTCTGTCCCATGGCGCTGCCTGATCTCGTCGCTGACCACGCGTGCGGTCTGTTCGCCGACCTCCACAAGCAGCCGCCGACGCCGTAGTTCGCGCGAGTCTTCAGCGATGGACATCGGTATCGTCGGATTGGGCCTCTGGGCTGAGTGGACTCAAGGCTTCTTGGCGCAATCGCTGTTGCCAAGAGCGTTGTCGATGATGCTTGCGACACGCTCGACAAACTGGCTTTCGTTCTGTGCCAGATAGCGCAACGCCGCTTCCTCGCTGAAGGGAGCGCTGTTGTTCTTCACCTTCCAGCCATCCAGCGCTGATGCAGGCGGAATCGGAAGGTGTGTCTCGGTGTTGCGAGCGTTGGGCATGACGACCATCGGGATTCAAAGAATCGAGACGATCAGAATCCCCCTAGGCCCGCTCCGAAAATGATTTCGTCGAGCCCCGGTGGATTTCGACCATCTGCGTATAAAAGTATCGTGATTTCTCTCCTTCCACAAGGATACGGTTGAGAAAAATCCCTCTTACTCTCCCTCCCCGCCGCCCGACGACCATTCTTGGACACGGGCGAGATGGGCGTAGTCGGTATAGCGCGGCGCCATGGCCGGCCTTGGACGCGAGCGGTAGGGCGTGTGCGGGTTGTCGAACTGCGCGATCAGCGCCTCCAGCCCGGCCCGCGCCTCTTCACCCAATACCGCCGGGTCTCCCTTCACCGGCTTCTCCTCGCCGGCCGGATCGCCGCCGGACAGGCGCCAGAAGGTCAACTCCGCCACCGCGCCCTTGTCCACGCCGCTGAACCCGCCCGCCGCGGCGATGGCGGCCTCCAGCGGCAGCTGAGGGGCGAAGCCAAGCTCGATCTCGCGCGTGCTCGGCGGGGTGCCGGTCTTGTAGTCGATCACCACCAGCCCGTCGGGACCACGGTCGATGCGGTCGGCCTTGGCGGTCAGAGTGAAGGGGCCGCCGGGGCCGGACAGCTCCAGCCGGCCCGGCACCTCGGTCGCCAGCGGGCGGAGGCGGGGCCGGCGCTCGCGCTCCAGATCGACGAACCAGCCGGCCACCCGCTCGAAGCGCGGCCACCAGAAGGCCCAGACGTCGGGATGGCTGCGCAGCAGCGGGCCGAAGCGCTCCCGCCCCAGCGCGATCAGCCGGTCGAGCGCATCGTGCGGCAGAGGCCCCGGATACTCGCGGACGAAGGCGTCGAGCGTGTCGTGGATGATCTGGCCGCGGTCGGACGCCCCCGGATCGGCGGCGATGGGGTCGAGCTTGTTCAGATCCAGGGTGTAGCGCGCATAGATGGCGTAAGGATCGCGCATCCAAGTTTCCACCGCCGTCACCGACAGCTTGCGCGGCCGGGCGGTCAACGGCGGTCGCGGCTCCGGCGCCGCCACCGGCTGCACCCGGTCCGGCTCGTCCAGCCCGCGCGCCCAGCCGAGCCAGCAGGCGCCGCGCTCCTCGATCACACCGTCCAGCTCCACCGCCTTCAGCACGGTTTCCAGCCGCAGCAGCCAGCGCGACGGCACGGTCGGCGTCCCCTCCACGCGCGCCGCACGGGTCAGAACCACTTCGGGCGCGCCGCAGGCATGGGCGAAGTCGTGGGCCGACATGCCGACCAGCCGTTCCGGGCTGGGCAGGCCGAAATCGCGCCGCATCGGCCGCGACATCCAGGGATCGGCCGATGCGGCCGGCGGCCATGTCCCCTCGTTCAGCCCGCCCAGGATGGTCAGGTCGAGATGCTGGAGGCGCGCCTCCATCGGACCGAGGATGAACAGGCGCGGGTGCAGGCCATAGCGGGGGCGCACCGCCCGCGCGCTCATCAGCGCGTCAAGCAGCGCCGGGTAATCCTTGGCCGGGATCGCCGGGAAACCTTCCGCCGCATCCAGCAGGTCGTGGACGAAGCGCGCCGCCTCCTCGCCGTCGTCCTGGCGCCACAGCCGCTCCGCCCCGGTCAACTCGTCGTCGGCGGCCAGCGATTCGCAGAAGGCGACATGGGCGCGCACGAGGTCGGCCAGCGGCGTGTCTGTGGTCAGCGCCTCCAGGAAGGGGGCGGCGCGCTGGCCGATATCGACCAGCCAGCCGCGCAGGAACTCCTGCTGCTCCTCGTGGTCGAAGCGGTCGGCCTGCTCCAGCGCCGCCAGCACGCCGTCGAAGCCCTCGGCCGGTCGGGGGCCGCGCAGCACGATGCGCTCCAGCGCGCGGGCGGCGGCGCGGAAATCTCCGGAGTCGCGGCCGCCCGCCGCCATCGGATGCTTGGCCAGCGCCAGCAGGGCCAGCGGATGGACGCGGCTCGCCACCAACTCCGCCGTCAGCCGCAGATAGGTGCCGACCGCGGTGTGGGCGAGCGGCTGGCCGCCGGAGTCGTTGACCAGGATGCCCCAGCGCGCCAGCGCCATGGCGACCCGGCGGCCCAGGTTGCGGTCGGGGGTGATGAGGGCGGCGGTCCTGGTCGGCGTTTCCAGCGCATGGCGCATCAGCAGGGCGATGACCTGCGCCTCCTCCTCCGAGGTGGCGGCGTCGATCCGGGTCAGCCCGTCCAGTGCCGAGGCATCCACCCCGGACAGCTCGCGCCAGCCCTCGGTTGTCGCCGCCGGCCGCATCGCCTCGGCGATCAGGCGGGCGCGGGCGCCGCGCGGCTCGGTCGCGTCGGTCCAGGGCTGCACCTCGTCGCGGGTGACGCCCAGCAGGCGGATCAGCTGCGACAGGCCATGCTGCGGGTGGGATTCGTCTTCCTCGATGGCGTCCCAGATCGTGTCGTCGGCCCCGGTGTCGAGGCCGGGCAGCACCACCGCCCCCTTAGGCAGCCGGGCGATGACCGCCAGCAACTCCGTCGTCGCGGCGATGGAGCCGGTGGAGCCGGCGGCGATCACCATGCCCGGCGGCGGGGCGGCCTGCCAGAGAGCGGCCTGTGTCTCCAGCGCCAGATTGCGGCGCTTGGCCGGGTCGGTCTCCCCGGTCGACTCGAGGATGGCGGGCCACACTTCGGTGATGATGCGCAGGAATTTCAGGGTGACCTGCCAGTGCTCGGCATAATCCTCCGGCACCAGCGACTCGAGCTTCTCGAAGCCGGCGCGCTCGGTCCACACCGCGTCGATCAGCCGGCCAAGGTCGGCGCCCAGCCGCACCGCCTGCGCCGTGGTCGCCGACAGCCCCTCGGCCCCCAGGATCAGCCGCGCCAGCGTCATCTGCCGGTTCAGGGGCGAGATCGCCTCCGGCAGGTCGAGCGGGACGTCGGGCAGCTCCTCCTCGGTCAGGCTGAGGTCGCCGGCGTCGAGTTCGCCCAGCGGCGCCATCCGCGGCAGCAGCGTCGGCTGCCCGCCCGAGCGGCGCAGGAAGGCCGCCTGCAGCGCCCGGCAGGCGCGCCGCGTCGGCAGCAGCACGGTGACCCCGGCCAGCGCCATCGGGTCGCCGCCCACCCGCTCCATGATCCCCGCCGCCAGCATGTCGACGAAGGGCGCACCCGCGGGGATGCTGTAGACTTTGGGGTGGGTCATGGAGTGTCCGGACTGGTGCTTGATGGTGCAGGCGCCGATTGCCCCCTCCCCGACCCTCCCCCGCTTCGCAGGAGAGGGAGTAAGTGCAAGAGCGGCGGAGTTCCCTCTCCCGCGAAGCGGGGGAGGGTTAGGGAGGGGGCAAAACGTCCCATTGAGTATAGCTCAGCCAACCCCTCAATGCGCCACCGCCCGCACGCCGCCGATGGCCAGCAGATCCTCCGCTTCCCGAAGCCCGGCGGGCGTGCCGATGTGGAACCACAGGCCGTCATGGGCAAGCCCGAACAGCCGCCCCGCCTGCTGCGCGCGGTCCCAGATCAGGTTGGTGGAAAAGGCGCCGTCCGGCGTGTCCGCCGCGAACAGTTCCGGCTTGACGATCTGCACCCCGGCATAGACGAAGGGCGCCAGCTCGCGCTCGCCGCGACGGGTCAGGCCGCCCAGCGGGTCCATGTGATAGTCGCCGAGCCCGTCATAGCCGACCGACTTGGTCGTCGCCATCAGCAGGAGCAGCGCGTCCATCTCCGCCGGGTTCCAGTGCGATGCTAGGCGGCGCAGGGCCGGCACCGGCCCGTCCAGCCAGAAGATGTCGGCATTCACGGTATAGACCGGCGCCGTACCCAGATGGGGCAGGGCCTTCTTCACCCCGCCGCCGGTCTCCAGCAGCGTGTCCTCCGGCGACAGGGTGATGGCGGGCGATATCCGGCCCTTCAGATGATCGCCGATCATGGCGCCCAGATAGTGGCTGTTGACCACCGCCCGGCCGACGCCGGCCGCAGCCAGCCGGTCCAGCGCATGGTCCAGCATCGGCTTGCCCAGCACCGGGATCAGCGGTTTCGGCATGTGGTCGGTCAGCGGGCGCATGCGCAGGCCCTGGCCGGCGGCGAGCACCATGGCCGTTTGGGGCGCGGTATCGGGAATGGTCACGGTCATCTCAGATCGTCTCCGGAACGACGAAGGCGGCACGCGCCTGGGGCGGCAGATGGCGGTCGAACCAGGCGGCGACCGGTGCAAGCTCCGGCTTCGCCAACTGGGCCTCCAGCAGACGCCAGACCCGTGGCAGATGGACAAGGTAGGACCGCCGCCCCTGGCCCAGCGCCAGACGGACGAAGATGGCGACGATCCGCGTGTGGCGCGCCGCTCCCAGCACCGCCATGGCGCGGCGGAAGGCGGCGGCATCGGTTTCGGGGAAAGCGGCGAGATAGCGGGCGACCATCGCCTCTGCCAGATCGGGCGTCACGTCGCGTCGCGCATCTTCCAGCAGCGACACCAGATCGTAGGCCCGCGGCCCCCAGCCGGCGCTCTGGAAGTCGATCAGCCCGGCGGCCTTCACCCCCGGCCGATCCAGCCGCATCAGGTTGTCGACGTGATAGTCGCGCAGCAGAAGCGACGGCGCGCCGGCGCAGACCGGCTCCAGCACCGTCCGCCAAGCCATATCGAAATCAGAACGATCCCCATCGCTCAAGGGCTTACCCAAAACCACCGGCACATAGGCGTCGATGAACAGCCGGGTCTGCGCGATGAACAGCGCCGGATCGTAGACGGGCAGGGCCAGCCGCTGCGCCGCCCCTTCGGGCCAGCCGCGGTGGATGACGATCAGCGCGTCGGTCGCCATCTGATAGAGCGGTTGCGGATCGGCAGCGTCGGCCAGCAGGCGGGAGAATGTTTTGCTTCCGAAATCTTCCTGGATCGCCAAGCCGCGTTCCACATCGGAGGCAAGCACGGTGGGGACCGACAGCCCGATGGCTGCCAGTTCGGCGCCGATGGCGATGAAGGGCACGAGATCGTCGGCGGGGGCGGGCGTGTCCACCAGGATCAGCGTGCCGCCATCCGCCTTGCGAAGGCGCTCATACCGGCGGGCGGAGGCATCGCCGGCCAGCGGCTCCCGTGCTGCATCGGACAGGCCGTTGGCGGCGAGGAAGGCGGCGATCTCGTCTTCCCGCGCGGCAGAAGCGACGGACATGACAGCAGCCATCACAGTGTCCAGTCGGCGGCGGCCACCCGTGCCGCCAGCGCGCCATGGCCGGTCAGCGTGGCGCGGCGGGCGTCGGGGCCGTCATGCTCCATCGTCACCTCGACCCGGTCGGGCGGCAGCAGCGGACCCAGCCGGTCCGGCCATTCCACCAGCGCCACCGCCTCGGCCCGCGCATCGTCCCAGCCCAGCTCATACACCTCGTCCGGCCCCGACAGGCGGTAGAGGTCGAAATGCCAGACCGGGCCGATGGCGGTGTCGTAGGTCTGCACCAGGGTGAAGGTGGGGGACGGCACCTCGGCGTCCTCGTGGGTGACGCTACGGATCAAGGCCCGCGACAGCGCCGACTTGCCGGCGCCGAGATCGCCGCGCAGAGCCACGAGGTCGCCCGGCCGCAGAATGGCGCCCAGCCGGCGGCCCAGCGCCGCGGTGGCGTCCTCATCCGGAAGGGGGATGGCCGGCAGCGGGAGGGTGACGGTATGGTGGGGAGTGTCCGACATGGCGCGGATACTGTGCGAAGCCGCCGCCCGCCCGCAAGCCGGAAAGAAGGGTGGTTCAGCGGCAGGCTTACCGACCGATCCTTACCGGCCGATCCGCCGCTTGGGCGACAGCCGGTCGGCCACTCCCGATCCGGCGCCTTCTGCCGCGCCGGCCACCACCAGCCGCGGCGCCTTGTTGAAGTTCATGGTGATCATCAGCGTCAGCGCGCCGTTGATCAGGTGCAGCATCTTGTCGGACGCCACCGGCAGGGGGATGCGCCGGCCCATGCAATAGCCGACCAGCGCCGCCGTCACCTCGGTGTCGGCCAGCACCAGCTCGGTCACCGCGCCGTCGTCGTCGGTGATGCTCAGGCGGGTTTCGATGCCCTCCTGCTCCGGCCCCTCGTTGCGGTGATAGACGATCTTGGACACGGTGCCGACCGGCAATGTGTCCTTCACCCGCCGCCGCCGGTCCAGCACGGCCCGCACCACTTCCTGGTCGGTGAAGACCAGACACCGAAGTTCCTTCATTCCGGGCCTCCATCCGACCGGCCTCCAGGCAAGGAAAGCCCGGCCATCCGCCGCCGACCTTCACTTTCCGCCTCGCCACCGCCGCGTGCAATCGACAAATTTAAGCGAATTTATGCGAAATTGTTGCTCAGCCTCGACGGTCTGCCGCCCCGCCTCGCACGCGACACAGGACCGCTTTCCCCTTGCGGGGGGTTGACCCGGCCGGGAAATGCGGACAATGGAAGGACCGTTCGTCGACCCCTCCGCATCATCCTCCAACCGGCACCCCGTCTCAAGGAATTGGCTTTCATGTCGCAGACCGCCTCCAGCCACGATGTCCTCACCACCGATGTCGTCATCGTCGGCGCCGGCCCCGTCGGGCTGTTCGCAGTGTTCGAATGCGGCATGCTGAAGATGCGCTGCCATGTGGTGGACGCGCTGGACATGGTCGGCGGCCAGTGCACGGCGCTCTACCCGGAAAAGCCGATCTACGACATCCCGGCCCATCCCTCCATCGAGGCGGCCGACCTGATCGACCGGCTGGCGGAACAGGCCGCCCCCTTCTCGCCCACCTATCACCTGGGCCAGCAGGTGGAGAAGCTGACGCGCCAGGACAGCGGGCGCTGGCTGGTGGAGACCAGCATCGGCACGAAGATCGACGCCCAGGCGGTCATCATCGCCGCCGGCAGCGGCGCCTTCGGCCCCAACCGCCCGCCGCTCGACGGGCTGGAGGCGTATGAGGGCAAGTCGGTCTTCTACATGGTGCGCCGCCGCCAGGACTTTGCCGGCAAGAAGGTGGTGATCGCCGGCGGCGGCGACAGCGCGGTCGACTGGGCTATCTCGCTGGCCGACGTGGCGGAGCGCGTCTATGTCGTCCACCGCCGGCCGAAGTTCCGCGCCGCGCCGGAAAGCGTCGCCCGCATGGACGCCCTCGTGCGCGAGGGGCGGGTCGAGATGGTGGTGCCCTATCAGCTGTCCGGCCTGGACGGCGAGAACGGCCAGCTGACCGCCGTGCGCGTCGCCACGCTGGACGGCGAGGAAAAGGCGCTGCCGGCCGACGCCCTGCTCGCCTTCTTCGGCCTGTCGATGAATCTCGGGCCCATCGCCGACTGGGGCCTGGATCTGGAGCGCAGCCACATCGCGGTGGCCCAGCCCGGTTGCGCCACCAACGTTCCGGGCGTCTTCGCCATCGGCGACATCGCGACATATCCCGGCAAGCTGAAGCTGATCCTCTGCGGCTTCGCCGAAGCAGCGCAATCCGCCCATGCAATCCGCCCATTGGTCTATCCTGGCGAGGCGCTGCACTTCGAATACTCGACCTCGAAGGGTGTCCCCGGCGCGGCGTGAGCGGCGTTCGGGCGCTCGCGGCTGCCGAAGGAAGCTCGAAACTCGAACCTTTCTCGGCCGTCATTCCCGCGAAGGCGGGAATCCAGCCGGTTCAGCTACTTATGTGCTGGGTTTCCTGGTTCCCCGCCTTCGCGGGGATGACGGCCGAAGATCGTCCGGTAAGGACTGACAGATTCTACTCCGCCTTCACCCCATTCACCGGGGCACGCACCGGCATGATGCAGCGGACATGGGCGCTGCGGTAGACCCCAGCGCCGCCGGTCTCGTCCAGTTCCAGCCGGCCGCCATGCAGTTCCACCACGTTGCGGGCCAGCGACACGCCCAGCGCTGCCGCACCCTGCGGGTCGGCGTCGGGCGCGGCGGCGCCGCTGACCGACAGGGTGATGCTGCCGTTCAGCCGCTCCCCGGCCAGGCGGATGCGGCGGTCGGACGGCGGGTTGCGGATGGCGCCCACCACCAGGGTGAACAGCGCCTGCTTCAGCCGCTTGCCGTCACCCTCCATCTCGCCCAGCGCCTCCGGCGCCACCACCTCCAGCCGCAGCCCCTCGCGCCGCGCCCAGTCGCGGGTCAGGCCGGCCACCGACTCGAGCAGGTCGGGCAGGTTGACCGCGCCGCGGTCCAGCGTGGTGACGCCGGCCCCCAGGCTGGTCAGGTCGACCACGTCGTCGATCAGTTCCAGCAGGCGCTGGCCGGCCGTCAGCATGCTGCGCACATACTCCATCTGCCGGTCGTTCAGTTCGCCGAAATACTGGTTCGCCAGCATCTCGGCGAAGCCGATGATGCCGTTCAGCGGCGTGCGCAGATGGTGGGAGACGTTGGCGATGAACTCGCTTTTCAGCTGGTCGGCGGCCTCCAGCGCCGCGTTGGAGGCGCGCAGCGCCGTCTCCAGCCGGGCGCCGTCGGTGACGTCGAGGTAGCTGTTCAGCACAGCCCCGTCGGGCAGCGGCAGGGTGGAGAACTCCACCACCGACCCGTCGCTGCGCTCCACCCGGCCGGAGCGGACGCTGCGCTCCAGCGTGGCGCCGATCAGTTCCTCCTTCACCGCCTCCCAGGTGGCGGCTTCGCCCGGCCTGTCGGCGACCTTTTCCGCGATCTTTTCCGCCAACTGCATCTCCAGCAGCGGGCGCATCCGTTCGATGACGTCGGCGATGTGCGGTTCGCCGTGCAGGTCGCCGTCGGCCAGATCCCAGATGCGGGCGAAGGCCGGGTTGGACAGCTTCAGCCGGCCGTCGCCGCCGAACACGGCGATGCCCTCCGCCAGATTGTCCAGCGTCTCCTGTTGCACCGCCATCAGCGTGTTGTAGGAGGATTCCAGCGCCAGCGTGTTGGTCACGTCCTCCAGGATGGTGATCAGCCCGCCCTGCGGGTGCGGCGCGGCCAGATGGCGCAGCGTGGTGCCGTCCGGCAGGTGCAGCATCTCCTCCACCGGTTCCACCAGATGGGTGTAGCGGGTCAGCCGCTCGCGCTTGAAGGTCTGGTAGTCGGCATATTCCGGCAGGCGGCGGCGGGCGCGCAGCTCCTCCAGCAGTTCGGCGTTGGTCGGTTCGGTGCGCAGCCACGCCTCGTCCAGCTCCCACAGCCGGGCATAGGCCTGGTTGAAGAAGGTCAGGCGGGTGTCGGGGCCGAAGATGGCGATGGCGGTGCCCAGCCGCTCCAGCACCTCCGCATGGGCGGTCAGGTGGCGGTCCAGCTCGCCGCGCAGTTCCTCCAGCGGGGTCAGGTCGAGGGCATAGCCGACCACCAGCGTGCCGCCGCCGTCGGTCAGCGGCAGCGGGGCCTCCGTCACCTCCAGCAGGCGGCGTTCGGTGCCGATCACCACGGGGGCGCGGTCGGACTGGGCGAAGCCGCCGCTGCGCGCCCGTTCGGCCAGCGCCCGGCCGGCGGCGGTCAGCTCCCGCCCCTCCGTCACCACCGTGTCGGGATCGCCGTCGACGGCGCGGGCATAGGCGCGGTTGCACCAGGACAGCCGCAGCGAGCGGTCGCGCATCCACACCGGCACCGGCAGCGCATCGGCCATCGCCTGCAACTCGGCAAGGCGGGAGCGCGCGGCCCCCGTCGCCTGCTCCTGACGCCGCGTGGCATCGCTGGCGGCGTCGCGGGCGACGGTCACATCCTCGATCCACACCACGTCGCAATGGGTATCGCCGGCCTGTCCGCGCCGGCCGGTCAGCACCAGCCGCCGCCCGTCGGGCGCCGCCGCCTCGCAGCGGAAGGGCTCGCCGTCCCGGCGCAGGCGGGAGAGTGCGGGGGCGAGGTCCGGTACCGTCAGGCAAGCGGTCAGGTCGTCGGCATTGCAGATGCCCAGAAGGGCCGCGGCGTCGTCCGATAACGCGCTCTCGCCCTGGTCCGTCCAGACGCACCAGGGGTGCGGCGCGGCGGCCAGCATGGCCCGCCATCGGTCACGGTCTGCGGCGGCGTGATCGGCTTGGCGCCGGGATTCCTTGTTCCAAAAGAAGCCAGCGAGACCGACCACGCTTTTCACCCCCGGGACCGCCGGGCTTTTCGATGGCCCGGCCGAATCTGTCGAAATGAATCAAGAAGCGCAGAGTAGTTCAGCCCTCTCCCACCGACAAGCGAACACCCGTCCGCTTTGCGCATTTCCGAGATTCCCTTCCCGCCCAGGTAGTTTTTGCTCCGGCACGTCCGGTTACGCCATGGTCTCTTCCGGGCTGGGCACCGTCTCTTTCGTGTGACGCAGGTCATGAATCGCCTTTTCGACCTTCGGGAAGGCGGCGGCCATCGCGTGGGCGTGCCGCTCGACATCCGGCACGCGCGCCTCGACGATGGCGCGTTCCAGCGCGGTGCAGGCGGCGGCCAGCGCCCGCGCTCCCGCGGTCCGCGCCGCCCCCGCGGCCGAATGGGCCGCGGCCCGCGCCTCCTCCATCTCCCCGGCGTCCAGGGCCTGCCGCACCCGCTCCAGCGTGGGCCGAGTCGTCTCGATGAAGAAATCCATCATGTCGAGCGTGCCGGCATCCAGGCCGCTCCCCTCCGTGCCGCCGCCCGTGCATCCAAAGGTCTCGCGCACATGGTCGAGGTCGAGCACCGGCAGCGCCTCCTCCTCCATCGGCGCCGGCTGCGGCTGCGGCGTCCGCACCTCCGGGACCATGCGAGGGTCGAGCCAGCGGGCGAGCACGCGCGAGAGCTGGGCCAGCGTCACCGGCTTGGCGAGGTAATCGTCCATGCCGGCGGCAAGGCAGCGTTCCATCTCGCCGGACAGGGCGTTGGCGGTCATGGCGACGATGGGGGTGTGCCGCCGCCCGCCTTCCCGCCGCCCTTCTTCCCGCTGCCCGCCATCCTCTTCCGCCCGGATGCGGCGGGCCAGTTCATAGCCGTCCATCGCCGGCATGTGGCAGTCGGTGATGACCAGCCGGTGCCGTCCACGCCGCCATGCCGCCAGCGCCTGCTCGCCATCGGCCGTCAGCTCCGCCGCATAACCCAGCCGGCGCAGCTGGCGCAGCACGACCTGCTGGTTGGTCGGGTGGTCTTCCGCCACCAGGATCGGGCCCGATCCGGCCGGCCGGGCGGGGGGAAGCGGCCAGCCGTCCGTATCGGGGCCGTCCGCTTCCCGGCCGGCCGGAACCGGTGGCGGCAGGCAGGGAGCCTCCGCCGCGGGGCCGGCAGCCTCGGGCGCGCTGCGGCCGGTCAGGATCGCGGCGGCGCGGATCAGGGTGGTGCGGTGGACCGGCTGCACCAGCCCCGCCGTCTGGCCTGATGCCGTGTGGGGAGAGGCGACCGTACCGCCGCCTGCCCTCCCATCGCCCAGCAGAAGCCGCGGCAGGCCGGGACAGCGGGCGCCGGCCAGCGGCTCCAGCCGCCCGGCCAGCGCCGTGGTGGTCACCAGTAGCCCATAGCCGCCGCGCCCCAGCTTCGATGCGGCATCGGCCATCATCGCGGCGGTCGTCACGGTCGCGCCGCCCTGCTCCAGATAGCGGGCCAGCACGGCGCGCTGCACCTCGTCCTCGTCGACGACCAGAACGGACAGGCCGTCCAGCGGCGCCGGAGCGGGTGATGAGGCGGGCGCCGGCTCTCCCGCGCGCGGCAGGTCCACCGTGAACCAGAAGGTCGACCCGCGGCCGGGCACCGAAGAGACGCCGATCCGCCCGCCCATCCGTTCGACCAGCCGGGTGCAGATCGCCAGACCCAGCCCGGTGCCGCCGAAGCGCCGCGTGGTGGAGCTGTCGGCCTGGCTGAAGGGCTGGAACAGCCGGGCCTGCCCCTCCGGCCCGATGCCGATGCCGCTGTCCTCCACCGCGACATGCAGGCGGACATGGTCCGGCCCTGCCGGGTCGGAAAGGGTGGAATCGGCGGCATGGACGCGCAGCACCACCCGGCCGCGGTCGGTGAACTTGATGGCGTTGCCGGTCAGGTTGAACAGGATCTGGCGCAGCCGGCCGGAATCGCCGCGCAGCCGCTCCGGCACCGAGCGGTCGATGTCGCAGATCAGCGCCAACCCCTTCTGGTGGGCCTGGGGCGCCAGCAGGTCGGCGACCCCCTCCACCAGCTCCGCCGGGCGCAGGTCGAGGTCCTCCAGCTCCAGTTTCCCCGCCTCGATCTTCGACAGGTCCAGGATGTCGTCGATGATCCGCAGCAGCGCCACCCCGCTGTCCCGCATGGTGGAGACCAGCGTGCGCTGCTCCTCGTCCAGCGGGGTCAGCGCCATCAGTTCCAGCATGCCCAGCACGCCGTTCATCGGCGTCCGGATTTCGTGGCTCATCGTCGCCAGGAATTCCGCCTTCGACCGGGCTGCAATCTCCGCCTGCTCCTTGGCGGCGCGCAGCGCCTCCTCCGCCTGCTTGCGCGCGGTGATGTCGTAGCTCCAGGCCAGCACCGCCGGTTCGCCTTCGAAGCTGGTGCGCTGGAGCGTCTTCAGTGCCCAGACCCGGCTGCCGTCGGGGCGGTCCACCGCCGCCTCGGCATCGCGCACCAGCACGCCGCCGCTCTCCGGCTCCCGGCCGCTCTGGCCGATCGCCCCGGCGGGCAGGACCGGCGCGTGGCGGCTGCCGACGAATTCCTCCAGCGGCCGGCCGGCCAGTTCGGCGGCGCGGGCGTTGGCGAAGGCGACGGTGCCGTCGGCGCGGCGGATGGAGACGCCGACCGGGCTCTGCTCCAGGATGGTGCGCAGCCGGCGCTCGCCCTCGGCCAGCGCGCTCTCGCGGGCGCGGATGGCGGTGACGAAATAGGCCAGCGCGCGGGCCATCTCGCCGATCTCATCCCCACTTTCGGCCCGGCTGCCGGCCGGGGTTACGGCGGGCAGGTCCAGATCGGGCAACGGATCCGACATCCCTGCCGGCTCGGCCGTCTCCACCGCCTGCATGGCGCTGCGCAGCCGGCGCAGCCGCGCCACCACGTTGCGGTGGATGTAGGCGAAGATGGCGGCGGCCCCCAGGATCGACAGCACCGCCATGGCGATCACCGCCCGCTTGCCGTCGCGGATCACCCGCTCGAACTCGGTCGACCGGCGGGCGACGTCCTGCTCCACCGCCAGGAAATAGTCGGACACGATGCCGACCAGCTGGTTGGAAACCGCCTGGTTGCGCGCCGCCGACCGCTTGATCGCCCGTTGCAGCGACAGCTCCGCCTCGCGCAGGGCGAACAGGGGGGATGGACCGAAGGCCTGTTCCGCCACCTCGCGCTGCAGAGGTTCCAGCCGCGCCGCGCGCTCGGCCGGCAGCAGGGCCAGCGCCTCGGCGGCAGTGTCCAGCGCGGCGCGGGTGTCGGCCCGGAAGCGGTCGAACTGGCCGTCGCGGTCGCCGTCGCGCTCTGCCTGCAACGCCGCCAGCAGCGTGGTCGCCGCCCCGGTCAGTTCGCGGCGCCAGCGCTCCAGCGCCTCACGGCTGCGATCCGCCGCCTCCGCGTCCGGCAAGCCGGCCCGCAGTTCCATCGGCCAGGATGCATCGGCCTCCCGCGTGCCGGCCGCCGCCAGCCGGGCGGTCAGGGCGGTCAGCGCCTGGGCGCGGGCGCCGGTCTCGGCGCTCAGGGACAGCTGTTGCCGGACCTGGGCGTTCAGGGTCAGCAGAGTGCCGACCAGTTCGTTCTTGCGGCGGTCCAGCTCGCCCAGGTCGGCCTTGCTGCTCTCGGCATGGCCGTTCCCGGCCCGGTCGGCATGGCGCACGGTGCCGCCAAGGGCGATCAGCCGGGCCGTCAGCTCCTCCAGCCGCGCCAGCTGCCCGTCCATCCGCGCCATGACCGCGTCGCGCGCGCTCTGGTCGGGGGCGGCGACCAGGGCCGGGGCGATGGCGGCCACGGCGCCGCTCTGCTGCACCAATTGGGCGGCGGCGACCAGCCCCGGCACCTTGGCGGTGGCGATCTGCTCGTATCCCTGGTGGAAGCGCGAGAACAGCGAGACGGCGACGACGCTGGTCGCCGCGGCCAATCCGCCGATCACCGTCAACCCCGCCAGGATGCGGAACGCCACGCTCCGCCCCAGGGGCCGCCCCAGGGGCCGCCCCAGTTTTCGCCCCAGGTTCCGCCGGGGACTCCGCATGCCCACTCCCTCGCCCGCTGCCGTTCATACCCCGATCGGCTGGGCGATCATGCCATATAAAGCGCGGCGGGGGAGGGGGAAGTCAGGCGACGCCGGTGGAGCCGAAGCCGCCCGCGCCGCGCGCAGTCTCGTCCAGCGAAGCGACCTCGACCAGCGCCGCCTGCGGCGCCGGGGCGATCACCGCCTGGGCGATGCGGTCGCCGCGGGCGATGGTGAAGGGCTCCTCGCCCAGATTGATCAGGCAGACGCCAACCGGGCCGCGGTAGTCGCAATCGACGGTGCCCGGCGTGTTCAGCACCGTGACGCCGTTCTTCACCGCCAGCCCGGAACGCGGCCGGATCTGCATCTCCCACCCCGCCGGCAGCCCGACGGCGAAGCCGGTCGGCACCAGCACCCGCTTGCCGGGATCGAGCACGAGGGGAGCGTCGGCCGGCACCGCGGCGCGCAGGTCGAACCCGGCGGCTCCCCCGGTGGCGTAGGAGGGCAGCGGCAGGTCATCGTTGCCGGGCAGGCGGAGGAAGGCGACGGTGGGGGACATGGGTGGGTCCTGTGGTGTTGACGTTCAGGCTTACGATTGCCCCCACCTAACCTCCCCCGCTGGGCGGGGGAGGGACTGCCGCCGCTTTCCCGTACAAGCGCTTGTCCCCTCCCCCGCCCAGCGGGGGAGGGTTAGGGTGGGGGCACCGCAGAGTGGGGGCTCTAAGTAGACGCTACTTCCCCTCGAAATACCCCGCCACCGCTTCGGCCAGCCGGGTGGCGACGGCGTCCTTGGGCATGGTCGGCCACGACTCGACGCCGTCGGCGCGGATCAGGTGGACGGTGTTGTCGCTACCGCCGAAGGTTCCGGTGCCGGGCGAGACGTCGTTGGCGACGATCCAGTCGCAGCCCTTGCGGGCGCGCTTGGCGGTGGCGTAGGCCAGCACGTCGCCGGTCTCCGCCGCGAAGCCGACCACCAGCGCCGGGCGGCGCTCGCCCGGCCTGGACAGGGTGGCGAGGATGTCGGGATTCTCGGTCAGGGCCAGGGCCGGCGGGTCGCCGCCGTCCTTCTTCAGCTTGCGGTCGGACGCACCGTCGACTCGCCAGTCCGCCACCGCGGCGGCACAGACCGCGATGTCGGCCGGCAGCGCCGCCTCGCAGGCCGCCAGCATCTCGCGAGCCGTCTCGATATGGACGACCTTGCAGCCGGCAGGGTCGGGCAGCCGGGTCGGGCCGCTGACCAGCGTCACCTCGGCCCCCAGCGTCGCCAGCGCCGCGGCGATGGCGTGCCCCTGCTTGCCCGACGAGCGGTTGGCGATGTAGCGCACCGGGTCGATCGGCTCGTGCGTCGGGCCGCTGGTGACGATGGCGCGGCGGCCGGCCAGCGGACGGTGGGACTCCGCGGCGAAGAAGCCGGCGATGGCGTCGACGATCTCCATCGGCTCTGCCATGCGGCCGGGGCCGTATTCGTTGCAGGCCATCACCCCGTCGTTGGGGCCGACGCGCAGCACGCCGCGGCTTTCCAGCAGCGCCATGTTGGCCTGGGTCGCGGCATGCTGCCACATGCGCACATTCATGGCGGGGGCGACCAGCACCGGCTTGTCGGTGGCCAGCAGCACGGTGGCGGCCAGATCGTCGGCCATGCCGCCGGCCATGCGCGCCAGCAGGTTGGCGGTGGCCGGCGCCACCACCAGCAGGTCGGCCTCGCGCGACAGGCGGATGTGGCCCATTTCCGACTCGTCGGTCAGCGACCACAGGTCGCGGTAGACGGTATCCTCGGTCAGCGCCTGTACCGACAACGGGGTGACGAAGCGGGCGCCGGCCTCGGTCAGCACCGCGCGCACCGTCACGCCGCGTTCGCGCAGGCGGCGGATCAACTCCAGGCTCTTGTAAGCGGCGATGCCGCCGGCGATGACCAGCAGAACGCGCTTGCCGGCCAGAATGGCGTGATCGGCCATGGCGAACCCCCTCTATCCGACGCCCGTTTCCCGATGCCTGTTTCCCGACATCCCATGCCCGCTGCTGATAGTTCATCGCGCCGCCCCCGGCAAGCGGCGCCGCCGCGACACACTCCGTCCGACGGTGATTTCGATGTGTTCGCGCTGCCGGCCATGCGCGTAAAGGTGGGATTTTCGGAATTATCTGTTAGACAATAGGAGCTGTTCCGTCTCCACCCTTCGCGTGTCACCCACAGCATGCCGCCAGGTTCCATTCCCGTCCTGCTGATCGAAGACACGCCGTCGCTGGCCCGTGTCTATGCGGAATACCTGAAAAAGGAATCCCACGCCGTCATCTCGGTGGAGACCGGGGCCGACGCGCTGGCGCAGCTGAACGACGGCGCGCCGATGGTCGTGCTGCTGGATCTGCAGCTGCCGGACATGAACGGGATGGAGGTGCTGAAACGCATCGATGCCCAGGCCTTGCCATGCGCCGTCATCGTCATCACCGCCCACGGCTCGGTGAAGGCGGCGGTGGAGGCGATGCGCTACGGCGCCTATGATTTCCTGGTGAAGCCCTTCTCCGCCGACCGGCTGGTGGTGACGGTCCGCAACGCGATGGAGCGGCTGCGGCTGGCCCAGCTGGTCGACACCTTCGAGAAGGACCTGAACCGCGCCCGCTATCACGGCTTCATCGGCTCGTCGCTGGCGATGCAGGCGGTCTACCGCATCGTCGACAGCGCCGCCTCATCGCGCGCGACCGTCTTCATCACCGGCGAATCCGGCACCGGCAAGGAGGTCTGCGCCGAGGCGATCCACCGCCAGAGCCAGCGCGCCTCGCGCCCCTTCATCGCCATCAACTGCGGCGCCATTCCGAAGGATCTCATGGAAAGCGAGATCTTCGGCCATGTGAAGGGCAGCTTCACCGGGGCGGTGTCCGACCGCGAGGGCGCGGCGGCGCGCGCCGACGGCGGCACCCTGTTCCTGGACGAGATCTGCGAACTGGCGCCCGACCTGCAGACCAAGCTGCTGCGCTTCATCCAGACCGGCACCTTCACCCCCGTCGGCGGGTCGAAGCTGGAGAAGGTCGATCTGCGCATCGTCTGCGCCACCAACCGCGACCCCCTGCGCGAGGTGGAGGAGGGGCGGTTCCGCGAGGATCTCTATTACCGCCTGCACGTCATCCCCATCCATCTGCCGCCGCTGCGCGAGCGCGAGGACGACGTGCTGGAGATCGCCCGCCACTATCTGGCGGAGTTCGCGAAGGAGGAGAAGAAGGGCTTCACCCGCTTCTCGCCCGAGGTGGAGCAGGCGCTGCGCCATTATCACTGGCCGGGCAACGTCCGCCAGTTGCAGAACGTCGTGCGCATCGTCGCCGTGCTGCATGACGGCGACACGGTGATGCCGGAGATGCTGCCGCCGCCGCTCGGCACGCCGCAGCCGGTGTCGGTCCATGCCGCCACCGCCGCCGCGCCGGCCGGCGCCCTTCCGCTCCCGCGCCCGCATGTCCCGCCTTCCCCGGACTCCATCAAGCCGCTGTGGGAGGTGGAGAAGGACGCCATCGAGGACGCCATCGCCGCCTGCGACGGCAACATCCCGCGCGCCGCCGCCCTGCTGCAGATCAGCGCCTCGACGATCTACCGCAAACGTTTGGCCTGGCAGGCCGAAGGGAGAATATAAGCCTTTATTTCAGCAAGGATTTCTTGCTTCTATCCGCAGGCATAAAAGAAACGGGCTAATACCCTTCGATAAAGCGTTGCCGCCTTGGTCGTAATTCGATTCTGAAGTCGGCCGTCGTTGGTCCTATGCCGTGAGATGGAATTGCCCGCAACCACAGCATGCGGCTAGCCTCCCCGCACAATGTCTTGGTTCCGCTTGCCCGGCAGGCCTCACGGCGCGGCCGATGCCGGCAATCCCGGACCCATGTGCTTTGCAAAGACCAGCTTCGCAGTGACTAGGGGGAGGCCCATGACAAACGGCACCGTCAAATGGTTCAACACCACCAAGGGATACGGCTTCATCGCGCCGGAGGCCGGTTCGAAGGACGTGTTCGTTCACATCACCGCGGTCCAGCGCTCCGGCCTGCATGCCCTGTCGGAAGGCCAGCGCGTCCAGTTCGAGGTGGAGCGGGGCAACAACGGCAAGGACTCGGCGGTGAACATCAGCGTCGTCGAGTGACGAGCCCGCGCTGACTCAGACCGGATATCCGGCGGCGCGGTAGGCCGCGATGGCGTCCCCGGCCAGTTGGGGAATCTCGCCGCGCAGCCTCTCCACCGCGTCCGCCGTCCCGTCTCCCCCCCCTTCTCCCACCCCTTCTCCCGCCCCTTCTCCCTTTGCCCCCTTCGGTTCCGCGACGGATGCCCGGCACGCCATCTCCAGCGCGCGGGCGGCGCTGCACAGGGCGCGGGCGCCGAAGGTCCCGGCGGTGCTTTTCAGCGTGTGCGCCTCGCGCGTCAAGACGGCGCGGTCGGTCTCCCCGGCGATGCGCGCCACCCGTTCCCGCGTCTCCTCCACGAACTGCCGCAGCACGTCGTTCAGCAGCTCCGCATCCAGATCCTGGGCCAGCTGCGCCAGCACCTCGCGGTCCAGCACCTCGCCCGCCGCCGCCGGCGCCGCCGGGGCGCAAGCGCCGAAGCCGGCCGACCGGTCCGGCACCGCCCGCAGCCACTTCTCGACCGTCTCCAGCAGCAGCACCCGGTCCACCGGCTTGGCGACATGGTCGTTCATGCCGGCGTCCTGGCAGCGGACGCGGTCGGCCTCGTCGGTGTCGGCGGTCATCGCGACCACCGGAACCCGGCCGGCCGGTCCCGGCAGGTCGCGCAGCAGCCGGGTGGCGGTCAGCCCGTCCATTTCCGGCATCGACAGATCCATCAGGATCAGGTCATAGCCGCCGGCCTGCGCCGCCATCACCGCCTCCAGCCCGTTGTTCGCGGTGTCGGCGCGGTGGCCGGCCTGGGCCAGGATGGCGGTGACCAGCATCTGGTTCAGCGGACTGTCCTCCACCACCAGAATCCGGCGCGATGCCGGCTGGGCATCCGTGGGGAGAAGCGACGGCGGCGTCCGCTGCGTCATCGGAAGAGGCTCCGCGATAAAGAAAGGGCCAGTGTAAGGGCGCGGCCTTGCCGCTGCAAAGCCCCGCTCCATCTAAGCGGAATGTATGCGGACGGGTGGATTTCGCGGATCTCCGTGGCCCGGCGCTTCAAATCGGCGCGTCCCGCCGGTATGGTGTCGCGCTTGGCCGGCGTCCGGACCGGAAGTGCCGCCCGCCCGACACCAGCTTCCCTTCGACTTCAGGCAGTGCCGCAGACGATGACCAAACTGAACACCTACCGCTCCGGTCCCGACGAGCGCGGGCATTTCGGAATCTTTGGCGGCCGCTTCGTCGCCGAGACGCTGATGCCCCTGATCCTGGAGGTCGAGAAGGCCTATCGCGAGGCGCGTGCCGATCCCGCCTTCGAAGGCGAGATGCGCCAGCAGCTGAAGCAGTATGTCGGCCGTCCCAACCCGCTCTATTACGCCGAGCGGCTGACCGAGCAGCTGGGCGGCGCCAAGATCTACTTCAAGCGCGAGGAGCTGAACCACACCGGCGCGCACAAGATCAACAACTGCATCGGCCAGATCCTGCTGGCCCGGCGCATGGGCAAGACCCGCATCATCGCCGAGACGGGCGCCGGCCAGCATGGCGTGGCGACCGCGACGGTCTGCGCGCTCTACAACATGCCCTGCGTCATCTACATGGGCGAGACCGACATCGCCCGCCAGCAGCCCAACGTCTTCCGCATGAAGCTGCTGGGGGCGGAGGTCCGCCCGGTGACGTCGGGCAGCGGCACGCTGAAGGACGCGATGAACGAGGCGCTGCGCGACTGGGTCACCAACGTCGCCGACACCTTCTACATCATCGGCACCGCCGCCGGCCCGCACCCGTATCCCGCCATGGTCCGCGACTTCCAGTCGGTGATCGGCGACGAGGTGCGCACCCAGATGCAGGAGCAGGAAGGCCGCCTGCCCGACAGCCTGGTCGCCTGCGTCGGCGGCGGGTCGAACGCCATCGGCCTGTTCCATCCCTTCCTGGACGAACCGACCGTGCAGATGATCGGCGTCGAGGCCGCCGGCCGCGGCATCGAGAAGGGGCCGCTCGACCATGCCGCCTCGATCAACGGCGGCCGCCCCGGCGTGCTGCACGGCAACCGCACCTACCTGCTGCAGGACGAGGACGGCCAGATCCTGGAAGGCCACTCGATCTCCGCCGGCCTCGACTATCCCGGAATCGGGCCGGAGCACAGCTGGCTGCATGACGTGGGCCGCGTCGAATACGCCTATGCCACCGACCAGGAGGCGCTGGACGCCTTCCAGCTCTGCGCCCGCACCGAGGGTATCATCCCGGCGCTGGAATCCGCCCACGGCCTTGCCGAGGTCATCAAGCGCGCACCGAAACTGCCCAAGGACCACCTGATGGTGCTGTGCCTGTCGGGCCGCGGCGACAAGGACATCTTCTCCGTCGCCAAGCATCTGGGAGTGGAACTGTGAGCGCCGTCATGAAGAGCGTGGACGTCCTGGCCGACAGCCGCATCGCCCGCCGTTTTGCCGCGCTGAAGGCGGAGGGCCGCGCCGGTCTGGTCACCTTCATCACCGCCGGCGACCCCGATCCCGCCGTCTCGCAAGCGGTGCTGAACGGCCTGCCGGCCGCCGGCGCCGACCTGATCGAGCTGGGCATGCCCTTCACCGATCCGATGGCCGACGGCCCGGCGATCCAGGCCTCCTCGCTGCGCGCGCTGAAGGCCGGGATGACGGTGCGCAGGACGCTGGAGATGGTCCGTGGCTTCCGCAAGCAGGATGCCGACACCCCGATCATCCTGATGGGCTATTTCAACCCGATCCACGCCTATGGGGTGGAGCCCTTCCTGGCCGCCGCGCGCGAGGCCGGGGTGGACGGGCTGATCGTCGTCGACCTGCCGCCGGAAGAGGACGAGGAGCTGTGCATCCCGGCGCTGAAGGCCGGGGTCAGCTTCGTCCGCCTGACGACGCCGACCACCGACGAGGCGCGCATGCCCATGGTGATGCGCAACACCTCCGGCTTCGTCTATTACGTGTCGATCGCCGGCATCACCGGTACCGCCAGCGCGTCGAACACCGCCATCGACGCGGCGGTCGCCCGGCTGAAGCGCCACACCGACCTGCCGGTCGCCGTCGGCTTCGGCATCAAGACGCCGGATCAGGCCGCCGAGGTTGCCCGCGTCGCCGACGCCGCCGTGGTCGGCTCCGCCATCGTCACCCGTCTGGCCGATGGGATCGACGCGTCCGGTGGTGTCAAGCCGGGGACGGTCGAGGACGTGCTGGGCTTCGTCGGCGAACTGGCCGCCGGGGTGCGCGCGGCGCGGGGGTGAGGGACGGACGGTTTACAACGGCGGCAAACCGCTTTACGACACCTGCAACACGATCGCTCATGGCGACGAACGGCTGAAGAGCCCGGTGCGGCACGGACCCGATGTCCAGCCGGCGCCGGGCTTCGGCGTACCGCCATGTCGTTGAAAGGCGTTCCATGAACTGGCTTACCAACTACGTCCGCCCCAAGATCCGCGCGCTCTATGCCCGCAAGGAAGTGCCCGACAACCTCTGGCACAAGTGCCCGAGCTGCGAGTCGATGCTGTTCCACCGCGAGCTGGAAGAGAACCTGCACGTCTGCCAGCATTGCGGCTTCCACATGCGGCTCGACCCGGTCAAGCGGCTGGAGTCGATGTTCGACGACGGTGCCTACGAGGCCGTGGAACTGCCGAAGTCGGTCGCCGACCCGCTGAAGTTCCGTGACCAGAAGCGCTACACCGACCGCCTGAAGGAAGCCCAGACCAAGACCGGCCGCACCGACGCCATCGTGGTGGGTGAAGGCCGCATCGGCGGTCATGCCGCCGTGGTCGCCGCCTTCGACTTCGGCTTCATGGGCGGGTCGATGGGCATCGCCGTCGGCGAAGGGCTGCTGACCGCCGCCCGGCTGGCGGTGGCGAAGAACGCGCCGCTGATCGTCGTCCCGGCCTCGGGCGGCGCCCGCATGCAGGAAGGCATCCTGTCGCTGATGCAGATGCCGCGCACCACCATCGCGGTGGAGATGGTCAAGGAAGCCGGCCTGCCCTACATCGTCGTGCTGACCGACCCGACCACCGGCGGCGTCACCGCCAGCTTCGCCATGCTGGGCGATATCCACATCGCCGAGAAGGGCGCGCAGATCGGCTTCGCCGGCGCCCGCGTGATCGAGAGCACGATCCGCGAGACCCTGCCGGAAGGCTTCCAGCGCTCCGAGTACCTGCTGGAACACGGCATGGTCGACATGGTCGTCCACCGCCGCGACCTGCGCCCGACGCTGGTCCGCACCATCGGCCTGCTGATGACGCCGCGCCTCGACACGGTGGTGGAGGACATCGACCTGTCCGCCGCCCAGGCGGCCGACGGCGAGCCGGCCCAGTTGCCCCAGCCGGTCACGCAGCCGGCCACACAGGCGACCGCGGCCCAGCCGATGGCGACGCAGCAGGCGTCTTCCCAGCAGTCGTCTTCTCAGCCGGCGGCTCCCGTCCAGGCCGGCGACGACTGACCGGCACCCCCCGTCCATCCGACCAGAGACGATCATGATCGATGCCGCCCTTCCACTCTCCCGCCCAGCCGCGACCCGTTCCGACCCGGTGCTGGACCGACTGAAGGGGCTTCATCCCAAGGTCATCGACCTGTCTCTGGACCGGGTGCGCCGTCTGCTGGCGGCGCTGGACCATCCGGAGCGCAAGCTGCCGCCGGTGGTCCATGTCGCCGGCACCAACGGCAAGGGATCGACGGTCGCCTTCCTGCGCGCGATGCTGGAGGCGGCCGGCCACCGCGTCCATGTCTACACCTCGCCGCACCTCGTGCGCTTTCACGAGCGCATCCGCCTGGCCGGCCGGCTGATCGACGACGACCATCTGGCCGCCCTGCTGGAGGAATGCGAGGTTGCCAACGCCGGCCATCCGATCACCTTCTTCGAGGTGACGACGGTCGCCGCCTTCCTCGCCTTCTCCCGCGTGCCTGCCGACGTGGTCCTGCTGGAAACCGGGCTGGGCGGGCGGCTGGACGCCACCAACGTGGTGGACAAGCCGGCGGTGACGGCGGTCACCCGCATCTCCTACGACCACCGCCAGTTCCTGGGTGAGTCGCTGCTGGAGATCGGCAGCGAGAAGGCCGGCATCTTCAAACCCCACGTCCCGGTGGTGCTGGCCCCGCAGCCGGAAGCCGACGCGCTGAAAGTGCTGAAGCTGCGCGCCAACGCCATCGCCGCGCCCATCCAGAGCTGGTCGGTGGAAGAGCGTCCGGATGGCTTCCGCTTCGAGAGCGCGAAGCGCAAGCTCGACCTGCCGATGCCGGGGCTGGCCGGCGTCCACCAGATCACCAATGCCGGCGTCGCCATCGCCTGTCTCGACCATCTGCCGCTGGCGGTGGACGACGACGCGGTGCGCCGCGGCCTCGCCACCGTCGAATGGCCGGGGCGTCTGCAGCGCCTGACCCGCGGCCCGCTGGCCGAGGGCCTGCCGCCGGGCTGGGAACTTTGGCTGGACGGCGGCCACAACGATTCCGCCGGGGAGGTTCTGGCCCGTCAGGCGGTCGACTGGTCGCGTGGCCAGCCCAATGACGGCCAGCCCAATGAGGGATCGGGGGGCGGCCCCGCCCTGCCGCTTCTGCTGATCTACGGCATGCTGTCCAGCAAGGACCCGTTCGAGTTCCTGGGTCCGCTGGCCCCCTTCACCCATGCCCTGCGCGCGGTGGCGATTCCGGGTGAGGAAGCCAGCTTCACCGCCGAAGAATCCTGCGAGACCGCCAAGCTCTGCGGCATCCGCGACCACGGCGCCGCCGACAGCGTGGACGCCGCCCTCGCCGATCTGGTGGCGGGCCGGCGGACTCCGGCGCGCGTGCTGATCTGCGGCTCGCTCTACCTCGCGGGCTCGGTGCTGGCGGACAACGGGTGAGGGTGTGAACTGGTGCTGCCGTGCGTCATTATGGAGGTTCCCGCTTCCGCATCCGGCTCAATAAGGTGATGAGAGGTGGACATCCACAGCTATTGCGGGATGCTTGATCGCTGACTATGATCCGAGGGTGAGGCGAGTGCTGCTCGGATTATATCGGCAGGGCTGGAATTTTGACCCAAGCAGATAATGATTTCAGTGACTTCATCATATTTGTGGACGAAAGTGGGGATCACAGTCTGACCTCGATCAGTGCTGAGTTCCCCTTGTTCGCTCTGGCCTTCTGCATCTTGCGGAAGACCGATTACGCAACGGAGGTTGCTCCGGCGCTCGATTCATTGAAATTCGACACCTTCGGACACGACTTGGCCGTGCTGCACAGCCGCGATATCCGCAAGCAGCAGGGCGACTTTGCGGTGTTGCGCGATGCCGCACGCCGCGCAAAGTTCTTGAGCGGCATGTCGGCGGTGATCGCCGAGGCGCCTTTTACCCTGTGCGTCACGGCGATCGACAAGATCAGGCATAAGGAACGCTACCGGAATCCTTACAACCCCTATCACTTGTCTCTGCAATACTGCCTGGAGCGAACCTACCGGTTCCTGATCGCTCAGGAGCAGCGGGGCAAGCGCACCCACATCATTGCCGAATCGCGCGGCAAGGCTGAAGACAAGGATCTGGAACTGCAGTTCCGCCGCATCCTCGACGAGAACGAAGGTTGGGACCATCATTTCGAGCTGCGTTTTGCATCGAAGTCATGCAACTCAATTGGCCTGCAACTGGCCGATCTGGCTGCGTATCCGGTCGCTCGTCATGTGCTGGAGCCAGAACAGGCTAACCGCGCCTTCGACATCGTGGAAAAGAAACTGATGACCGACGGCATGGTCGGTATGTCTCGGGCGACCCGTCCGTCTCATCGCGTAAAGGGCTACGAGGGGATTGGGCTAAAAATCTTCCCATAGCCGTAAAAAGCGAAAAGGCCCTGGATCACTCCAGAGCCTCAACGCCGTTCGAGAAAGCCCGAACCATTTGATCTAGACTTAGTGCAACGGGGTGATGCCGTCAAGACATATCATGACACGTCAGGCCGCGCATCGGGATCGGGGCGGCGTCGGGCCAGAGAGTGGAAGCAGGCGATACAGGACGCCATCAGCACGGAATTGCAACTCGCGGACACACCCAACATCGCCCACCCTGAGGCCCTGAGCCACCCCTTCATTGCGCCGGCGGAGAATTTCGGCCTTGCGGGATGGCGGAAGAGTGTCCTGTTCGCCCTCACCTTGTGGGGGCGCCCAGATAATCAATGGCATGCGCTTGGCTGACGCCTGGAACTGACCTGATGGCCATCTCCGACGTTTCTGATCCGGAGGCCCCGGGCGCTGAAATTGGTTACTGGCGGATAGCCGAATCCGCCAGAACTCCGCTTTATCAATGACCAAACAAAAAAGCGGGCCAGATGCCGTTCCCGGCAACGCCCGCTGACAATCCATCGACTTGTCTCACCCCTCCGGAGAAGGGGGAAATGGTGGAGCCGAGGAGGATCGAACTCCCGACCTACGCATTGCGAACGCGTCGCTCTCCCAGCTGAGCTACGGCCCCACACTCACACCGTGGCGTCTTCGTCGCCCCGGCGTGGCGCGGATATTGTCCATCACGGGGGGTGCTGTCAAGCGCTTGATTCAGAAAAAATGAAGCGGGTGTGGGATGGCGCAGGATGGGGCGTAGGACGGCCGATCCGCCGCAGGCCGCTCGGGCGATCGGCGGGCCGCCGTACTGGACAGGCCTCCGCGCTTATGCTTAGGGTGCCCGGAAAAGGCTGGCGCCCGCCGCGCAGTGCGCTGCGCGCGGCCGTCGCAAAAACCGCACTGGAGCTGGCCCGGCATGATCGCGCTGTATTTGCTCATCAACACCATCCTGGACCTGTTCTTCTGGGTCCTGATCCTGTCGGCGATCCTCAGCTGGCTGGTGGCTTTCAACGTTGTGAACACGCGCAACCGCGCGGTCTATCTGATCGGCGATTTCCTGTACCGCATCACCGAACCGGTGCTGCGCCCGATCCGCCGCGTCCTGCCCAACATGGGCGGGTTGGACCTGTCGCCGATCGTCGTGCTGCTGGCGATCTCCTTCATCCAGAACCTGCTGGCGCAATACTGGCCGCGCTTCTGACCGTGGCGGCATCCTCCCCCTTCGAGGCGGTCGCCGACGGCCTGCGCGTCGCACTTCGGGTGACACCCAAGGCGTCGCGCAACGCGGTGACCGGTACGGCCGAGATGGCCGGGGCAAAGGGAGAAGGACGACGGGTCCTGAAACTGGCGGTCACGGCGGTGCCGGAAAACGGCAAAGCCAACGAGGCCGTCATAAAACTGTTGTCGAAGGCATGGAAACTGCCCAAGACCAGCCTGACGGTGGTGGCCGGCGCCACCGACCGGAACAAGATTCTGCATGTGGCGGGCGACCCGGCAATTCTGCTGCCGCGGCTGTCGGTCCTGATCGACGATTTGGGTAGCGAGGGTGGAGAGTAGCATGGCGGACGCGAAGATCATCGACGGCAAGGCCTTCGCGGCCGGCCTGCGTGCGCGGGTGGCGGATGGTGTGGCGGCGCTGAAGGCCAGCCATGGCGTCACCCCCGGTCTGGCCGTCGTGCTGGTGGGCGAGGATCCGGCCAGCCAGGTCTATGTCCGCTCCAAGGAGCGGGCGCTGGTCGAACTCGGCATGAACAGCTTCGACCATCACGAGCCGGCCGACATGGCCGAATCCGACCTGCTGGCCCTGATCGACCGGCTGAACGCAGATCCGGCCGTGCACGGCATCCTGGTCCAGCTGCCGCTGCCCAAGCATATCGACAGCCAGAAGGTGCTGGCCCGCATCGTCCCGGAAAAGGACGCCGACGGCTTCCACGTCGTCAATGCCGGCCTGCTCGCCACCGGGCAGCCGGGCGCCATCGTGCCCTGCACGCCGCTGGGCAGCCTGCTGCTGATCCGCGACACGCTGGGCCGCGACCTGAAGGGCAAGCGCGCCCTTGTGCTGGGCCGCTCCAACATCGTCGGCAAGCCGATGGCGCAGCTTCTGCTGCAGGCCGACTGCACGGTGACGATGGCCCATTCCCGCACGGCGGATCTGCCGGAGGAATGCCGCCGCGCCGACATCCTGGTGGCGGCGGTCGGCCGGCCGGAGATGGTGCGTGGCGACTGGATCAAGCCCGGCGCCACGGTGATCGACGTCGGTATCAACCGCGTCGCGGCGGCGGAGCCGGGCAAGACCCGTCTGGTCGGCGACGTCGCCTTCGACGAGGCGGTCAAGGTCGCCGGTGCCATCACGCCCGTCCCCGGCGGCGTCGGCCCGATGACCATCGCCTGCCTGATGCTGAACACGCTGGCCGCCGCCTGCCGCGCCGCCGGTGCGCCGGTGCCCGAAGAGGCCGCCCTGGGGAGCGCGCGTTGATCACCGTCCACGCCCGTGCCGAAGACGGGCGGGTGGTGCGCCAACCGCTGGAACTCGGCGAGGAATTGCCGGGCGGCGCGGTCTGGATCGACCTCCTGCGTCCAACCGAAGCGGAGCGCGCCCATGTCGGCGCGCTGACCGGCTGCGACCTGCCGACGCGCGAGGAGATGAAGGAGATCGAGGCCTCCAGCCAGCTCTATGTCGAGGGGGAGGGGATCTACATGACCTCTCCCATCATCTCGCGCGCCACCTCGCCCCACCCGGAACAGGGCGAGCTGACCTTCGTGCTGACCCCGCGCCATCTCATCACGCTGCGCTACACCGAACCGCTGCCGGTCATCACCTTCGCCGCCCGCTGCGTCCGCCAGCCGGAACTGCTGGCGACCGGGGAGAGCGCGCTGTTCGGGCTGCTGGACGCGGTGATCGACCGGGTCGCCGACGTGCTGGAGCTGGTCGGCGGCCGCATCGACGAGCTGTCGGCCCGCGTCTTCGACGATTCGCTGGACGGCGGCGGCTTCGGCAAGGCGGCCAAGAAGCCGGACGAGTTGCAGGACGTGTTGCGCGGCATCGGCCGGGCCGGCGACCTGACCCACAAGGTGCGCGACAGCCTGGCCGGGCTCGACAGGCTGGTGGTGTTCATGACCTCGGTCAGCGGCGGCCGGCTGAACAAGGAACAGAAGACCGCGCTGAAGACGATGACGCGCGACTTGCGGTCCCTGACCGAGCATGCCGGCTTCCTGGCGCACGAGGCGAATTTCCTGCTCGACGCCACGCTGGGCCTGATCAACATCGAACAGAACGCCATCATCAAGATCTTCTCGGTCGTCTCGGTGGCCCTGATGCCGCCGACGCTGATCGCGTCTGCATACGGCATGAATTTCAAGCACATGCCGGAGCTGGACTGGGACTTCGGCTATCCCATGGCCATCCTGCTGATGGTGCTGTCGGCGGTGGTCCCGCTTTGGTACTTCCGCCGTCGCGGCTGGCTTTAATAACGGAAACTCCGATGACGACCATCCTGCCCGACGCCGCCCTCGATGCGCTTCTGGCGCAGGATGTTCCCTACGGCGACCTGACCACGGATTCGCTTGGCATCGCCGCCCGTCCGGCGCGCATGAGCTTCGCCGCCCGCGGCGCCATGGTGCTGGCCGGGACGGAGGAGGCGGCGCGGCTGGTGGAGAAGGCCGGCGGCCGGGTCCTGCGGGTCGAGCCCAGCGGCACGGCTGTCGAGGCCGGAACGGTCTTCCTGGAGGCGGACGGCCCGGCCGGATCGCTGCACCGGGCCTGGAAGGTGGCGCAGACGCTGGTTGAATATGCCTCCGGCATCGCCACCCGCGCCCAGCGCATCGTCGAGGCCGCTCCCGGCGTCACCGTCGCCTGCACCCGCAAGAATTTTCAAGGATCCAAGGACCTCAGCGTCAAGGCGGTGCAGGCGGGCGGGGCGGTGATGCACCGGCTGGGCCTGTCGGAAACGCTGCTGGTCTTCCCCGAACACCGCGCCTTCCTGAGCGAACCGCCGGAGACGTGGATCGCGGCGCTGCGCCGCAAGGCGCCGGAAAAGAAGATCGTGGTGGAGGTCGGATCGGTTGAGAAGGCGGTGGCCTTTGCGCAGGCCGGCGCCGACGTGATCCAGCTGGAAAAGCTGCCGCCCGACGCCGCCCGCGCGGTGATCGAGGCGACTCGCAACCTGACCCCGCCGCCGGTGGTCGCTCCGGCCGGCGGCGTGACCGAGGCGAACGCCGCCGCCTATGCCGCGGCCGGCTGCCGCCTGCTGATCACCTCCGCCCCCTTCTTCGGCCAGCCCGCCGACGTCAAGGTGGTGCTGGAGCCGGCGTAAAGCCGCACCCCGTGACAGCGCGTCGCAGCCCTTCGCAAGCCTGATTTTGCGAGCAAAAGCGCTTCCGCAATACCTATGCGTGCGCCACAGTGGCGACGCGGACGGGATGGCGGACTGGCCGCCATCCCCGCTGCGCACAAGGAGAACAGAGGATGAAGGAAATCCTCCAACTCCTGATCCTGGCGTTGGAGATCGTCAAGCGTCTGCTTGATCTCTTCAGCTAGCATCGGGCTGGCGGGCAGGGGGCCGGAATCCCCCTGCCTGCCAAGCCTGATATTGCCCTATCCATGGCTGTAGTCAACCGCCGGTATAAGAACCCTCAGCCAGCCAGCCCGCCGCCCAGCTCGATGCGGACCTCGACCACGCCCGGCTCGTCCAAGTTCTCCTTGCGGACGAAACCAAGCGCGCGGCACATGTTCAGCATGTTGGTGTTCTCGCGCAGAACCTCGCCATAGACTTCCCGGATGCCGCGCGAGCGGGCGTAATCCAGGATCTTGTTCATCAGGATATAGCCCAGCCCCTGGCCCTTCATGTCGGACCGCACCATCACCGCATATTCGGCGCGGCGGTTGTCGGGGTCGGCGGTGATGCGCACCACACCATACATGATGGTCTCGCCGGTCTGCGGGTCTGGACCGACGGCGATCAGGCCCATCTCGCGGTCGTAATCGATCTGGGTCAGCCGCGCCGCCGCTTGGTGAGACAGCCGCTTCAGCGGCGCGAAGAAGCGCAGGCGCAAATCCTCCGCCGTCTGGTTCTCCACCAGATGGTGCACCAGCGGCTCGTCCTCCGGCAGGATCGGGCGGACGAAGAACTGGCGGCCGTCCTTGATGGTGATGCGGTCTTCCAGCGACTTCGGATACGGCCGGATCGCCAGCCTTGCCGCCCCCGCCAGCACCGGCACGCCAACCTTGATGCGGGCGTCCAGTGCCAGCACGCCGTCGGCGTCGGCCAGCAGCGGGTTGATGTCCATCTCCGCGATCTCGGGGAAATCGACCACCAGCTGGCTGACCTTGTTCAGCGTCAGCGCCACCGCGTCCAGATCGACCGCCGCGCGCGAGCGGTAGCCCTGCAGCTGGCGGTGGATGCGGGTGCGGCTCATCTGCTCGGCCGCCAGCTTCATGTTCAGCGGCGGCAGGGCCAGCGCGTAATCCTCCACCACCTCCACGCCGATGCCGCCTTCGCCGAACAGCAGGACCGGGCCGAACATCTCGTTCTCGGTCATGCCGACGATCAGCTCGTAGGCGTCGGGGCGGACGGCCATTTCCTGCACGGTGAAGCCCTCGATCCGCGCGTCGGGCGCCAGTTCGGCGACGCGGCTCAGCATCGCCTCGGCTTCGGCCCGCACCTCGTCCGGGCCGGTCAGGCCCAGCGCGACGCCGCCGACGTCGGACTTGTGGGTGATGTCGTGCGACAGGATCTTCAGCGCGATCGGGCCGCCGATGACGCGGGCGGCGTTCGCCGCCTCCTCCGGCGTCTCGGCGACGCGGGTGTCGACCACCGGGATGCCGTAGGCGGCCAGCACGCGCTTGGCCTCATACTCGCTCAGCCACTCGCGCTTCTCGGCCATGACGCGGGAGACCACCTTCTTCACGGTGATCTCGTCGGGCTGGAAATCCTCCGCCACCGACGGCGGGGTCTCCATCAGAAGCTGCTGGCTGCGGCGGTAGCGCACCAGATGCATGAAGGCGCGCACCGCGTCGGACGGGCCGTTGTAGGTCGGGATGCGGCTGTCGGCGAACAGCTTGCGCGCTTCCATCGCCGACTGGTCGCCGATCCAACTGGTCAGCACCGGGTGGCGGCGGGCCTTGTTGGCCTGCACCGTCTCCGCCACCGCCTGGGCGATGGCCTCGCTGTCGGTCAGGGCGGACGGGCAGTGCAGGACCAGCACCGCGTCGTTGCCGCTGTCCTGCATCAGCGCGTTCAGCGCTTCGGCATAGCGCTTGGGCGTGGCGTCGGCGCCGATGCGCAGCGGGTTGCGGAAGGGCGTGCCGCCCGGCGGCTGACCCAGCGCCTTGGCCAGGGCCTCCTGCGTTTCCGGCGCCAGGGCGGCGAGCTGGCCGCCGGCCTGGATCAGCTTGTCGGTGGCCATCACGCCCATGCCGCCGCCGTTGGTCAGGATCGCCAGCCGGTCGCCGGTGATCGGCACCCCGGTTCCCAGCGTGCCGGCGGCGTCGAACAATTCGGCCAGATCGTTCACCCGCAGCACGCCGGCCCGGCGGAACACCGCGTCATAGACGGCGTCCGACACCGCCAGAGCCCCGGTGTGCGAGGCCGCGGCCTCCTGCGCCTCGTCGGACCGGCCGGCCTTGATGACGATCACCGGCTTCTGGCGCGAGGCGGAGCGGGCGGCCGACATGAATTTGCGGGCGTGCGTGATGCTCTCGATATAGAGCAGGATGGCGCGCACCGTGACGTCGGAGGCCAGATAGTCCAGCAGGTCGCCGAAATCGACGTCGCCGCGGTCGCCCAGCGACACCAGATGCGAGAAGCCGATGCCGCGCGAGGTCGCCCAGTCGGCGACCGAGGTCAGCACCATGGAACTTTGCGCCACCAGCGCCACGTCGCCCTTGCGGGGCGCCACCGGCGCGAAGCTGGCGTTCATGCCGCGGCCCGGCACCATGGCGCCAAGGCTGTTCGGCCCCAGCACCCGCATCAGATAGGGCTTGGCCGTCTCCAGCATCGCCTGCGTCTGTTCGGCCGACATGCCGTTGGTCATGACGATGGCGGCCTTGGTCCCGCGCTTGCCCAGCGCGTCGATGGTCGCCGCCACCGTGTCGGGGGCGGTGCAGATGACGCCCAGGTCCGGCGTGATCGGCAGGCTGTCCACCGTCTTGTAGGTCAGCACCCCTTCCACCGCGCGTTCGGTCGGGTTGACCGGCATCACCGGCCCGTCGAATCCGGCCTGGAACAGGTTGCGGGCCACCACGGCCCCCACCGTTCCGGGCTTGCGGCTGGCGCCGACCAGGGCGATCGAGGCGGGCTTGAACAGCTTGTCGAGGTTGCGAACGGTCATGACCGGATCCGGTGCTGGGAAAAGGCGCCGGTCCCAGTCTGCCACGGGATGCCGACGGTTTTGATGACGAACAGCGCAAGCCCGGACTTTCATCCCCGCCATTTGCTGCGGCGCAACATTACGGGCTGGTATGACCATTGGGCAAGGGGGCGTTTCGTCGCGCCTATGCAAAACCGCCCACCAAAACCCGCAAGCGGTCCGATGCGCTCTTGCGGCGGGACGCCGACCGCCGCCAAGCTGTTGGCCAACCGCACGCCAACTTGCGCAAAGGAGCCTGTTCATGAAGGTCGGAATCGTCGGGGCCGGGTTCGTCGGCAGCACCGCCGCCTTCGCCATGGTGACCACCGGTGCGGCGAGCGAGGTCGTGCTGGTCGACATGAACGAGGCGCTGGCCCAGGCCCAGGCGCAGGACATCGCCCATGCCGTGCCCTTCACCCATGCCGTCACCGTCCGCGCCGGCTCCTATGCCGCGCTGGAGGGGGCGGGGGTGGTCGTCTTGTCGGCCGGAGTCGCCCAGAAGCCGGGCGAAACCCGGCTGGAGCTGCTGGAGCGCAACGCCAAGGTGTTCGGCGCGATCATTCCGGAGGTGCTGAGGGCCGCCCCCGACGCCGTGCTGCTGGTCGCCAGCAACCCGGTGGACGTGATGACGCAGATCGCCACCCGGATCAGCGGCCTGCCGCGCAACCGGGTCATCGGCTCCGGCACCGTGCTGGACACCGCGCGCTTCCGCGCCCTGCTGGCCGAACAGCTGGCGGTGACGCCGCGTTCCGTCCATGCCCATGTGGTGGGCGAGCATGGCGACTCGGAGGTTCTGCTCTGGTCGAGCGCCACCGTCGCCGGCTTGTCCGTCGAGCAGGCGGCCGCCCAGCTCCACCGCAGCCTGACGGCGGAGGACCGCGCCGCCATTGACGAGGGGGTGCGCCGCGCCGCCTACCGGATCATCAACGGCAAGGGCCATACCGCCTTCGGCATCGCCGGCGGGCTGGCCCGGCTGGTGGCGGCCATCGGCGCCGACGAACGGCTGGTGGCGACCTGCGCCATGCTGACCGACGATGTCTGCGGGGTGCCGCAGGTGGTGTTGTCACTGCCGCGAGTCATCGGCGCCGGCGGCGTGGTGGACACCGTCCTGCCCAACCTGTCGGCGGAGGAGCAAGCCGCGCTCCGCCACAGCGCCGAAATCCTGAAGGAGGCTGCCGACGGGGTGGAACGCCGCATGGGCTGGACCAGTTGACGCTACCTCACGTGATTCGCTGACACATGATTCGCCAGCCCGGCAACCAACCCGTCGAAGACGGCACGGCAGCGCGGGGTGGAGCGCAGATCCTCGTGCATGGCGACCCACACCCCCATCGGCAGTTCGAAGCGGTCGGCCAGCAGCCGGACCAGATCGGGATTCCGCCGCGCCAGCGGGACCTGGCAGATGCCGATGCCGTATCCGGCCTCGATGGCGGACAACTGGGCCAGATGGCTGTCGGTGCGCAGGGCGAAGCGGGGCAGGGTTAGGCCCGGCACCCGCTGCATCAGGGCGCGGATGTCCGGCGTCTCGCGGTCGAAGCCGATCAGGCTGTGGCCGTCGAGATCCTCCAGTGACTGAGGCACGCCGTGGCGGTCGAGATAGCGCCGGTGGGCATGCAGCCCCAGCGCGATGCTGCCGACGCGGCGCACCAGCAACGCCTGCTGGTCCGGCTCCACCATCCGCACGGCGACATCGGCGTCGCGTTGCAGCAGATTGTCGATGCCGTTGGACAGCACCAGCTCGACTTCCAGCATCGGGTGGCGCTCCCGCAGCGCGGCCAGGACCGCCGGCAGGATGCGGGCGCCCACCACCTCGCTGGCGGTGACCCGCACGGTGCCGCGCACCTCCGCCCCCCAGCCCGACGCCGTTCGCCACAGACTTGCCGCCGCCGCGTCCAGCGCTTCCGCCTGCGGCTTCAGGGCCAGCGCCGCATCGGTGGGATCGAGCCCGCGCGGCGAGCGCACGAACAGGGAACCGCCGACCGCCTCCTCCAGCGCCGCGACATGGCGGGCCAGGGTCGGTTGTGTCAACCCCAGGGCGCGCGCCGCCGCCGACAGCGATCCTTCACGGATCACCGCCAGGAAACTGCGGTAGAGGTCCCAACTGGGGGGCGGCGGGTTCATCGATTTCAGTATAGCGGCTCGCCGCAGTTCGACAATTCCGTTCAGCCACGCCTCGACCCATCCTTTCCCCATCACCAAGCGCAAGAGCGATGGAGGCGGCGATGGCACGACAGGCGACCGGCATAGGCAGGACCGCCCTGGTTCTGGGAGCGACCGGCGGGGTCGGCGGCGAAATGGCGCGGGCGCTGGCGGTGCGCGGCTGGAGGGTTCGCGGCCTGCGCCGCAAACCGGCGGAGAACCTGCGTCCGGACAACATAGAGTGGATGGTCGGCGACGCGATGAACGCCGGCGATGTGATGGCGGCGGCCGAGGGGGCGGCGCTGATCGTCCATGCGGTCAATCCGCCGGCCTACCGGCACTGGGACCGGTTGGTTCTACCCATGCTCGACAACAGCATCGCCGCGGCTTGCGCCAACCGCGCCCGCATCCTGCTGCCCGGCACCGTCTACAACTACGGCCCCGACGTCTTCCCGCTGATCCCGGAAACCGCGGCGCAGAACCCGCTGACCCGCAAGGGTGCGATCCGGGTGGAGATGGAACGCCGCCTGCACCGCGCGGTGGGGCAGGGGGCGAAGCTGCTGATCCTGCGCTGCGGCGACTTCTTTGGTCCCAAGGCCGGCAACAGTTGGTTCAGCCAGGGGCTGCTGACGCCCGGGAAGCCGCCGACCCGCATCAACCAGCCGGGCCAGCCGGGGATCGGTCACCAGTGGGCCTATCTGCCCGATGTGGCGGAAACGGCGATGCGCCTGCTCGACCGCGAGGCCGATCTGGGCGACGACGCGATGTATCACATGGATGGCCATTGGGATGCCGACGGCAGCCGGATGGTCGCGGCAATCGCCCGCGCTCTCGGCGAACCGGACCTGCCGGTGCGGCGGATGCCCTGGTGGCTGCTGCGGCTGGCCGGTCTGGCGGTGCCGCTGTTCCGCGAACTTTGCGAGATGCGCTATCTGTGGCAACAGCCGGTGCGGCTCGACAACCGCCGCCTGCTGGCCCTCCTGGCTGACGAACCGCACACGCCGCTGGACCTCGCCGTGCGCCGTACGCTTGAAGGGCTGGGCTATCTCCCCGCACTGCCGGCGGATATGCCGGAGGCGAGGAGATGCATGCCCGACCGCGTGGCCTCAAGTCATCCTGGCTGAGGCCACACGGTTCAAACCACTACCCTCAGACCACCGGACCCGGATTGCCCTTGTTGGCTTCCAGGGCGCGGGCCAGACCTTCCTCGATCTTCTTGGCGGCCTCTTCGGCGTTGCCCCAACCGCGGACCTTCACCCACTTGTTCTTTTCGAGATCCTTGTAGTGCTCGAAGAAGTGGGCGATCTGCTCGATCACGATGGACGGCAGGTCGGTGTAGTCCTTCACGTCGGTGTAGAACGGGTGCAGCTTGTCGACCGGAACGGCCAGCAGCTTCTCGTCCTCGCCGGCCTCGTCCTCCATGTACAGGACGCCGATGGGGCGCGAGCGCAGGACCGCGCCCGGGACGACGCCGTGCTGGCCGACGACGCAGACGTCCACCGGGTCGCCGTCACCCGACAGGGTGTGCGGGATGAAGCCGTAGTTGCAGGGATAGAACATGGCGGTGTGCAGGAAACGGTCAACGAACACCGCGCCCGATTCCTTGTCGACCTCGTACTTCACCGGCTGGCCGCCGATCGGGATCTCGATGACGACGTTGACGTCCCAGGGGGGATTCTTGCCCGCGGCGAGCTTGCTCAGATCCATGTATCGCGTTCCTTCGACTGGCGTATTCAGGGCACGTTCTTGTTTTGGCGCCGATGCCCGGTCCGGCGCCACGCGGGGCGGGAGTTTAGGCGGAACGCACCCTGAGTCCAAGGAACTTGCGCTGGCTCTTGCGCAGGTGCGGCAAAGCGGCAACCCTGCCGGTCATGGCCCGCCCGATCGTTCTTCTCCTAACTCTCCTGGCTCTGCTGGCGACCCATCCGGCGCTGGCCGGGTCCCCCCGTCACGGCATCGCCATGCATGGCGACCTTGCCCTGTCGCCGGACTTCACCGCCTTCCCCTACGTCAACCCGGCGGCGCCGAAGGGCGGCACCATCCGGCAGGCGGTGACCGGCAGTTTCGACAGCCTGCATCCGCACATCGTCAAGGGCGTGCCGGCGCTGGGCATGGGCTATGTCTTCGAAACGCTGCTGACGCGGTCGTGGGACGAGCCCTTCTCGCTCTACGGCCTGCTGGCCGACCGGGTCGATGTGGCGGACGACCGCTCCGCCGTCACCTTCCACATCAACCCCAAGGCGCGCTGGCATGACGGCACGCCGGTGACCGCCGCCGACGTGCTGTTCTCGCTGGAGGCGCAGCGGCTGCACGGCACCCCCAACCGCCGCCTGTTCTACGCCAAGGTCACGGCGGCCGAGGCGCCCGACCAACAGACTGTCCGCTTCGCCTTCGCGTCCAACCCCGATGGGACCATCGACCGCGAGATGCCGCTGCTGATGGGGCTGATGCCGATCCATTCCAAGGCCTTCTGGGCGGGCCGCGACTTCAGCCGCACGACGCTGGAGCCGATCCTGGGCAGCGGCCCCTACCGCGTCGCCGCGGTCGATCCCGGTCGCCGCATCGTCTATGAGCGGGTGCGCGACTATTGGGGCCGCGATCTGCCGACCCGCGTCGGCCAGTTCAACGCCGACCGTCTGGAATTCGACTATTACCGCGACGATTCCGTGGCGCTGGAGGCCTTCAAGGTCGGGCAGGGCGACATTCGTTACGAAAACGATCCGGCCAAATGGGCCACCGGCTACGACGGCCCGGCCCTGCGCGACGGCCGCATCGTCCGCGAGGAGTTGCCGAACCACCGCCCCGAACCGGCGCGCGGCCTGATCTTCAACACCCGCCGGCCGGTCTTCGCCGATATCCGGGTGCGCCGGGCGCTGGGGATGGCGACCGATTTCGACTGGATCGGCCGCAACCTGTTCCACGGCCTGCTGACCCGCACCGCCAGCTTCTACCCCAACTCCGAACTCGCCGCCCGCGGCCTGCCGGACGGCGAGGAATTGCAGGCGTTGGAGCCGTTCCGCGAACGCCTGCCGCCCGACCTTTTCACTAGGCCCTTCACCCTGCCCGACAGCGGGAACGCCAACGCCGGCGGCCCCGCCGGCCTGCGGGCCAACAGGCGCGAGGCGATGCGGCTGCTGGAGCAGGCCGGCTGGCGGGTGCGCGACGGCCGGCTGACCGATGCGGCGGGAAACCGTTTCGCCTTCGAAATCCTCCTGTCCGATCCGGCGGAGGAACGGGTGGCGCTGGAGTTCGCCCGCTCGCTGGAACCGCTGGGGATCGAGGCGCGCGTCCGCACGGTGGACAGCGCCCAGTTCCAGGCCCGGCTGGACGGTTTCGATTTCGATATGACCATGCGCTGGTGGGCATCCAGCCTGTCGCCGGGCAACGAGCAGCTCTATTATTACGGATCCGATGCGGCTGGACAGGAGGGCAGCCGCAACCTTGCCGGCATCCGCGACCCGGTGGTCGATGCGCTCGCCCGCTCCATCGCCGCCGCCACGACGCGGGGCGCGCTGGTCGGCCGGGTGCGGGCGCTCGACCGCGTTCTGCTGTGGGGGCACTACATGGTCCCGCTGTTCCACAGTCCGGTCGACCGCATCGCCCGCTGGTCGACCCTGCACCGTCCCGCCGTCACCCCGCTTTATGGCCCGATGCTGGAAAGCTGGTGGGTGGAATAGCGTGGCGGCTTCGCTTGCGCTCTCCCGCGCCGCACCGCATCATCGCGGCAAAGAGAACGTCGATAACGACGAGACGGGGGAGTTTGCCAACCATGTCGACCGCCAAGCAGCGTTTCACCCTGGCAGCATCAGCAGCGCTGGCGCTGGCCGCCACATCCCTGACGGCAACGGCCCAGCCGCGCACCGACCTCGTCGTCGGCATGGCGCTGGAGCCGCCGCATCTGGACCCGACCGCCGGCGCGGCCGGCGCCATCAAGGAAGTCACCTACGCCAACCTGTTCGAACCGCTGCTGCGCGTCGATGCCGACGGCAAGCTGGTCCCCGGTCTGGCGGAACGCTGGACGGTGTCGGACGACGGGCTGACCTACCGCTTCACCCTGCGTCCGAATGCCAAGTTCCATGACGGAACCACCGCCGATTCCGCCGACGTGAAGTTCACGCTGGATCGCGCGCGCGCCGCTGATTCCGTCAACGCCCAGAAGGCCTATTTCGCCCCGATCTCCCAGGTGGAGACGCCGGATCCGCAGACGGCGGTCGTCACCCTGTCACGCCCCGACGGCCTGTTCCTGTTCCACATGGCGAGCGGCGACGCCGCCATCGTCGCCCCGGAATCGGCGGCGACCAACAAGCAGAAGCCGGTCGGCACCGGTCCCTTCAAGTTCGACCGCTGGGTTGCCGGCGACCGCGTCGTGCTGGTCCGCAACCCGGACTATGACGGCCTGAAGCCGAAGCTCGACCGCGTGACCTTCCGCTTCATCAGCGACCCCGCCGCCCAGGTGGCGGCGCTGAAGGCCGGCGACATCGACGCCTTCACCCAGTTCAGCACCTACGAGGCGCTGCCCGAGTTCCGCAACGACCCGAAATTCGTGGTGACGGTCGGCTCGACGGAAGGCGAGACGATCCTGTCGACCAACAACGCCCGCAAGCCCTTCGACGATGTCCGCGTCCGCCGCGCCATGGCCTATGCCATCGACCGCAAGACGCTGATCGATGGCGTGCTCTATGGCAACGGCGTCGCCATCGGCAGCCATTTCCCGCCGCACCGCGAGGGCTATGTCGATCTGACCGGCATGTACCCCTACGACCCGGCCAAGGCGAAGGCGCTGCTGGCCGAAGCGGGATATCCCAACGGCTTCGACACCACGCTGCGCCTGCCGCCGCCGCCCTATGCGCGGCGCGGCGGCGAACTGGTCGCCGCCATGCTGGCGGAGGTCGGCATCCGCGCGAAGATCGAGCCGGTGGAATGGGCGGCGTGGTTGGAAAAGACGTTCAAGGGCAAGGATTACGATCTGACCATGATCGCCCATACCGAGCCGCTGGACATCGACATCTACGCCCGGCCCGACTACTACTTCAATTACAAGAGCGAGCGCTTCAACGCCCTGAACGACGAGCTGAACCGCACCCAGGACCCGGCAAAGCGCAACGCGCTCTATGGCGAGGAGCAGAAGGTGCTGGCGGAGGATGCGGTCAACGGCTTCCTCTTCATGCTGCCGTCGGTGACGGTGCAGAAGGCCGGCCTGACCGGCATGTGGGTGAACCGCCCGGTCCAGGCCAACGACGTCACCGGCGTCTCGTGGAAGTAAGGCCAAGCAGGTAAGGATAGACCCGCGTGCTTGCGTTCCTGCTGCGACGGCTGGTCAGCCTGATCGTCACCGTCTGGCTGGCCAGCATCGTGGTCTTCTCTGTGCTGCAGCTGGTTCCCGGCGACCCGGCGCTGCTGATGCTGGGCGTCAACGCGCAGCCCGACACGCTGGCGGCCCTGCGCGGCCAGATGGGGCTCGACCAGCCGATCCTTACCCGCTACCTGCAGTGGGCCGGCGCGCTTGCCCGCGGCGACCTGGGCGTCAGCCTGACCTACGCCCGCCCGGTGGCGGAACTGGTGGCAGAACGGCTGGCGGTGACCCTGCCGCTGGCCCTGCTGTCGCTGGTCATCAGCACGGCGCTGGCATTGCCGCTCGGCCTGTTGGCGGCGGCGCGGCGGGGCAGGGGCGGCGACTGGGCGGTGCTGGGCTTCTCGCAGCTCGGCGTGTCGATGCCCAGCTTCTGGATCGCCATCCTGCTGATCCTGCTGTTCTCCCTGACCCTGCACTGGTTCCCGGCCGGCGGATTCCCTGGTTGGACTGGGCCCGGCTGGGGCGGCGGCATCGGCCCGGCGCTGCACGCGCTGCTGTTGCCGGCGCTGGCGCTGGCGCTGCCGGAGGCCGCCATCCTCGCCCGCGTCACCCGTACCGCCGTGCTCGACACGCTGTCCGAGGACCACATCCGCACCGCCCGCGCCAAGGGCGTCAGCCGCACCGCGGTCCTGCTGCGCCATGCCCTGCCGAACGCGCTGATCCCGGTGGCGACGGTGCTGGGGCTGCAGATTTCCTTCCTGGTGGCCGGGGCGGTGGTGGTGGAGAATGTCTTCACCCTGCCGGGGCTGGGCCGGCTGCTCTATCAGGCCATCGGCCAGCGCGACCTGATCGTGGTGCAGGGGGTGGTCGTGCTGCTGGCGCTGTTCGTGGTGGTGGTGAACGCCCTGGTCGACATCGCCTGCGCGCTGGCCGACCCGCGTCCGAAAGGGGTGTCGTCGTGAGGCGGCCGCTCCCCCTCTCCCTTTATCTCGGCGCTGCGCTGACCCTGCTGCTGGTCGTCATGGCGCTGCTGTCGCTGCTGTGGACTCCCTACCCGGCGGAGCAGGTGCGGGTGATCGCCCGGCTGAAGCCGCCCAGCGCGGCCCATTGGCTCGGCACCGACCATTTCGGGCGCGACGTGCTGTCGATGGTCATGGTCGGCGCCCGCAATTCGCTGACCGTGGGTGCTGCGGCGGTCGGGTTGGGGCTGCTGGGCGGGGTGCCGCTGGGGCTGCTCGCCGCCGCGCTCGGGCGCTGGGGCGACGAGGTGGTGGCGCGGCTGGGCGATCTGGTCTTCGCCTTCCCGGCCGTGCTGACGGCGATCCTGCTGACCGCGGCGCTGGGGGCGGGGGCGGTCAATGTCGTGCTGGCTCTGGCGCTGTTCAACGCCGCGGTGCTGGCCCGCGTCACCCGCGGCGCGGCGCTGGCGGTGTGGCGGCGGCCCTTCGTCGGGGCGGCGCTGGCGCTGGGGCGGGGGCCCTTGTCGGCGACGCTGGTGCATGTGCTGCCCAACATAGCCGGGATCGTCGTCGTCCAGGCCACCGTGCTGTTCGCCGTCGCTATCGTCAACGAGGCGGCGCTGAGCTATCTCGGCCTCGGCATCCAGCCGCCAAGCCCCAGCTGGGGCCGGATGCTGGGCGACGCCCAGACCTACCTGTTCACCGCGCCCTTGCAGGCGGTGTTTCCGGGTGTGGCGATCGCGCTGAGCGTGATGGGGTTGACGATGCTGGGCGACGGCTTGCGCGACTGGCTCGACCCGCGGCACCGGTCTTCGGGGGTGATGTGAGCCCTCACCCCACCTGCCGCGTCCGTTCCGACAGTTCGATCAGGTCCATCAGTTCGTTGCTCTTCCAATAGCGCGATTTGCCGACCTCCGTGCGCGCGGTGGCGACGAGGTCGTCGATGATCGCCTGCTCCTCCGCGCCCAATTCGCCGCCGCGCTCCAGCCGGTGCGACAGCAGGCGGGTCATGTTGTGGCTGAAGGTGGGGATCCAGGCGCTGACGCGCTGGCCGAACACGCCGGCGATGCCGTCGATGCGCAGGAGATGCTCCATCCGCTCGTCCAGCGGATCGGTCTCCTCGAACTTCATCGCCTTCTCGACATTGGCGCGCAGCTCCTCCAGCAGGCTTTCGCGCCACTTCACCAGATCGTAGGTCTCGAAACCGAAATCGCGCGACATCCCCTGCCAGCGCCACAGCAGCCGGTCGAGCCAGACGATGTCGGCATGGTCGATCACCGGCTGGCGCCGGGCGGCGGCGGCCTGGGCGGAGCGTTCCATCGCCACCGCGGCGACGCGCGACCCGATGATCTTCGCCGCCTGGGTCCAGGCGTTGCGGAAGGCCGGCTCGCTGCGCCGGTCCTCCATCAGCCCGGCGGAGGTGGCGGCGTGGACCAGCTGGTCCAGACGCTGCACCAGCGCCTCCAGCCGCGCCTTCTCCTTGGCGCTGGGCCGGATGGCGGAACCGGGCACCCGGTCGTTCAGCTTCAGGATGACGGTCAGCGCCGCGGTCAGCGCGCGGGTGACGCCGATGAAATGGCCGGTCAGCGCCGCGGTCATGGCGTCGCCGCGGCCGGGATCGACGCCGCTCTGGCGGATATACAGCGCCGCCACCGGATAATTGCGCTTCACCGTCAGCACCGACAGCGGCAGCAGGTTGGCCAGATCGTCGCCGCAGCGGTCGCGCAGCTGGTCCGTCGCGTCCAGCAGCCGGTCGGCCAGCCGGTTCGCCTCCGCCTCGCCGTTGCAACTGGCGGGGAACTCCTCCAGCCGGTCGGCGACCGGCTTCCCCGCTCCTTCGGCATGGGTCAGCACCAGATGCATCAGCCGCAGCGTGTTGACATCGATGGTCGGCGTCTTTTCCAGGAATCCCGACATCAGCCGGGTGCGGCGCGGCCGGTTGCGCGACATGCCGGCCAGCAGCTCCTCCATCGCCTTCTTGTTGGCCAGCACGGCGTCCAGATGCTTCACCGCGGCGACGCGCATCCGCTCCTTCATCACCGTGGCGACGGGGGAGCGCAGGATGCGGTCGATCACCTCGCCGCGCGCCATCTCGTCCAGCATCTCCTGCGCCTCCACCGCCAGCAGCGGAAAGGCGTCGCGGCTCAGCGCCTCCCACAGGGCGCCGACATCGACCCGCTGCAGCATGCCGGGGATGGCGACGCCGCCGTGATAGAGCACGTCGTCGTCGATCAGGAAGGCTTCGAACAGGTTGGTGAACAGCCGCCGGGCGCGGTTGGTGCGCTGGCGGTTCAGATACTCGATGACATATTGGCGGACGAGCTGGACGCGGTCGGTCGGCTCGCTGTCCATGCCCTCGATCTCGCTCAGCAGGCTGTAGACGAGGCTGGCCGGCAGCCGCGCCACCAGGGCGTCGATCTTGTGCCGCAACTCGTCCTGGTGCAGCTCTTCCGGGCGTATTTCGTCGGTCATGCGCGGGCCGCCACGCGATGTTGGGAAGCGATGGCGGGCGCACAGGCACCGCCGCGCGTCATTTAGGACGCAAACGGTAAATTTTTATGTAATGACCCGGACAGGATATGGGCCTCGGCGCGGCCCCCCGCCGGATGCGGGCGGCCGCGCCGTGGACAGGGCCGTTCAGCTGTTGCGCAGCTTGGCGATCGGCTGCGAGAACTGCAGCTCGATGTCCCAGGGGAAGTGGATCCAGGTGTCCTGGCTGACTTCGGTGATGAAGGTGTCGACCAGCGGCCGGCCGGCCGGCTTGGCGTAGACGGTGGCGAAATGCGCCTTGGGCAGCATCTTGCGCACGACTTCCGCCGTCTTGCCGGTGTCCACCAGATCGTCGATGATCAGCCAGCCCTCGCCGTCGCCGGCGTTGGCGCCCTCGACGCCCTTCAGCACCGTCGCGTTGCGCTGCTGCTGGTGGTCGTAGCTGGAGATGCAGACGGTGTCGATCATGCGGATCTCAAGCTCGCGCGCGATGATCGCCGCAGGAACCATGCCGCCGCGGGTGATCGCGATGATGCCCTTCCACGGGCCGCGGTCGATCAGGCGCCAGGCCAGCGCCTTGGCATTGCGGTGGAGCTCTTCCCAGGACACCGGGAAATGCTTGTTGAAGGGGGCTTCGGCCACGGTACTGACTCTCCAAAAACAGCAAGCGGACTGTATAACCCAGCCGCCGCCGCCCGGCAATCGGGGGCTGTTTGCATGCCCATGCTCCGACGCCGCAGGTCCGCCGAAAATTCGTGAAAAAAGCGCTTGCGGGGCAGGGGGGCTTTGAGTATGTTGCGCGCCTCGACGCCGACGGCCCGCCGCCGACGCCGGGATGGACGGAAGGCGACACCGCCGACCGTCGCAGAATACACAGCGCGCCCGTAGCTCAGCTGGATAGAGCATCAGACTACGAATCTGAGGGTCAGGAGTTCGAATCTCTTCGGGCGCGCCATTCTGCTTCGAATACAGGTCCTGAAAACTCGATAATTTGACAGCAGGCGGCCCTTCGGCCGCTTTTTCTGTTTTCGGGCTTCGCCGTCCTTCCTGTGTCGGTCCAACTTTTTGCCGGCCCAACTTTTTGCCGACCCGTCTTGCGCCGGACTTGGGCCGCCGGACTTGGGCCGCCGGTTCGGGCCAGCTCGGCCGCCCGGCCTATGCCCTCTGAAATTGCTGTTGCGTCTTCGGTTGCTCCCTTACTGTCGAACTCCGATCCGGTTTTTTGGCGAGTTGATAGAGAGGGGCATGGCAACCGGTCTCACGCTTTCGGACCGGCAGGTCGAAACGCTGGCGGTGGAAGGCTTCCTGCGGAAGATGATCCGCATCCTGACACAGTCGGACCCCAAGGCCGGCCCGGTTCTCGACACTGCCGAGGGCCAGCAGACCCTGCGCCAGCAATATGAGCGGGCGCGAGGATATGGGCTGGAGACGGAGCGCGACCTCGGCCGCTACATCGTCACCGCCTGGACGATGGGCATCGACTTCGATCGCCGCTTTCCGGCCATGTCCCAAATCCTGAACGATCCTGCACTGACGCCGACCGACAAGGCCGATGCGGTCGAACGCACCGCCCTGACCCTCTTCGCCCTGTTGGCGGAAGACCGGAAGGACGGTGCGCCATGAGCTGGGGCGATGCCCTGGCCGAAGCCTACGCGGCGGCCTCCGACGCCGCCCGGCAGGCCGCGGTGCGGGCCGCCGCCTCCGCACAGGCCGCCGCTTCGGCGGCAGCCGATATGGTCAAATCGGCGGCCAGCGCCACGAGCGATGCGGTGGTCGAGACCGCCAAGGCCACCGGCCGCGTTGCCGGCTTCGGCATGCGCGCCGCCGCCGAGACCGGGAAGGCGGCGGTCCAGGGCACCGCTTATCTCGCCGACAAGGCGATGGAGTCGCAGCCGGTGGTCGGCCGCCTCTACAAGGCGGCGAAAGAGCAGCTGTCCCCGGCCCGCGCACCGCGCCAGCGGGTGGTCGAAGCCTGTCCGAACTCGGTCGAGGCCAAGATCGACCGGCTGAACCAGCGCCAGTCCCTGATCGACAAGGGGCGCGGCGCCGGCAGCACCCCGGCGCAGAAGGCGGCGGCCGAACGGCTGGCCCGCGACAACCGGGCGGTCGAACTGGCTCGCCTGTCGGGCGACACCTACGATCAGTACGGCAAGCCGCCCAAGAACGATCCGCCGCTCGGCTGGACGGCCATGAGCGACTCGGAACTGGACAAGGCCGGCATCGATCCGGCGCTGCTGCGCGACGCCAAGGCCACGATCTACCGCACGCCGGCGGACTGGCCGGGCGGGCAGCAGACGGTCCTCGCCTTCCGCGGCACGGTGCCGAGCGAGATGGAGGATCTGCAGACCAACATGGATCAGGCGCTGGGGGGCGATACGATCCAGTACAAGGCCGCCGCCCAACTCGGCACCAACGTCGCCAACAAGCTTGGCCCCGACGTCCTGGTCACCGGCCATTCGCTCGGCGGCGGCAAGGCACAGGCGGCGGGCGTGTCCGGCGGCCTGACCGGCATGATGTTCAACGCGGCCGGTCTCAATCCGAAGACGGTCGGCGGCGACACCGGCGATCCGTCGGACTTCCTGCAGTTCCGGACACCCGGCGACCCCCTGACCGGCGTCCAGAATTCCGCCGCCCTGCAATCGGGGGTCGGGCTGCTCGCCGGCGGTTTGGGGTCCGGGATCGGCATGCCGGTGGCCGCCGGCAACTTCCTCGCCGACAAGCTGGGCTTCCCGTTCCTCTCGCCCGACACGCGCCAGCTGGTGGAGGGTGGAACCACCGCTTTCCCCCGCGCGTTGAAGAACCTCGTCAGCCAGGGCAACCTGCTGCCGCCGGCCGTCGGGCCGGTCGTCACCGTCCCGGCGCTCGACGATGCGGGCAAGCCGGTGCCGATGACCAGCCCCGGCGGGCAGCATTCGATTCTCAGCGTCATCAACGGCATAGAACGCGAGAAGAGCGAGGACGTCGCCACGTTACAAGATCCAGCGGGGCAGGATACACCTGGACAGGGCGCGTCCGGATGATCCGCCGGCAGGTCTTCCGTGTGATGCTGGCGGTCGTCCTCGCCGCCGGATGTGCAATGAGTCAGGAGAGCAACGCCATGGGCGCCACCGCCCGCAGACTGGACACCAGCCGCTATTTCGACGATCAGAAGCTGGCGGCCCTGGCCGACGACGTGCAGGAAGGCCGCGTGTCGAAGGTGGTCGAGGCTCTGCGCGGCGGTGTCGACCCCAACGGCGTCGGCCGCGACGGTTTCCGTCCGATCTTCTTCATCTTTCCCGCTCCGACGAACGAGACGGCCAAGGCGCTGCTGGCCGCCGGTGCCGACGCCAACGTCAAGACGGCGGGGGGCGAGCCGCCGCTGATGTATGCGGTGCGCCTGGAGGACCCCGCCTTCACCCGCGTCCTGCTGGCCGGGCGTGCCGATCCCAATGCCCGTGGGAGCAACGACAAGCCGGTGATCCACGAGGCCGTGCGCTCCGACCAGCCGGAGCATCTGCGGCTGCTGGCCCGCGCCGGGGTCGATCTCAATGTCGTATGGGGCAACGCGACGCCGCTCCTGGCGGCGGTGGAGAGCATGAGCTGGGCGAGCGCCACGGCGCTGCTCGACCTGGGGGCCGACACGGGCTGGCGCAGCCCCGGTGGTCGCACCCAGTTCACCGCCGGCGAGTCCTTCTGTAACTTCTTCACCAGACCGCGCCCCTTGCGCATCCCGCCGGCCCATCGCGAGGCGGTGCGCGGCCTGTTCGCCGCCTTCGCGCGGCGCGGCGTGGTGCTGGAGTGTGCCGGCCTGGCCGACCGGCTGTAGGAGGAACGGGCCGGGCGACGCGCCGAAAATTTTCTGAAGAAAAGCGCTTGCGCCCGGTGAAGCTTTTGAGTAGGTTGCGCGCCTCGACGCCGACGGCCTGCCGCCGACGCCGACAGGGAAGACGACACAGCGCGCCCGTAGCTCAGCTGGATAGAGCATCAGACTACGAATCTGAGGGTCAGGAGTTCGAATCTCTTCGGGCGCGCCATCTTCTTCAGAAAGACATGTTCGACACGCAAGGCCGCCTCCGGGCGGCCTTTGTCGTTTGGCGTGTCGTTCCACGACTTCGTCGCGCTGGCGTAAGCCCCGGTGGCTCCTCTACACTTGTGGCCCGGACCACTGGATGCATGGCCATGCCCCGCAGCGACTTCTATCCGCCCATCGACCCGTTCCAGACCGGCACGCTCGCCGTCGACGGGATCCACACGGTCTATTGGGAGCAGGCGGGCAATCCGCGCGGCGTGCCGGTGATGTTCCTGCATGGCGGGCCGGGGGCCGGTGCTTCGCCTACCCATCGCCGCTTCTTCGACCCCGCCCATTACCGCATCATCGTGATGGACCAGCGCGGCGCCGGCCGCTCCACGCCGCTGGGTGAAACGCGCGAGAACACCACCGAACGGCTGGTCGAGGACATCGAGACCCTGCGCCGGCATCTCGGCATCGAGCGCTGGCACCTGTTCGGCGGCTCCTGGGGTTCGACGCTGGCGCTGGCCTATGCCCAGACCCATCCCGACCGCTGCCTGGGCCTGATCCTGCGCGGCATCTTCCTGATGCGGAAGGCGGAGATCGACTGGTTCCTCTATTCCATGCGCATCCTCTTCCCCGAGGCCTGGGCCGCCTTCGCCGGCCACATCCCGGAGGACGAGCGCGACGATCTGCTGGAGGCCTATTGGAAGCGGCTCGATTCGGCCGACCCGATGGTGCGCATGGCCGCGGCGCGGGTGTGGAGCGTCTATGAGGGCAGTTGCTCCTCCCTGCTGCCGTCGCCCGACCTGATCGCCGCCAGCGGCGAGGACCGCCACGCCCTGGGGCTGGCACGGATCGAGGCGCATTACTTCCGCTCCAACCGCTTCACGCCGGAGGACAAGCTGCTGCGCGACGTCTCCCGCATCCGCCATCTGCCGGGGGTGATCGTCCAGGGCCGCTACGACATCGTCTGCCCGGTGATCTCCGCCGACGCGCTGCACCGCGCCTGGCCGGAGGCCGACTACCGCATCGTCCCGGACGCCGGCCACTCCGCCATGGAACCCGGCATCCGCGCCGCGCTGATCCAGGCGACCGAGCGGTTCAAGGAGTATCGGTGAGGACTTTAACTTCCATCCCACCCACCCCACACTCTGCCGATGCCTGAACTTCCCGAAGTCGAGACGGTGTGCCGGGGCCTCGCCCCGCATCTCGAAGGCCGGCAGCTGGTCCGTGTGGAGCAGCGGCGGCCCAACCTGCGCACCCCCTTCCCGCCACGCTTCTGCGAGCGGCTGACCGGCCGGCGGGTCGAGTCGGTGCGGCGGCGGGCCAAATACATCCTGATGCATCTGGACGACGGCGGCGTGCTGATCGCCCATCTCGGCATGTCGGGCCGGATGATCATCGCGCCGGAACGGCCGGACGTCTTCGACAAGCACGACCATGTGGTGTTCGAGACCGACGCCGGGACCGTGGTGACCTTCAACGACGCCCGCCGCTTCGGGCTGATGGACCTGACGGTGGCCGACGCGCTGGGCGACCACCCGATGCTGCGCAACCTGGGACCGGAGCCGCTGGGCAACGAGTTCTCCGGCCCCGACCTCGCCCGCCGGCTGGCCGGCAAGATCACCCCGATCAAGGCGGCCCTGCTCGACCAGAGCATCGTCGCCGGTCTCGGCAACATCTATGTGTCGGAGGCGCTGTACCAGTCCGGCATCCTGCCGACCCGGACATCCGCCAGCCTCAGGCCCGAGGAGGTCGACCGTCTCGCCACAGCGGTGCGAGAGGTGCTGGAGCGTGCAATCGCCGCCGGCGGTTCCTCCTTGCGCGACTACCGGCAGGCGTCGGGGGAACTGGGATATTTCCAGCACCAGTTCGCCGTCTACGACCGGGAGGGGGAGGGCTGCCCCGATTGCGACTGCGACCGCGCCCGAACGGGGGGCGTTCAGCGGATTGTACAGTCAGGCCGCTCGACTTTCTTTTGTGCGGCGCGCCAACGGTGATATAGCTGGGGCATGACGGCTCTACCGGCCATGCTCCGGGCGGCGTCCGCCGCTTTCCTCCTTGCCGGCCCCGCGGTCGCGGGCCTGGGGAGCTTCCTCGTTCCCATTCCTCCGGCTCTTGCGGCCCAACCGGCTGTTGCCGAGTCCGGACCGTTCGTCCCCGGCTTCACCGACGTTCCGGTGATGCCCGGGCTGGCGACCGCCGAATCGGAACCGCTGGTCTTCGACAAGCCGGGCGGGCGGATCGTCCAGGCCGTTTTGTCGGGGGAGGTGCCGCGTCAAGCGGTGCTGGCCTTCTACGACCAGACGCTGCCGCAACTTGGCTGGCGCCGGACCGCCGACCGCGTCTTCGTCCGCGAGGGCGAGGAATTGCGGCTGGAGTTCCCCAAACCGGCCGGCCAAGGCGCTGGGCAGAAGGCCGCGACCGCTGTCCGCTTCACTTTGACGCCGCGCTGATCGCGGGGGCACCCGCCATACTCGCGCCGGTTCAGGATCGAACATCTCAACAACCACGAGTCCCGGAGGCAACCGGGCTCGCCCCATCGGGAGAGTGCTGCAGCCATGTCCTATGAAACCATCCTCGTCGAGACCCGCGGCCCGGTCGGCCTGATCACGCTGAACCGTCCGAAGGCGCTGAACGCGCTGTGCGACCAGCTGGTGACCGAGCTGGGTCAGGCGCTGGACGCCTTCGAGGCCGACAGCGCCATCGGCGCCATCGTCGTCACCGGGTCGGAACGCGCCTTCGCCGCCGGCGCCGACATCAAGGAGATGGCCGGCTTCTCTTATATGGATGTCTACAATTCCAACTTCATCACCGCGAAGTGGGAGCGGCTGGCCAAGTGCCGCAAGCCGACCATCGCCGCGGTCGCCGGCTTCGCGCTCGGCGGCGGCTGCGAGCTGGCGATGATGGCCGACTTCATCCTGGCCGCCGACACCGCCAAGTTCGGCCAGCCCGAGGTCACCATCGGCACCATCCCCGGCGCCGGCGGCACCCAGCGCCTGACCCGCTTCGTCGGCAAGTCGAAGGCGATGGAGATGGTCCTGACCGGCCGCATGATCGACGCCGCCGAGGCCGAGCGCTGCGGCCTCGTCTCCCGCATCGTCCCGGCCGCCGAGCTGGTCGAGGAGGCGGTGAAGGTCGCCACCAAGATCGCCTCGCTGTCGCAGCCGGTCATCGCCATGGCGAAGGAGGCGGTCAACGTCGCCTATGAATCGACCCTGGCCGAGGGCATCCGCTTCGAACGCCGCCTGTTCCATTCGACCTTCGCCACCGAAGACCAGAAGGAAGGCATGGCCGCCTTCGCCGAGAAGCGCCAGCCCGGCTGGAAGAATCGCTGAGTCCCGGACTCAGCGCCGACCCGGCGTTGACTCTGCCTGCTGAGCCGTCCCCTGCATCTTGCGGGGGACGGACCAGATCCCATCAAGATGTCGTTTAGCTACGATTAGTCAAAATCAACGGGCGACCACGCCTTGACTCGCAGTGCGCTGCCGCGTATAAGGCGCGCTCGCATCACGACAGCCGTGTCGTTCGGAGTAGGGTTTCCATGGCCAATCATAAGTCCGCTGAAAAGCGCATTCGTCAGACCGAGCGTCGCACGGAAGTCAACCGTGCCCGCATCAGCCGCATCCGTTCCTTCGTGAAGAAGGTCGAGGGCGCGATCCAGAGCGGCGACAAGTCCGCCGCCGCCGAGGCGTTCAAGTCCGCTCAGCCGGAACTGATGCGCGGCGTGTCCAAGGGTGTGCTGCACAAGAACACCGTGTCGCGCAAGCTGTCGCGTCTGTCGGCTGCGATCAAGTCTCTCTGATAGAGTCTTCATCCGCTGCTTTCAAAAAGCCGCGCCCGTGACTCGGGGCGCGGCTTTTTGCGTTTAAAGTAAATATGCGGATGCTCGACAATTGTCTTAGATTGTTCTTAGGGTCGCGTATGAGATTCGGGATCGGTCTTGTGGTCAAAGCGAACGTTTTTATCTTTTTGGGCCGTTCGCCATCTGTCCCATTGCCAGATTTCCGCGGCATGGTTAGACTTTTGATCCATTCGGCCGGACGAATAGGGGTGATGCAACACTCTGTGTCCGGTTGAACACAGCAGTGAAATACTGAAGGTCTTACGCCGGATCAGGGCTTGTTGAGTCCCGGTCGTTCGCACGATCTTCTTTTACTTACAAGCTGTCGTGCTTGGGGCGGGATTTACGATCCCGTCGACTCTTGCGCGTGCTTTTTGGGTATAGTGTTCCGTTCGGGGTTATCCTTGCGCGGAGTTCCGGGCTGGACCAGATGGGCGGCTGTTCCGGTTGCAGAACCGGATACGGAACCGGGTTTGGGGCCGGGTTTGGGGCCGGTTGCGGGGTGATCCCGCGCCGCCACGGCGGTGGGGCCGGCCGGCGGAAGGAGCGGGAGTAAGGGAGCATGTCGGTCGGCGTGTCGTTGGATCAGCAGTGGGCGCGCATTCGCGGACGCCTGAAGGAAGAGGTGGGCGAGATCGCCTACCGGAGCTGGCTTCAGCCGCTGTCCGTCGCCAGCCTGGTCGGCGGCGAGGTGTGCATCGTCGTGCCCACGCGCTTCATGCGCGACTGGGTGCTGACCCACTATGCCGACCGCATCCGCGCGCTCTGGTCCGGCGAGAATCCGGAAGTCCAGTCGATCGACGTCATCGTCGCCTCCACCAACCCGCCGGCGGCGCTGGTCGCCGACAACGACGACCGTGACGATGGCAGGGATGGGGGCCGCGATGACGGCCGCGACCATGGCCGCGCCGCCCCGCCCCCGCGCGGCTTCGAATCGCGTGCCGCCGACTCCCGTGGTGCCGACTCCCGCCCGGCCCCCCGTCCGCTGCCGCCGTCCTCCGCCGAACCGGCGCCGTCGACCGTCTACACCTCCGCCTCCTACGGCGGGGCGTCGGACGAATCGCCGAACGCCGTCCCGGCGATCCTGGAGGACCGCTCCGACCTGTCCGCCGCGCTCGACCCGCGCTTCACCTTCGAGAATTTCGTCGTCGGCAAGCCGAACGAGCTGGCCCACGCCGCCGCCAGGCGCGTCGCCGACGCCACCACCGTGACCTTCAACCCGCTGTTCCTCTATGGCGGGGTCGGGCTGGGCAAGACCCACCTGATGCACGCGCTGGCCTGGCAGATCCGCAAGAACGACCCGAACCGCAAGGTGCTGTACCTCTCGGCCGAGAAGTTCATGTACCAGTTCATCCGGGCGTTGCGCTTCAAGGACACGATGGCCTTCAAGCAGCAGTTCCGCTCGGTCGACGTGCTGATGATCGACGACGTGCAGTTCATCAGCGGCAAGGACTCCACGCAGGAGGAGTTCTTCCATACCTTCAACGCGCTGGTCGACCAGAACCGGCAGGTCATCATCTCCGCCGACAAGAGCCCGTCCGACCTGGAAGGCATGGAGGAGCGGCTGCGCTCCCGCCTCGGCTGGGGGCTGGTCGCCGACATCCACCCGACCACCTACGAGCTGCGGCTGGGCATCCTCCAGGCCAAGGCCGACGCGCTCCAGGCCAGCATCCCGCTGAAGGTGCTGGAGTTCCTCGCCCACAAGATCACGTCGAACGTGCGCGAACTGGAAGGGGCGCTGAACCGCATCGTCGCCCATGCCGAGCTGGTCGGCCGGTCCATCTCGCTGGAGACGACGCAGGAGGTGCTGCACGACCTGCTGCGCGCCAACGACCGCCGCGTCACCATCGACGAGATTCAGAAGCGGGTGGCGGAGCATTACAACATCCGCGTCGCCGACATGCATTCCGCCCGCCGCGCCCGCGCGGTGGCCCGCCCGCGCCAGATCGCCATGTATCTGGCCAAGCAGCTGACCGCCCGCTCCCTGCCGGAGATCGGGCGCAAGTTCGGTGGCCGCGACCACACCACGGTCATGCATGCGGTGAAGAAGGTGGACGAACTGCGCGCCACCGATCCGTCCTTCGCCGAGGATGTCGAACTGCTGCGGCGCATGCTCGAAAGCTGAAGTTCGTTCGGTCCGCCAATTAATCGCCCGATTTATCGCCAAAGCAACCGCGACGTGTCGCCACGCCGCTATCCCATCGCGACGGGAAGTTTGCTAAAGTCCTCGCGCACGGATTCTTTGCGGGCGGCGTGGGTGTTGTGGTGGAAACGAATGTTCTTGTCGTCGACGATTCCAATTTCTTTCGCGACCTGATCCGGACGGATCTGGAAAGCAACGGTTACCATGTGTTGCTCGCGGAGGATGGGGCGCAGGCGCTGTCGCTCTACCGCAGCCACGACATCCACATCCTCATCACCGATCTGGAAATGCCGGTGATGACCGGGCTGGAGCTGTGCTGGCATGTCCGGGCGGAGGACGACCAGCACCGCACCTTCACCATCCTGATGACCGGCGACACCGAGACGGCCCGGCGGATCGAGGCCTTCGACTCCGGCGCCGACGAGTTCCTGGCCAAGCCCATCGACCTCTCGATGCTGCGCGCCCGCGTCCGCGCCGGAGAGCGCATCACCCGCATGCACCGGGTGATGGTGGAGATGCTGCACACCGATTACCTGACCGGGGTGCTGAACCGCCGCTATTTCATGGAGCGGCTGGAACAGGCCTACCGCGCCGCGAAGGAGACCGGCTCGCCGCTGGCGGTGGCGATGTTCGACATCGACCATTTCAAGACGATCAACGACACCCATGGCCACAGCAACGGCGACCTCGCGCTGAAACGCTTCGCCGACAACTGCGCCGCCCGGCTGCCCGACGACGGCTTCCTCGGCCGGCTGGGTGGGGAGGAATTCTGCCTGTGCCTGCCCGCCGCCGACCTGGATTCGGCGCTGGCGCGGGTGGAGGCGATCCGCCGTTCCACCGCGGAGCTGATGGTGGAAACCGTCAGCGGGTCGAGCTTCGGCTTCACCGTCAGCATCGGCATGTGCCTGGACCAGGACACCGGCTCGGTCAACGACCTGATGGCCCAGGCCGACGAGGCGCTCTATTTCGCCAAGCGCAGCGGCCGCAACCGCACCGTCCTGCGCGGCGCCGAAGGCGTGACGGTGAAGGCCCGCTTCTATGTGATGTGACCGAATCATCCCTCTCCCGTCCCAGGAGAGGGCCAACTCCCCCTCATGTGACGGCTCTATGAAGTTTGGCGGAGCTTCATCTTCCCCCATGGACGGACCGCTTTTGTCTCAGGCACACTTTATGCCTTAAGCGGGGCCGCCACCCGTTCAAACGCCATTCAAGAGCCAGGGAGACCGGACGTCATGTCCCAGACCGATCCTATGGGAACCGATCACGCCCAGACCGAGTCCCAGCGCTCCAGCGCCGAGACCCAGCGCGCCGCCAAGAGCTTCACCCGCCGCCTGCTGCTGCAGAGCGCCGCGGCGGCGGCCGGTGTCGCCTCGGTTGGTCCCTTCGTCCTGCGCGAAGGCCGCGCCGCGTCGGGTTCGGTGAAGATCTTCTCCTGGGCCGGCTACATCAGCCCGGACATGCTGGCCGATTTCGAGAAGAAGACCGGCGTCAAGGCGACCCTGACCGAATACGGCACCAACGACGAGCTGCTGAACCAGCTGAAGGCCACCGGCGGCGCCGGCTTCGACATCATCCACCCCACCGTCGACCGCGTGCCGAACTATGTCGAGTACGAGCTGGTGCAGCCGATCGACGAATCGAAGGTGAAGTGGGACGGCTGCCTGAAGTCGTCGGTCGAGGGCTCCGCCGGCATGGGCGGCGTCGTCGGCGGCAAGCGCTATTTCGCCCCGGCCGACTGGGGGACGGAGGCGCTGGCCTATGACATGAAGAAGGCGCCGCTGACCTACGGCACCGCCAGCTACGGCGACCTGTGGGCGCCGGCCAATGCCGGCAAGGTGACGGTGCGCGGCCATTCCGCGCTGATCGGCATCGCGCTGTGGCTGGAAAGCCAGGGCAAGCTGCCGCATCCCGTCCGCGACCAGTTCAAGGACGAGGCGAAGGCGCGCGCCAACTTCGACGCCATCCTGAAGGTGGCCGCCGCCAACAAGAAGTCGGTTGCCCAGTTCTGGACCAACGAGAACGAGGCCCAGGGCGCCTTCCGCACCAACGGCTGCGTCATCGGCCAGACCTGGGACAGCAGCGCCGTGGCCCTGCGCAAGGAAGGGCTGCCGATCCGCTTCGTCGCGCCGAAGGAGGGGGCGCTGGCCTGGATGGAAGGCTTCGCCATCCCGAAGAAGGCGGAGAACCTGGAGAACGCCTATGCCTGGATCAACTGGTTCTACACGCCCCAGGCCGGCGCGCTTTACACCAACCATTCCGGCATCTCCAGCACCGCCGTCGGCGCGGAGGCCCACCTGACCGACCTGAACAAGCAGTTCTTCGCCGACGCCTATCCGGGCGACGCGCTGCAGAAGCTGTGGTGGTGGCCGATCCAGGATGCGTGGTACGTCTCCATCCGCAACGAGTATCAGGACCGCTTCCTGGCGGCGTGACCTGATCCTCCCTCTCCCGCGCCGGGAGAGGGAAGGGGCCCATGCGGAGCATGGGAAGGGTGAGGGATGCTCCAAGGAACCATGCGGTTCGGGTTTCTTGGGGCCACCCCTCCCCCTCTCCCGCCTACGGCGGGTCCCTCCCTCTCCCGGGGCGGGAGAGGGTTTGTGTTGCCATTTCGGCGGGGTACATGAGCCAAGACGTCCAACTCGACCATGTCACCATGCGGTTCGGCGACACCGTCGCCGTCCGCGACGTGTCGCTGACCATCGGGGCGGGGGAGTTCTTCAGCTTCCTAGGGCCCTCGGGCTGCGGCAAGACCACCATCCTGCGCATGATCTCCGGCTTCATGGAGCCGACCGACGGCGTCATCCGCATCGGCGGGCGGGACATGCGCGGGATCGGCCCGAACAAGCGGCCGACCGCGCTGATCTTCCAGAACCTGGCCCTGTTCCCGTTGATGACGGTGGCGGACAACATCGGCTTCGGGCTGGAGGTCCGCGGCGTGCCGTCGGCCGACCGCCGCCGCCGCGTCCGCGAACTGCTGGAACTGGTGGCGCTGCCCGACACGGCGGACAAGCGGGTGACCGACCTGTCCGGCGGCCAGCGCCAGCGCATCGCCATCGCCCGCGCGCTGGCGGTGGAGCCGGCGGTGCTTCTGCTCGACGAGCCGCTCTCCGCGCTGGACCTCAAGCTGCGCCAGCACATGCGCGCCGAACTGCGCGAGTTGCAGAAGCGCACCGGCGTCACCTTCATCTACATCACCCACGACCAGGGCGAGGCGTTGACCATGTCCGACCGCATCGGCGTGATGTCGCGCGGGGTGCTGGAACAGGTGGGCGACGGCAAGACCATCTACGACCACCCGGAGACCGCCTTCGTCGCGTCCTTCGTCGGCGAGTCGAACCGTTTCGCCGGGCCGGTCACCCAGGCGGCGGACGGCTGGGCGGTGCTCGACACCGCCTTCGGGCCGTTGCGCGGCCGCAACCCGCGCGGGCTGGCGGTGGGCGACCGTGCCACCCTCTATGTTCGGCCGGAACGGCTGGCGCCGGACCGTTCGGGGGCGGGCGACGGCGACAACAGCCTGACCGCCCGCGTCAGCCACAGCGACTTCGAGGGCGCCTTCGTCAACGCCTTCCTCGACGGCGGCCTGACCGTGCAGATGCCGCATCTGGGCCAGGAGCCGGCCTTCGTCCCCGGCGAGACCGTGCGGCTGGGTTTCCGCGCCGCCGACGCGGTGGTGCTGCCGACGGCATAAACCGCAAACGAAAACGCCCCGGCCAACCGGCCGGGGCGTTTCGCATTGTCAAATCCGCAAGCGTCAGTGCGTCTGCTGGATCGCCGACAGCTGCCACTGGCCGCCGCGGGGGCGGACGAAGGTCCACAGCTCCGTCGCCTCGGTCGGCTGCGAGGCGTTGCCCTCGACCACCCGGCCGCTGGCGCGGTCCACCGTGACGTCGATCAGCGAGAAGCGCATGGCGACGGTGGCGTATTCCTGCGCCCCCTCGCGCCAGCCCTCTGCCAGATCGCCCTGCAGCAGGCGGACGTCGCTGACCTTGTTGACGACGCCGCGGTTACGGTTCTCCGCCAGATCGTCGCCGAAGTAGGCGAACATCTCCGGCGTCGTCGCGGCGCGCAGCGCGTCGGCATCCTCGCGCCCGTAGGCGGTCTGGACGGTGACTAGCAGCCGCTCGAACGCCTCGAAGTCGCTCGGCTGGATGCCGATCTCGTCGGCCGCCTGACGGCGCTGGGCCGGGCCGGCGTTGCCGCCACCCATGCCGCCGACCGGGCCGCCGCCAACCGGGTTGTAGCCGGCATCGGCCGCATCGCGATTGAGTGGACCACCGGCATAAGCCGGCCGGTTCCCACCCAGCGGACCACCGGATGCCGCGGTGTTGGCCGTCTGCGAGCGGTTGCGGAAGAAGCGCATGGCGAGCCGGACCAGGAAGACGACCAGCAGGATCTGCAGGATGAAGCCCAGGATGCCGGAGAAGCTGCCCAGCCCGTCGAAGAAGCCGCCGCCGAACAGCATCGCGCCGATGCCGGCGCCGATCAGGCCGCCCATCAGGCCCGACATGAAGCCGCCGCCGAAGAAGCCGCGCGAGGGCGCCGCCGCCGGGGCGGTGGAACCCGGGCGCTGCATGCCCGGCGACGCCGCCGGGGCGGCGGAGCGCTCCATCGGCGATACCGCGTTGGGGGCGGTGGAAGTGGCGGCCGGCGCCTCGGTCGTGCGGCTGCCGCGGCTACCCGAGGAGGTGCTCTTGCCGGCGCGGGCATCGGCGGTGCCGGCGGCCAGCGCCATAACCAGGGCAACCGCCACCGCCGTGGCAGCGCGGGCGCCCCGCATTCCGGTGGAGGTGGCGGAAAGGCTCGAAGGTCGGGTCTTCTCGCTCATGATCGTGCTCGCTTGTCGCATCTGGTCTGTTGTCCAGCCTTGCCAGATGGGGGTGGTCCCGCCTCCGTTTAAGAGGCGGTCTCACTTTTTTCGAGCAACAATCGGTGCCACCGCCTAATCGGTCTCACTTTGCAGGGCATCGCCCCGCAACGCATCGATCGCCCGCCGGTCGCGCTTGGTCGGCCGTCCGGCGCCCGGCGCCCGGTAGGGATCCTGCAGCCGCTCCTCCGGCACCGGCGGGGCGAGGTCCTCGTACAGCGCCTGTGCTTCCGGCGCCGGCCCGCGGCGGGTCCCCAGCGCCACCACCTTTATGACGCGGATGTGCCGCCCCTGCGCGAAGGTCAGCACGTCGCCCGGCTTCACCGCCGCATGCGCCTTGGTCACCACCGCTCCCGACAGCCGCACGCCCCCGTCGTTGCACAGCTTGGCGGCGAGGCTGCGCGTCTTGAAGAAGCGCGCATACCAAAGCCACTTGTCGATCCGCAGCCGGCCGGGGGTGGAGTCTTCGGTGTCGGTGTTGCCAGCGGTGTTGCTCATGGGCGTTTCCGGTTGGTGGTCTCGTTCATCGTTTGCGGGGCATCGTGCCCCTCACATTCCCGACAGCTGCCGCAGCTTGGCGAACGGGTGGTCCTCGTTCGTCGGCCGCTCGCGCCGCTGCCTGTTCCCCTGCTGCTGCCTGGATGGCCGCTTCCGCTTCCAGGTCACCGCCCCGTCCTCGGCGACGATCCGCACATAGCCGAGCCCGGTCAGCACCGTCCCCAGCTCTTCCGCTGACAGGCCGGCGCGTTGGCCGAGCGCCACCTCGCGGATCGGCGCATTGGCCTTGGATGCGGTCAGCAGTTCCGTTTCCAGCCGGTCGAGCATGTCGACGCGCAACGCCCGCCCGCCGGCCAGCGGATAACCGATGGCCTCCCAGAAGGCCGGCGGCGCGCCACCCTCCTTCACCGGCCCCTCCTTTACTCGCGGCGCCTCCACCGACACACGGCCGGGCGGTGGGATCGGCACCGGCAGCGGATGGCCCTTCGCCACCGCCCACAGCAGCCCGCGCAAACTCACCGCCGCCGGCTTGGCCAGCGCCGTCAGATAGAGGTGCGACACCCCCAGCCGGACGCCGAGTTTCGTCAGCGTCTTGCGGTCCTCGCGCTCCAGCCGTTCGACCATGTCGGCGACCGGTGCGCGCGGCAGCACCCCCAGACCCTCGACCAGCTGGAAGACCAGCCCGCGCCCCGCACCCGACAGCCCCTCCGCGCCGGACAGCGCGAACAGCGGCTTCAGCCGGGCGGCGATATGGTCCTTCAGCCAGCGGTCCAGCCGCGCCCGCACCCGCTCGCGCTGGGCCTGATCCAGCATGCCCTCGTCGAAGGGCACCACCAGCGGCGCCAGCACCGACGGGCCGGCGGCCAGCCGCGCCACCGGCAAATTGTCCGCGCTCAGCACCCCGTCCGGCCCCAGTGCGAAGGCGTCGTCCGGCTCCGCCTCGAAAGCGCGCAGGCGCTTGGCGAGTTCGTCGCGTAGCGCCCGCCGCGCCGCCGTCAGCAGCGACTTCGCCTCGTCGGAGCGGTCGGGCGCGTCGGGCACGAAGCGGAAGCCCTCCAACTTGCCGACGACATGTCCTTCCACCACCACCTCGCCGTCGGCGCGCACGCCGCCCAGCAGCGACCGGCCGTCCTTCAGCGTCCGCGACAGCGTGGCGGAGCGGCGGTCGATGAAGCGCTGGGTCAGCCGCTCGTGCAGGGCGTCGGACAGCCGGTCCTCGATGGCGCGGGTAAGCTCCTGCCAGTGCAGCGGGTCCTTCAGCCAGGTCGGCCGGTTGGAGATGTAGGTCCAGGTGCGGATATGGGCGATGCGGGCGACCAGCGCGTCGATGTCGCCCTCCGTCCGGTCGAGCCGGGCGATCTGCTTTGCCACCCAGTCGTCGTCCAGCCGGCGCAGCGGTCCTCGGAGGCTGCGGAAGACCTGGGCCAGCAGCTTGGTGTGGGCATCCGACAGCACCTTGCGGAAATCGGGGACCTGACAGACCTCCCACAGCAGCTTCACGGCATCGCGGCCGCGCGCGAGGTCCATGATCTCGGGATCGCGCACCAGCGCCTGCAGCGCCAGATGGTCGTCGGCCTCGCGCACGCGGGACAGCTCATTGATCGGCGCCCGTTCCTCCAGCGATTTCAGCAGGAAGCCCGGCGTGTCGAAGCGCAGGTCGCTGTTGCGCCAGGACAGCGCCTTGACCGTCTCGAACTCGTGGTTCTCGACGCGGTTGACCAGATCGGCGTCCAGCTCCCCCACCTCGTCGGTGGTGCCGAAGGTGCCGTCGCGCATGTGCCGCCCGGCGCGGCCGGCGATCTGAGCCACCTCGGCGGGGCGCAGGCGGCGCGGAGCGAAGCCGTCGAACTTGACGATGCGGGCGAAGGCGACATGGTCGACGTCCATGTTCAGCCCCATGCCGATTGCGTCGGTCGCCACCAGATAATCCACTTCTCCCGCCTGATACAGCCCGACCTGCGCGTTGCGCGTGCGCGGGCTGAGCGCGCCCAGCACCACGGCGGTGCCGCCGCGCTGGCGCCGGATCATCTCGGCGATGGCATAGACGTCGGTGGCGGAAAAGGCCACGACGGCGGAGCGCGGCGGCAGCCGCGTCAGCTTCTTGTAGCCGGCATAGGTCAGCTGCGAGAAGCGCGGCCGGCTGATGAACTCCGCCTTCGGCACCAGCCGGCGGATCATCGGCTGCATCGAATCGGACCCCAGCACCATCGTCTCGACCATGCCGCGGGCGTTCAGCAGCCGGTCGGTGAAGATGTGGCCGCGCTCCGGATCGGCGCAGAGCTGGATTTCGTCCACCGCCAGGAAATCGACGGCGCGGTCCAGCGGCATCGATTCGACGGTGCAGACCCAATAGGACGGGTTGGGGGGCAGGATCTTCTCCTCCCCCGTCACCAGTGCGACGGCGTTCTTTCCCTTGATCGAGACGATGCGGTCGTAATTCTCCCGCGCCAGCAGGCGCAGGGGAAAGCCGATCATTCCGGACCGGTGACCGAGCATGCGCTCGATCGCCAGATAGGTCTTGCCGGTGTTGGTCGGCCCCAGCACGGCGACCACACGGCCCCCGCGCCCGAGACCGCCGCCCGCCGAAGCGTGAGAGGACGTCATAGGGTTAAGCTTTGGGGTGCGAAAGCCCGCAATGCAAGCGGCGGCTTGGCGATGTATGGCGATTGCGCCGGGGTGACCGGTCGACCGGCGCCGGAAGCAAGTACCGGATGGCCGATGCCAGATGGCTGGTGTCAGATCATCAGTGCCGGTGTGCCGGTGCGCGGCGGGTCCTGAGCGATTGGAGCCCGCTCCGGGCAATGCCCAGGATCAGCTGGTAATCCTGTCTCACGATCGACAGGCTGAAGAACAGCGGAGAGAGGTCGAGCGCACTCATGGGGGCATCCCGTATTTCGAGACGAGCATGAAGGTGACTAGGGCCGCCGAATGGGGGTTCGGCGGCCCATAGTCTCACGGCGGCAGCGTTGGGGGGCTTGGGGGTGCCGCCGGGAGCCTGTCTGTCTCTGTTACGTTGGCCGATCTGTTACGTCAGCCCTTGGGCTGCTCCTGCGGTGCCGGCGCCGGACCCTTGCCCGGCCCCATGCCGTGGTGGCGCGGGCCGTCATGGTCCCAGCCGCCATGATGGCCGCCCATCCGGCCGCCCATGCCGCCCGGACCCTGGTTCAGCATGCGGTCGGCCTGCTTCTGCTGGTCGGGCGTCAGCTGGCCGTAGAGATCGGTCAGGGCCGGGCGGACGGTCTGGATCTGTTGCAGGTGGGCCTGCATCATCTGCTCGGCCCGCTCAAGACGCTGCGGCAGGGCCGCCGGCGGCGGGGTGTCCTTGAACTTGACGCACAGATCCTGCGTCGGCTTCAGGCTGGAGCGGGCGGCGTCGGCGAACTTGGTCCAGGCGGCGCGCTGCTGCTCGGTGATGTTCAGCTTCTTTTCCGCATAGGCCAGCTTGCCGGCCAGACGGGCTTCCTGGTCCTCGCACATGCGGGCGAAGTGGCGGTCGGGTCCGCCGGCGCCGGGACCCATTCCAGCGCCGGGGCCGGCGCCCGGACCCATACCGGGACCACCGGCCGGGCCACCTTGGGCGAAGACCGGAACGGCCACGCCGAGACCGGCAACCAGCAGGGCGGACGTCAGAAGGGCGCGTTTCATGGTGTCGACTCCTCAGTGTTTGGTGCTCTCTAAACCCCGGATGGAGGGGGCTTATTCCGTTGGGACGGTGCCGGCTGGATCGCCGCCGCTGTCCCGATGACCAGACAATGGGCGCCGAACGTTGCGGTCGAATGTCCGCAAACCGGTCATTTGGTAACAGAGTGTAACCGCCCCGCCTCCCGTAACCGGGCGTTACACATTTCCCCTTCACGCCCGCGGCGCCGCGCCCGATCATGGGGCCATGGATCGCACGCCCCACCTCCTCGTCGTCGACGACGACCGCGAAATCCGCTCCCTCGTCGCCCAGTTCCTGACCAAGCACGGCTACCGGGTCACCGGGGTCAGGGACGGGGCGGAGATGATGCGCACGCTCGACGGCGCCCGCGTCGACCTGATCGTCCTCGACCTGATGCTGCCGGGGGAGGACGGGCTGTCGCTCTGCCGCCGGCTGCGCGCCGCGCCGCAGACGGCGCAGACCCCCGTCATCATGCTGACCGCCATGGGGGAGGAGACCGACCGCATCGTCGGGCTGGAAATGGGCGCCGACGACTACCTGGCGAAGCCCTTCAGCCCGCGCGAGCTGCTGGCCCGCATCAAGGCGGTGCTTCGCCGCGTCTCCGCCCCGCCGGTGGCGGGCGCCCCGGCGGCGGCCGGCACGGTGCTGCGTTTCGAGGGCTGGTCGCTCGACCTGACCAAGCGGGAACTGCGCTCGCCCGACGGGGTGCTGGTCCAGCTGTCGGCCGGCGAGTACGACCTGCTGGTCGCCTTCGTCGAGCATCCGCAGCGGGTGCTGACCCGCGACCAGCTTCTCGATCTGGCGCGCGGCCGTTCGGCGGTGCCCTTCGATCGCTCCATCGACGTGCAGGTCAGTCGGCTGCGCCGCAAGATCGAACCCGATCCGGCAGAGCCGGCGCTGATCAAGACGGTGCGCGGCGGCGGCTATCTCTTCACCCCGACCGTCAGCAGCGGCGGATCGCCGCCATGACCGCCCGGCCGGAAGAGATGACGGCGAAATCCCGGCTGGCCCGCCGCCGCAGCCTCCGCCGCCTGCGTCTCGGCTTCCCCGACAGCCTTGCCGCGCGCATCGCCCTGACGGTGGTGCTGGCGCTGCTGCTGACCCAGGCGATCAGCGCGCTGGTCTATCTGACCGACCGCAGCGAAGGGCCGCCGATCCACGGGCCGAACGTGCTGATCCAGCGCATCACCGCCATCGTCCAGCTGGTGGAAAGCACCCCGCCGCCGGGTCGCGAGCGGGTGGTGCGCGCCATCGACGACCCGGTCCTGCGCGTCGAATGGCGTCCCGACCGCCCGCCGCCGCTGGCGCCCGACGCCATTTCCAGCGGCCGGTTCGAAGGGCTGAAACGCCGGCTGAGCGACTCCCTCGACACCGCCGACCGCAACATCCTGGTCGAGGTCCAGCGCCCGCCCCGTGGAGATGTCAGGGGCGACGACCACCCGCACCCGCCCTTCATGGGCGGCGACGAGCCGCGGCGCTGGGGGCCGCATGTCCGGCTGTCGGTGCGGCTCGGCGACGGGTCGTGGCTCAGCTTCACCGGCGGCGATCCGCTGGCCGGTCCCTTCGGCATCGTCCGCTTCCTGTTGTGGATGGGGGCGATCGTCGCGGTGATCCTGCTGGTGTCGCTGCTGGCCGCCCGCCGGGTGACCGCGCCGCTCGCCGGCTTCGCCGCCGCCGCCGAACGGCTCAGCGTCGACGGTCAGGCCGATCCGCTGACCGAGGAAGGCCCGCGGGAGCTGCGCGCCGCCACCCGCGCCTTCAACCGGATGCAGGCGCGGCTCGCCCGTTTCGTCGCCGACCGCACCCAGATGCTGGCGGCGATCAGCCACGACCTGCGCACACCGATCACCCGCCTGCGCCTGCGCGCCGAGCTGGTCGACGATCCGGAGATGCAGCGGCGGATGCTGGCCGACCTGGACGAGATGGAGGCGATGATCTCCGCCACGCTCGCCTTCGCCCGCGACGACGCCCAGCGCGAGCCGCGCGGCCGCTTCGACCTCGCCGACCTGCTGCAGAGCCTGTGCGACGACCGCGTCGATGCCGGCCACCGCGCCCTCTACGACGGCCCTGCCCATGTGGTCGCCGAAGGCCGTCCGGTGGCGCTGCGCCGGGCGCTGGCCAACCTGATGGACAACGCCATCAAGTATGGCGGCGGCTTCACCGTCCGGCTGGAGACCGGCGCCGACGGCACCAACGCCGCCAACGCTCCCAATGCCCTGATCCACATCGACGACGACGGCCCCGGCATCCCGGAGGCGGAGTTCGAGAAGGTCTTCGCCCCCTTCTATCGCCTGGAGCGCTCCCGCTCCCGCGATACCGGCGGTGTCGGCCTGGGCCTGTCCACCGCCCGCAGCATCATCCGCGGCCACGGCGGCGACGTGACCCTGACGAACCGCGGCGAGGGCGGGTTGCGTGCGACGGTGACGCTGCCGCTCTGACCTCCCTCTGCCGCCATCGGCAGAGGACAATTCCGGTGCCGCAAAGTAAAAGGGCCGCCCCGACGGGACGGCCCTTCTTTTTCAACCCATCAGCCGCTTAGTAGCGGTAGTGGTCCGGCTTGTACGGGCCGGCGGCGTTGACGCCGATGTATTCGGCCTGCTTGTCGCTGAGGACGGTCAGCTTGGCGCCGATCTTGTCCAGATGCAGGCGGGCCACCTTCTCGTCCAGGTGCTTGGGCAGGACGTAGACCTTGTTCTCGTAGTTGGCGGCGTTGGTCCACAGCTCGATCTGGGCCAGCACCTGGTTGGTGAAGCTGGCGCTCATCACGAAGCTGGGGTGGCCGGTGGCGCAGCCCAGATTGACCAGACGGCCCTGGGCCAGGACGATCAGGCGCTTGCCGTCGGGGAAGACGACCTCGTCGACCTGCGGCTTGACCTCTTCCCACTTGTAGTTGCGGAGAGCCTCGATCTGGATCTCGCTGTCGAAGTGGCCGATGTTGCAGACGATGGCGCGGTCCTTCATGGCCCGCATGTGGTCGAGCGTGATGACGTCGACGTTGCCCGTCGCGGTCACGAAGATGTCGCCCTGCGGAGCGGCATCGTCCATCGTCACGACCTGATAGCCTTCCATGGCGGCCTGCAGCGCGTTGATCGGGTCGATCTCCGTCACCAGGACGCGGGCGCCCTGCGAGCGCAAGCTGGCGGCCGAGCCCTTGCCCACGTCGCCATAGCCGGCGACCACGGCGACCTTGCCGGCGACCATGACGTCGGTGGCGCGCTTGATGCCGTCGACCAGCGACTCGCGGCAGCCGTAGAGGTTGTCGAACTTCGACTTGGTGACGCTGTCGTTCACGTTGATGGCCGGAACCTTCAGCGTGCCCTTCTTCATCATCTCATAGAGACGATGGACGCCGGTGGTGGTCTCTTCCGACAGGCCGCGAACGTCCTTCAGCATCTCCGGATACTTGTCGTGCATGATCTGGGTGACGTCGCCGCCATCGTCCAGGATCATGTTCGGGGTCCAGCCATCCGGGCCGCGCAGCGTCTGCTCGATGCACCACCAGAACTCCTCCTCCGTCTCGCCCTTCCAGGCGAAGACCGGGATGCCGGCGGCGGCGATGGCGGCGGCGGCCTGGTCCTGGGTCGAGAAGATGTTGCAGGAGGACCAGCGCACGGTGGCGCCGAGCGCGGTCAGCGTCTCGATCAGCACGGCGGTCTGGATGGTCATGTGCAGGCAGCCGACGATGCGGGCACCGGCCAGCGGCTTGGAGTCGCCGAATTCCGAACGCAGGGCCATCAGGCCCGGCATCTCGGTCTCGGCGATGGTGATCTCCTTGCGGCCCCAGTTCGCGAGGCTGATGTCCTTGACCTTGTAGTCCGTGAATTCGGCGGCCATGAGGGATGACTCCTGGTGGGCGGTGATGGTTCGGGCAGTGATGATCCGGGCCGGCCGGATCGAATCCCCGGCCTTGCCGCTGTAATTTGCCTAGGGTGTATCAGCGGCATCGGAACCATGCAAGCATAAAGATATCTTTATGTTTGTTGGGTAGGGTGATCGAACACCGGGCCGCATCCCCCTGTTGTTCGCTTTACGTTCCACTCCGCCACGGCTAAGCTGCGGGCATGGACGAGATACGGCGATCCCCGATCAAGGGCCGCGGGGCGGTCAGCAACGCCACCGGGCGGTTCGAGCGCGAGACCCGCGTCCTGACCGACGATGGCTGGACCGGCTATGCGGAGGGCGGGAACGAGGCGCTGTCCGATCCCGTCCGCACCACCGTCGCCCCGGCGTCGGCCAGGTCGATCATCACCAGCAACCAGTCGCCCGACATCCCCTTCGACCGGTCGGTGAACCCGTACCAGGGGTGCGAGCACGCCTGCATCTACTGCTTCGCCCGGCCGACCCATGCCTATCTGGGGTTGTCGCCCGGACTGGATTTCGAGACGAAGCTGTTCGCCAAGCGCAACGCGGCGGAACTGCTGGCGAAGGAGCTGCGGGCGAAATCCTATGACTGCCAGCCGCTGGCGCTGGGGGCCAACACCGATCCCTACCAGCCGGTCGAGCGGACGGAGGGCATCACCCGGCGGGTGCTGGAGGTCTGCCGCGACTTCCACCAGCCGGTCAGCATCATCACCAAATCGGCGCTGGTGCTGCGCGACCTCGACATCCTGGCGCCGATGGCCGCACAAGGGTTGGCGTCGGTGGCGATCTCCGTCACCACACTGGACCGCGACCTCGCCCGCGTGATGGAACCGCGGGCCAGCACGCCGCCGCGCCGGCTGGAGGCGATCCGCAGCTTGACGCAAGCCGGCGTGCCGGTGGCGGTGCTCGCCAGCCCGATGATCCCCGCCCTGAACGACCATGAACTGGAGGCGATCCTGGAGGCGGCGGCCGGTGCCGGGGCGACCGCCGCCAACTATATCCTGCTGCGCCTGCCGCTGGAGATCGCCGGGCTGTTCGAGGAATGGCTGCGCGTCCACGTCCCCAACCGCGCCGACCGCGTGCTGAGCCTGATGCGGCAGAGCCGCGACGGCGCGCTCTACCGCTCCGGATTCGGAACGCGGATGAAGGGCACCGGCCCTTACGCCGAGTTGCTGCGCCATCGCTTCAAGCTGGCCTGCCGCAAGCATGGGCTGGGCGGCCGGAGCTGGCAGCTCGACTGCAGCCGCTTCCGGGTGCCGCCGGCCGTGGGGGACCAGTTGTCGCTGCTGTGAACCGTCAGGAGCGGCGGAACATCCTGTCCCAGGGCGCCAGCGGGTCGGCGTCCTTCGGCGTGGCGGTGGCGGCGGAGTTGGACAGGGCCGACAGGGGAAGGCGGCCGGTCGCCAGCATCGCCATCACCAGCGCGGGATGGGCAGGACCCGCCGCGGCGGTGTCGTGGCCGGCCTGATCGGCCTCGGCCGAATCGTCGTTCAGCGCTTCGTTGATGCGGGCGAAGGCTTCGATGTCTTTGATGTGCAGCATGGTCCGTGCCCCTCGGCTTCGACATTTGTGCGTCGCAGCAAAAACGAAGGTAACAGCTCTGCCCTCGAATGGTCTCACGTGCGGCGCTTTGACGCGGCCCTTTTTCTAACGGGCCGGTTCGCGAACGGCCAGCATAAGCCCGAAGCCGATGACGAAGAAAGCCAGAACCGTCGCCATGCCGGCGCGCTGGCTGTCGAAAGCCTGGGTCGCCAGCCCGAACAGCAGCGGCCCGAAGAAGCCGACGAAGCGGCCGGTCAGGCCGTAGAGCCCGAACATCTCGCCCGCCATGCCGGGCGGCGCCAGCCGCGCCATCATCGACCGCCCGGCCGCCTGCGCCGGTCCGAAGAACAGCCCGAGTCCCAGCGCGAAGATCCAGAACCACAGCCGCTCGGTCGCCAGCAGCAGCGGCAGGCCGCACAGCGCCATGCCCGCCAGCGCGATCAGGATCACCGGCTTGGCCCCCGCCCGGTCGTCCATCCAGGCGAAGCCGATGGCTCCCGCCCCCGCCACCACGTTGAGCGCGATGGCGAAGACCAGGATCTCCTCGAAGCTCATGCCGAAGGTGCCGGCGGCGAAGATGCCGCCGAAGGCGGTGATGGTGTTGATGCCGTCGCGGTAGAAGGCGCTGGCGACCAGAAAGCGCGCCACCTCGCGGTAACGCCGGACCTGACGCAGCGTGGCGGCCAGCGTCGCCACCCCCTCGCGCGCCGCCCGGATCAGGCCGTGGCCGGTGGACGGCTCGTCGGGCACCCAGAGGAAATAGGGCAGCGCGAACAGCCCGTACCAGGCGGCGGCCAGCAGGACGGTGGCGCGGACATTGGCCTGCGGTCCCCAGTCGGCCCACTCCATCCCGAACAGGCCGAACAGCGGGGCCGGTGCCTTGACGAAGCCGACCAGGGCCAGGACCAGGCAGGCCAGCCCGCCGAAATAGCCGATGCCCCAGCCCCAGCCCGACACGCGGCCGAGCAGCCGCGCCGGCACCAGCCCCGGCAGGGTGGCGTTGTAGAAGACGTTGGCCAGCTCGAACGCCACGGTGGCGACCACCACGCAGGCGAGCGCGAAGGCGGCGTCGGCCGGATCGGGACGCACCCACCAGAGGGCGGCGGTGAACAGGACGGTGACCAGCGTGAACAGCGCCATCCACGGCTTGCGCCGCCCGGCACGGTCGGCGATGGCGCCCAGCACCGGGCTGAGCAGCGCGATGGCCACGCCGGCCACCGTCATGGCGGCACTCCACCGCGCCGTGCCCTCCACCGGATCGCCGACGACGCCGCGGGCGAAATAGACCGCGAAGACGAAGGTGGTGATGATGGTGTTGTAGGCCGAATTCGCCCAGTCGTAGAGACACCAGGAGGCGATGGCGCGGCGGGAGAGGGCGTGAACGGGAGAAGGCTGACGGTCGTCAGTCATCGATGGGCGCACGGCTTGGACACTCCCGGATACCGACGCCCAGACCGCGCCGTCAGACGTTCTTGCACAAGCCTCCCCGTTCGACAAAGACGCCGACGGCGGTTATTGAAAATTTGCCGACCCGCAGCTTCAGAATCATCGGGAAGGTGAAGGGGCTGGGGCCCGGCAGATAATCGACGAAGGCACAGTCGCCGGACCGGTTGGCCCAGTTGGAGTCGTTTTCGGAATAGGTGCAGGCGGCGTCGAAGGACAGGCGCAGCCCCATATGCCCGGCACGGTTCTGGTCGTTCACCCAGCGCAGAAGCTCAGGGTGCTGATGAAGGACCCAGATCGCCATCAGTGGAGGCTGGCCGCCCTTTCGAAGGCTTCGGCAAGGTTCCGGGGCCGGGTGGGACGGGGCACGAGCTTTTCAGCCAGTTCCTGCTTGAACCAGTCGCGGATGAGTGCGTTGGGAATGACGCTACGCTTCGGTCCTTTCCCTTCACCATGGTTCCACACCCGGTCCCAGGGGGAGCCATCTTCATGGGTGAGGTCGACCAACTGGGAGGAGTGGAGCTTCGCGTACTGGTCCCAGACGTTGTCAATCAGGCGTTTGGCGCTGAACGAAAGCACATGGTCCGGATCCGTGAGAAGATAAGGCGGAAGCGGATCCCTGCCACACTCCTTGAACCGGTCGCGCAACTCCGGCACCATCGGGCCCAGCTTGTAGGCGCAGATATTCTCACGGAACAGCGGTTCGTCGGTCAGGGCAAGATGCCAGCCCTGACAAAGATAGACGAGCTTTTGCAGGCCGAGTTGCGTCAGCGGCTCCCCATTCGGTTTGCCGCCCTTCGCGATCAGATAATCGGCAATGAAATCGACGTCCACCGCGCTCTCGCCAGACATAAGGTGGTATGAGGCTTATTATCCTATACTTCCGAGTCGCCTCTGTCCATGCTTTACCGCTTACCCCCCGCCAGCCCGTCCACCCCGAAGGAGATCTGGTTGTTGTCGTAGCGGGCGACGATGCGCAGGCGGTCGCCGGCCGACAGCGCGATCGGCTTTTCCAGGAAGGTCATCGCCTGCTTCCAATGGTTGGTGCGGGCGCGGCTTTCCGACTTGTAGACCACTTCCTCGTCCATGAAGAGGTCGAACCAGAAGGCGACGCCGTGGCAGGTGCCGGCGGTGACGATGGTCACGTCGATCACCCGCTCTCCCTCTTCCGGCATGTTGCGGGTGAAGTCGAAATCCAGCGCGGTGAAGGGCTTGGACAGCGGGGTGTGGGCGTCGGCGCCGAGGTCGATCTGCTGGTAGCCGGGGGAGCGGAAGACGTCGAAGCTGCCCATGTCGAAGCCGTCGATCGTCTCCACCGGGTTGATGCGGGCCAGTTCCGGCGTCTCCACCAGCATGGCGTAGACGGTGGAGGCGCGCGGGATGATGGCGCCGCCCGGCTTCACCAGATGGGTGCGGGCGTGCTGCAGCACCGACAGCATGCGCGGGGCCAGCATGCCGATGTTGATGAGTTCGGAGACGAAGACGTCGGCCTTCTCCGGCAGGTCGCCGCCGTCGCCCACCGTCAGCTGGGTGGACAGGCGCGGCACCACGTCGATGCGGCCGGCATAGCCGTTGCGCGCGACCGTCTCCTTGGCGACGCGGGCGAGGATCGGGTTGACCTCGCAGGTCACCACCTTCTTCGCGCCGGCGCGCGCCGCCATCATGGCGACGATGCCGGAGCCGGTGCCGATCTCCAGCACCAGCGAATCGGGCTTCACCGCCCGTTCCAGCGACTGCTTGTAGGCCTCGTTCCGCTCGAAATCATTGATCATCGGCAGATGCCAGCCGGGCACCGCGTTGGAATAGATCAACCGGCGGGTGAACTTCACCATCGGATGGTCGGGCGCCTGTTCGCGCGCCGCCTCGATCACCTCGATGGCCTCCGCCGCGCGGTCCAGGCTCTGCAGCACATGGGCGAGGCCGACCTGGGCGGGGACGAAGCGCGGGGCGGCGGCGAGCACGGTGCGGAACTCCGCCTCCGCCTCTGCCAGCCGGCCGCGGGTGGAGAGAAGCTCCGCCAGGCTGTAATGGACGTCGAGATAATCGGGAGCCTGCTCCAGCGCGGTGCGGAAATGCCGTTCCGCCTCTTCCAGATCGCCCAGCTCGCGCAGGGTGGCGGCGAGGAAATGGTGCATCTCCGGCGCTTCGGGGCGGAGGTCGAGCGCGGTGCGGAAGCAGTCCGCCGCCTCCTCCAGCCGGCTTTGCGCCTTCAGCGCGTTGCCGAGGTTGCCGTGCAGTTCGGGCAGGCGCGGGTTGATGGCGAGGCCGGCGCGAAACGCCTCCTCCGCCTCCGCCGGGCGGGCCTGCTGGAAGAGCAGGCTGCCGCGGCTGTTGTGGAAGGACGGGTCGTTGCCGTTCTCCGCGATGGCCTGGGCGAACAGGGCCAGCGCGTTCTCGGGGTGGTCGGTGTGGGCGGCGACCAGCCCCAGCAGATGCAGCGCCTGGGCATTGTGCGGGTCCGTCGCCAGGATCGCCCGGCAGACCTGTTCCGCCCCCGCCAGATCGTTGCTGCGGAAACGCTTGGCCGCGTCGAGCAGGGTCGGGGCGGGGGTGTCGGTCATCGCTGCGGCTCCAAAGACGGCGGGTACGGCGGGAACACGAAAAGATCGCCGCACCATACCGGGAATTGCCGCCCCGCTACAGCCTTTCGATCCGCAACCTTCCACCGGGCTGGGCCATTGCGCCCGCGCGATTGCCACGGCATGAATACCCGCAAAAGGAGAATGAGGAGTCGGGTGCATGTCGGACGTGGGAATGATCGGGCGCATGAAGGGTGGCGTGACGGGGGCGCTGGCGGCGATGCTGCTGCTGGCGGGCTGCGCCACGGCGGAGATGGGCGGTGGCGGCGCCGCAGGGGGCGATGTCGCCGGGTCGGCGGCGGCGCGGCGGTTCGAGGCGGTGCGGACCAGCCCGCCGGAGCTGCGCGCCTTCCTGTACCGCATGCCCAAGGGGGCGGACCTGCACAGCCACCTGACCGGCGCCGTCTATGCCGAGAGCTATATGCGGATGGCGGCGGACGCCGGGCTCTGCTTCGACGTGAAGGGCAAGACGCTGGTGGCGCCGACGGCGCAGGCGCCCTGCGACGCCAAGGCCGGGCGGCCGGGCGCCGCGGCGGTGATCGCCGACGGCGTGCTGTATCCGGTGTCGCTGGACGCGCTGTCGACGCGCGACGCGCTGCCGGTCTCCGGCTACAGCCTGCACGACCAGTTCTTCGCCACCTTCGGGCGGTTCCGCGCCGCCGCTTCCTCCACCGGCGATCTGCTGGCCGAGGTGGTGGACCGCGCCGGCCGGCAGGGCGAGCGCCATGTCGAGCTGATGGTGTCCTTCGGCACCGGCCCGGCCGCCGCCATCGGCAAGGCATTCCCCTGGACCCCGCAGGCGGCGGCCGACCTGCCGGGCACCGCCGACCGGCTGATCGCCGCCGGCCTGCCCGCCCTGATCGCCCCGGCCCGGCAGGAGATCGACGCGGCCGAGGCGCGGATGCGCAGCGTGCTGGGCTGCGGAACGCCGGCGGCGCGGCCGGGCTGCGCGGTGTCGGTGCGCTACCTGCAGCAGGTGTCGCGCACGCAGGCGCCGGGGCCGGTCTTCGCCACCACCCTGTTCAACGCCCTGCTGGAAGCGCAGGAGCCGCGGGTCGTCGGCCTGAACTTCGTGGCGCCGGAGGACAATCCGGTGGCGCTGGACGACTACGACCTGCACATGCGCATGGTGGCGGAGGCCAAGCGGCGCAATCCCGGCACCAACATCGCCCTGCATGCCGGCGAGCTGACGCTGGGCCTCGTCCCGCCGGAGCGGCTGCGCGACCACATCCGCAAGGCGGTGGAGATCGCCGGGGCCAAGCGCATCGGCCATGGCGTCGACGTGATGTATGAGGAGGATCCCCAGGGCCTGCTGCGGACGATGGCCGGACGCAAGGTGGCGGTGGAGATCAACCTGACCAGCAACGACAAGATCCTGGGCGTCAGCGGCAAGAACCACCCGTTGCCGGTCTATCGCGCCGCAGGCGTGCCGGTGGTGCTGTCCACCGACGATGAAGGTGTGAGCAGGATCGACCTGACCAACGAACTGCAGCGCGCGGTCGAGGAGTTCGGGCTGGGCTATGGCGATCTGGTCGGGCTGGCGCGCGCCAGCCTGGAGCACAGCTTCCTACCCGGCGACAGCCTGTGGTCCGCACCCGGCTGCACCCCGCCGGCGAATGAGGACGCTTGCCGCGCGGTGACGGAGCGCAGCGAGAAGGCGCGGGTGCAATGGGGGCTGGAACAGGCGCTGGCGCGGTTCGACCGCGAGATGGCGGGGGTGCGGTAACGCAGCCCTTTCTCCTACCCCTCCTCCGCGTTCTCCCAGCCCCAGCGGGTCCAGGCGCCGTCGAGGAAGGCGGTCGGGCGGTGGCCGGCGGGGAGGCCGGGGCAGGACAGCAGGGACGGCGCGATGCGGCCGGCTCCGCGGGTCCACCACAGGCTGGCATCCGCGCCCAAGGGACCGGACAGGCGGCCGAGAAGGGCGCGGGTCGCCGCGCCGACACGCTCCGGCTCCGGACGGCCGAGGATGGCGAGGCGGGCCGGCAAACCTTCCACATCGGCGCCGGCTCGGCAGGCGTCCTCCGCCAGCGACTCGGCGCGGGTCAGCCACGCGGCGCAGGCGGCGGGGGCGCCGGCGATGTCGAAGCCGGCGGGCAGGCCGGCGGCGATGGTGAAGGGATAAGGACGGCCGACGCGGTCGGCGCTGGATATCCACACGCCGATCAGCGGGGTGGCGCCGCACAGGCCGGCCGACAGGGCGAAGCGCCAGACCGGAGCTTGGGCGAACAGGGACTCCCACTCGGCGCCCAATTGGCGGCCGGCCTCGCCCAGCGCCGCCGACAGCCAGCGGTCCCATGGACCGAGCACGGCCGGCGGCAGGCCGTGGCCGACGAAATCGCCGCGCGCCGGGACCTTGCCGTGGAAGCCCATCACCGGATCGGCGCCCACCCCGGCGGCAATGCCACGCGGCATGCCGAACGAACCCATCATGGCAGGGCGGCCCGGCTGGCCGGGATCGGTTGCGGGGCCGGCTGGGGCGTCGATTCGGCCAGAACCTCGCGCACGCGGGCGACCAGCGCCTCGTCGGGCGGGACCGGGGCGAAGCCGACGGCGAACAGGGCGGCCAGATGGTCGCCGAGGGCGCGGCGCGGCGCCTCGTTGGCCGGGCCGGGAAGCGTGCGCTGCCAGTCGAGCGCCAGCCATTCCGCCAGCGCGCCGGCGTCCATCGGTCCGGCCCCGCCGACCATGCGGTAAAGGCGCAGGGTCTGGCGCAGCTGGTCGGGCAAGGCCCAATCGGCGCGCAGCCGCTCCTCCAGCCTGAGGGCGATGCGGGCGAGGAACTGGCTGCGCAGGGCGCGGGCATAGGCCTCCCGCGCCGGGACGGCGATGCGGGCGCCCTGGTAGAGCCCGCCGGCCAGCGCGGGATCGGCCCAGCTTTGCGCCTCGTCGAAGGCGTGCGGCAGGGCGCGCAGCGCGTTCAGCGCCGGCAGGATCGCCGCCGGGTCGGCATCGTCCACCCGCATCAGCGCGCGCGGCGGCGTGTCGAGCGGGCGCAGCGCCGCCTCCACCGCCGCGGCGCCGGCATCGGCGCGCTCCAGCAGGGCGGCGTTGCCCCGCGCGCTGACCATCCACCAGCCGCCGAGCGCCGCGCCCAGCAGCAGGGCGGCGGCGGCGGACAGGGCGTTGCGGCGGCGGCGGGCGCGCTCCATCATGCGGTCGACCTGGGCGAGGTTGGCCTCCGGAAAGACGACCTCGGGCAGCAGCCGGTCGAGGAAATAGGTGGAGGCCGGGCCGTCGGCCTCCGGCTCCAGCAGGCCGAGCGGGCCGCCGGTCTGGGTGGCGCTGGTCAGGTAGAGCCCGCGCAGGCGCGGCGTCTCCTCGCCATGTTCGGAGCCGAAGACGGTGTCGACGATGTCGGCCAGCGCCGGCTCCAGCTCCGCCACCCGCAGCGGCAGGGTGAAGGCGTCGCTGCGGCGGCGGATGTCGGGTTCCTGGTGCAGCCGGTCGAGCAGCCGCTCGTCCAGCCGCCGCACCAGACCGGCATAGAGGTCGCGGAAGACGGGCAGCGGGCTGGCGGTTTCCGTGGCGGGATCTTCGGCGGCCGGCAGGGTCAGGCCCCACACTTGGCCGCGCGCCTCGCGGTCCAGCGGGTCGAAGAAGGTGGCGAAGCCGTCCAGCAGGTCGGCCTTGGTCAGCAGCAGATAGACCGGCAGGCGGACGCCCAGCTGCACCCGCAGCTCGTTCAGGCGCTGGCGGATCAGGATGGCGTGGTTGCGCCGCTCGGCATCAGTCCAGCCGGTCAGCTCGGGGATGCTGACGGTCAGCAGGACGCCGTTGGCGGGCTGGCGCGGGCGATGCTCCTTCAGCAGGTCGAGCAAGCCGGACCACACCCGGCCGTCCACCGCGCGCCGGCTGTCCTGGGTGGTGTAGCGGCCGGCGGTGTCGATCAGCACGGCGCGGTCGGTGAACCACCAGTCGCAGTTGCGGGTGCCGGCCAGCCCGGCCAGCGGCCCGGTGACGGTGCCGTTGAGCAACGGGGTGGCGAGGCCGGTGTTGGCCAGCGCCGTCGTCTTGCCGGAACCGGGGGCGCCGATCACCAGATACCAGGGCAGCTGGTAGAGATAACGCCCGCCCTGCCGCTTGCGCAGTTGGGCCAGCACGGCGTCGAGGCGCTTGCGCACGACGCCGATCTCCTCCAGCGAGGCCTTCAGTTCCGGGTCGCGGCCGGCGGCCAGCGCTTCCAGCAGGCGGGCGTTGGCGGCGCGCTCGCGGCCGTCGATGCGGCGGTTGACGGCGCCCCACACCGCCAGCGCCAGGACCAGCGGCAGCAGACGGACGCTCCAGTCGGCCTGGATGGTCGGCAGCAGGTGGGGGGCGGCGGAAGCGGCCAGACGCGGCAGCAGCAGCCAGCCGGCCAGCCCCAGCGCCAGCGCGCCTGCCAGCGAGGTCGCCCAGCGGGCGCGGGCGGAGCGGTGGGGCGAGGGCGTGGCGGCGGGCTTGCGGCGCCTGCCGGTCTTCTTCGCCGCAGTCTTGTTCTCCACGCTCTTCTTCGCCGGAGTGGCGCCAGCCTTCTTGGGACGGGGATCGGCCATGGCGGGCGCCCTATTGCGGATAGAGGCGGATGTCGATCCGCCGGTTGGCGTCGCGCCCGGCGGGCGTGTCGTTCAGCGCGACCGGCTCCTGGTCGCCATGGCCCTCGGCCGACAGGCGGGCGGGGGCGATCGTGTGCTCCAGCAGCTTGCGGACGGATTCGGCGCGGGCGTCGGTCAGGGATTGCGCGGTGGCGAGGCGGCCGGCCGGCGGGGTCTGGTCGTCGGTGTGGGCGACCACCAGGACGCCGCCGGACTCGGTCGCCAGGGTCTGGCCCACCCGCTCGACGATGGCGCGGTGGCGGGCCTTCACCGCGTCGCTGCCGGTGGCGAACATCGCCGCCGCCGGGATGCGGATGACCAGGGCGCCGTCCTCCCCCGCCAGCACCTCGACGGAGCCGGTGCGGATCTCCGGGGCGAGCCGGCCGGTGATGCGGGCGATCAGGGCCGGGCCGGCGGTGGGCGGCGGCGGCGGGACCAGCCGGGCGATCTCGATCGGCCGGTCGGGCAGCAATGCCGCGATGCGGGCGGCCACCGGCTCCGCCCGGCGGTCGAGGCCGCCGGCGAGATGGACATAGAGGCCGGACAGGCCCAGCGCCACCGCCGCCCAGATGAGCCAGCCGGGCCAGCCGCCCAGCCGGTTGCCGAGCCTGTTGCCGGGCGGGCGGAACGGCTCCGCCACCCCGGTCCAGGCGGGAGACAGCTCCGCCGGCACGTCGCCGCGGGCGCGGCGCAGGATGCGGTACAGCTCGTCGCGCAGGCGGGCGAGGTCGTGGGCACCGCCGGGCTTGTCGCGAAAGCGGCCTTCGAAGCCCAGCGACAGGCAGGCGTAGAACAGCTCCAGCGCGTGGCGGTTGCGGCGCGGGTCGCCCAGCATGCCGTCGAGCAGGTCGAAGAAGCGTACTCCGGCGCCCGGCTCGGCCACCGCCGCCCCGCCATGGCCGGCGGCGCGGGCGACGTCGTCCAGCGTGGCGGCCAGCGCGATGCGGGTGGCGCGGATGTCGTCGGGGTCGAGACCGGCCGCGGCGGCGGCACGGTCGAACCGCTCCAGCGCGGCGGCGGCGGCGGCGCGTGGCGGATCGGTCAGGGCGCGGTCGCGCAGCGAGGTGGCGAGCGCCAGCACCGGCGCGGCGACGCTGAGCAGCGGGTTGAGGGCGTCGCGCGGGCGGGCAGGTGGAGCGGGGGGCGGAGATGGGGTGCCGGCGGCCGGCGGGGGCGCGGCCTCCGCCAGCAGTTCCGCTCCGTCCAGTCCATCGTCCGCCTGCATGTGTCGTCCGCCGTGGGGAAAGTCGGGGGAGGTATAGCAGGGTCGGGGCGGTGGGGGGAACCTGGGGGTGGGGGGTGTCGGCTGCGGGTGCCCCCTCCCTAACCCTCCCCCGCGTTCCGCGGGAGAGGGAACTCCGCCACTCCTTCGTGTGAACTCTGCAAGCGTCCTACCCCCTCTCCCGCGGAACGCGGGGGAGGGATGGGGAGGGGGCAATCGGAGCCGACACTCCCCCTACCGCACCCCGGTGTTGCTGTAGTCGTGCTGCACCTTCGGCGCGGCGCCGGAGCCGCCGGCGATCTTCTCGATCAGCGAGCCGATGGCGCCGCCCGGCCGCGCGTCGGCCGATGCCATCGGGACGCCGTTCGGCGGCACCAATCCAGGCAGCACGCTGCCGGGCGGCGGCGTCCAGGCGGGGGCGCCGTCCAGGCCGGGGAGCGGGCGGGCGGGCTTGCCGGCATGGGCGTCCAGCATGAACTCGCGCCACAGCTTGGCCGGCAGGGTGCCGCCGGTGACCTTCTTCATGGCGTCGTTGTTGTCGTTGCCGAGCCAGACGCCGGCGACCAGATCGGCGGTGAAGCCGACGAACCAAGCGTCGTGATAGTCCTGGGTGGTGCCGGACTTGGCCGCCGCCGGGCGGTTCAGCCGGGCGCTGCGGCCGGTGCCGTAGTCGAGCACGCCGCTCATCATCCGGGCGAGCTGGACCGCATGGGCGGGGTCGACCACCGGTGCGCCGCCGCCGCCCTGGCGCCGGTAGAGAACCGTGCCGTCGCGGCTTTTGATCTCGGTGATGGCATAGGCCCAGACGGGAACGCCGCGGTTGGCGATGCCGGCATAGGCGCGCACCAGCTCCAGCGGCGTCACCTCGCTGGTGCCGAGTGCCAGCGACAGGTCGCGGGTCAGAGGCGAGGAGATGCCGAGATCCGACGCGATCCGCCGCACCCGGTCGGTGCCGACCCGGTCGATCAGCCGCGCTGTCGCGGTGTTGGACGAATGGGCCAGCGCCGAGGCCAGCGTGATGCTGCCGCGGTACTTGCCGTCGTAATTGCCGGGGCTCCAATTGCCGAGCTGGACCGGAGCGTCGTCGATCAGGCTGTCGGGGGTCCAGCCGGTTTCCAGCGCCGCCAGATAGACGAAGGGCTTGAAGGCCGAACCCGGCTGGCGCAGCGCCTGGGTGGCGCGGTTGAACTCGCTGCTGTCGTAATCGCGGCCGCCGACCAGCGCGCGCACGGCGCCGTCCGGGCTCATGGCGACCAGCGCGCCCTGGCGGACGTTGGCGGCGGCGCCGGGGCCGGCCAGCAGGGCCTCCATCCGCTGTTCGGCGGCGCGCTGCATCTTCAGGTCCAGCGTGGTGCGGACGATGACGTCGCCATGGTCGGGGCCGGCGAAGCCCGGCACCAGATCGGTCACCCAGTCGGCGAAATAGCGGCCGTCGCCGCCGGGCCTGCGCTTGGGCGAGGGCTTGGCGGTGCGGGCGGCGTCATACTGCGCCTGGGTCAGATAGCCGGCGTCCAGCATCGCCGCCATCACCACCCGCGCCCGCTCCGCCGACTCATCCGGGTTGGAGCTGGGTGCGTAGCGCGACGGCGCCTTCAGCAGGCCGGCCAGCACCGCCGATTCGCGGATGTCGACCTCGGTCGCCGGCTTGCCGAAATAGGTGCGGGCCGCGGCGTCCACCCCGAAGGTGCCGGCGCCGAGATAGACGCGGTTCAGATAGGCGGTGAGGATCTGGTCCTTGGTGAAGCGGCTCTCCAGCCAAAGCGCCAGCATCGCCTCCTGGATCTTGCGCTTCAGCGACTTCTCGGGGGTCAGGAACAGGTTCTTGGCGAGCTGCTGGGTGATGGTGGAGCCGCCCTGCACCGCCCGGCCGGAGCGCCAGTTGACATAGACGGCGCGGGCCAGACCCAGCGGATCGATGCCGAAATGGCTGTAGAAGCGGCGGTCCTCGATCGCCAGCACGGCGTCGACCAGATGCGGGGGCAGATCCTTCACGCTGAGCGTCGTGCCGTGCAGGTCGCCGAAGCGGGCGAACTCGCTGCCGTCGGCGGCCAGAACGGTGATCGAGGCGCGGCGTTCGAACTGTGCCACCTTGGAGATGTCCGGCAGGTCGAGCGCGAACCAGGCCAGCACCGCGCCCAACCCGATGCCGCACCAGATGGCGGCGACAAGGCCCCATTGCAGCAGTTGCCTCATCCAGCCGCCGCCCTTGGCCCCGTTTTTCCTGGGTGGCTGCGGCGGCTGGGAGCCGCCGGATCGGGGAGCGGACGGCTTGGACGTGCCGAGTTCGGGCGCTTTGAATTTGGGCAAGGAGATCCTTGGCAGGGTGAAGGACGGCAAGCCGCGGCGGCGCGGTCGGCGTGGCTGCTTGTAGGGCGTCGGCGGCGGGGCGGCGGAGGGAGGCGGCTGCCTGCGGCGCGGCTTGCCCTGGCCGAGTCTCTGGCCAAGGGTAGCCAGCCGGTCGCGGGCAATCCCGAACGCCTTGGCGGCCAGCACACGGGCGACCTCGCCCGCCGTCAGCCGGTCGAGCGGCGACGGGTCTTCGCGGGTGCGGACCGGTCGGGGGCCGGCATAGAGCTGGCCCGTCCTCTGGTCCCTTTGGTGGTCGGGTCGGTCGGCGGTCACGGCGCGCTCGCTGAAGCCCCATCGGGTCGATGCGGTGAGTGCGGGGAACGTTCCCGCTTCGGTCCTCATACGCCTACATCCCCGCCGCCGGAAGACCGGCGGCGGGCGGACGATTATTTGTCTCCCGACCGTGGCGAAAGGATGACGCTATCCGAAATTGCGGAGGGGTTCCCCACTCACCGCAGCCACTCCACCATACCCTTGCCGGCCGCCACGCCCATGGCGAAGCAGCCCTGCAGCAGATAGCCGCCGGTCGGCGCCTCCCAGTCCAGCATCTCGCCGGCCAGGAACAGGCCGGGGCGGCGGGTCAGCATCAGCCGGTCGTCCAGTTCCGACAGACGGACGCCGCCGGCGCTGGAGATCGCGCGCTCGATGGGGCGGATGCCGGTCAGCACCACCGACAGCCCCTTGATCTGCCGGGCCAGTGCCACCGGATCGGTCAGGTCGGCGGCGGGGGCGAACTCGCGCAGCAGGGCGGCGCGCGGGCCGGTCAGGGAGAGCGACTTCTTCAGGAAGGTGGACAGCGACTCGGCACCGCGGCGGCGCAGGCGCTTGACCAGCTCGGCCTCGGCCATGTCCGGCAGCAGGTCGAGCGTCAGGGTCGCCCAGCCCTCGGCGGCGATGGCGTCGCGCAGCGGGGCGCTCAGGGCGTAGATGGCGCCGCCCTCGATCCCGGTTTCGGTGATGACGAACTCGCCCTTCAGGCGGCGGCCGGCAGCCGAAAGGCCGACGCTCTTCACCGGCTGGCCGGCGAAGCGGTCGCGCAGGTGATCGGACCAGGGCACCTCGAAGCCCATGTTGGACGGCGCCAGCGGCGCCACCTCCACCCCCAGCCCCTCCAGCAGCGGGACCCAGCCGCCGTCCGACCCGGTGCGCGGCCAGCTCGCCCCGCCCAGCGCCAGCAGGGCGGCGCGCGGGGCGACGGTGACGGTTTCCCCTCCACAGCTGAAAGTCAGCGCGCCGGTCTCGTCCCAGCCGGTCCAGCGGTGGCGGCTGTGCAGGGTGACGCCCAGCCCGTCCAGCCGCCGCAGCCATGCCCGCACCAGGGTGGAGGCCTTCATCTGCACCGGGAAGACACGGCCACTGCTGCCGACGAAGGTGTCGATCCCCAGCCCGGCCGCCCAGCCGCGCAGGTCGTCCGGCGGGAAACCGGTCAGCAGGCGGCGGAACAGCGGCTCGGCGGCGCCATAGCGGGGCAGGAAGCGGTCGAGCGGTTCCGAATGGGTCAGGTTCAGCCCGCCGCGCCCGGCCAGCAGCAGCTTGCGCGCCGGGGTCGGCGTGTGGTCGTACACGGCGACCCGCAGGCCGGCGGCAGCGGCGATCTCCGCCGCCATCAACCCGGCGGGGCCGGCGCCGATGATCGCCACGTCTGGGACCACGTCAGGGGTGGGATGGGGCACGGATGTGGGCTTTCACAAAAAGGAATTGCCCCCGCCGTTCCCATGCAGCGCGGGGAAGGGCGGGGGCATTCCGGTCTCGACCTCAGTCCACAGGGGCAATCCCCCAGGGTCAGTCCTCGTAGTCGTCCTGGTCCTGCGATACTTCCTCGGCCAGGTCGGCGGCGAGGTCGGCGAAATAGCCGGCGTCGACGTCCAGGCCGTTCTCCTCGCAGATGCGCATGAAGATGCGGTAGGCGTGCAGGATGGCGACGTCGAGGACGACGAGATCCCCTTCCTCGCTGTGGCGGTCAGCGACGTCCCGCTCCTGAAGGGTGGCGACGATGTCGTGCGCGGCGGCCTGCAGGACCGCGTCCATGGCTTGTTTGTGTTGGGTCGACATCGTGTGGATCCTTGTCCCGGTCGTGGTCCCGGTCGTGCTTCGCGCCCCCGCCCGGCCTGACCGGCGCCGCATGGCCGGCGGGGGTGGTCGAACCGTCCGACGGGGCGGGCGCACCCCGGCTAACTTCCGAAGGGGCTCCGTTCGTCCGCGATAGTTCGGCCTCCCCCTTGTTGTAGAATCCTTTTTCACGGCCGAACAAGCCCCTTCACGGGGGGCCGGGCCGCGTCCTTCCGGGTAGCCTCGTACCGGGTCCCCGGCGTTGCCCGTTCAGCGCTTGAGGGGCGCCAGCAGGGCGGCGCCGACATAGCCCAGCGCCTTGCCCTTCCGCCCGACCTTGTACCAGCCGCCGACGGCCTCCAGCACGGTGACGCGCTCGCCGGCGTCCAGCACGTCCAGCACCTTGGCGTCGCAGACCGGGGCGACGCGCAGGTTGCCGGCGGCGCGCAGCCGGGCGACGGTCCCGCCGGACAGGGGGGGGCGCTGCGCCCGCTCCGGCAGGTCGTCGGGCAGGGCGCAGCCACGGTCTTCGGGATCGGCCTTGGCATAGCGGCCGGGCTTGGGCGCAGCGGCGGTGGGCTCTGCGTTTGCCGTACGGTTGGGGGCGGCTTCCGCCAGATAATCGCCGGCGACGTAGCCCTGCGGCGTCCCGGCCCGGCCGACCCGCTGCCAACCGTCGACGGGCGGGCCGAAGGCCGTCACCTGCTCGCCCTTCTCCACCGTATCCAGGACCCGGCCGTTGGCGTCCGGTGTCGCCCGCAGGTAGATGCCTACGGTGGCCGTCACGCTGCGCCGTGCCGGAGTTGCGGCAGGCGGCTTGGCGGCCGGCTTGGCGGTCGGCTCCACGGTGGTCGGCCCCACGGTGGTCGGCTTTTCGGCGACCGGTCTTTCAGCCGTCGCTGCGGGGGCGGCCCGGAGCGCCACGTCGCCCAGTGGATTGATCGGCGGCTTGATCGGCGGCAGGGGCGGAACCGCGACGGCCGGGGGCGCTTCGGCGGGTTTGGCGTCGGGCGGCTTCACCGCGGTGGGCGCTGTCGGCGCCCGGCCGGCGGTGGGCTCGGCCGGGGCGGGTCGCGGGCCCGGCGGCGACAGCGGGGCCGGCGCTTCCGGCGGATGCTCCCAGACCATGCCTGGGGTCAGCGGCGGCGAAAGGGTCTGTGCCGGAGTCAGGCGGGGGAGGGCGATGATGGGGGCGGCGGCAGGGCTCAGCCGTTCGGCCGGCGTTTTGGCCGGCGTTTCGGCCAGCGCGCCGGCCAACGCACCGGCCAACGCGCCTGCCGTGCAGGCGCTCAGCAGCAGGGCGGCCGCCGCGAACCGCAGGGTGGAGTTCCGCCGCACTCGGCCCATCGCGTCCCCCCTCAATCGAGCGTGATGCGGGCGATCAGCGTCGGCAGCGTCTGGCAGCGCAGAAGCCCGTCCAGCGTCCGGTGCTCGGCCAGCCGCAATGTCAGGGCGCAGCCGAAGGAGTTCACCGCCAGTTCGGTCTGCGCCAGGGTGCCGACGATGCTGGACGGTCGGGCGATGCTGTAGCCGGGCGCTCCCAGCTTGCCGGCCAGCGCGCCGTTGACCGGGCTGAAGCCGTCGATCTCCAGCGTCATCGGCCCAAGATTCTGCACCACCACCTCGGAACTGGGATCCTCCTTGGTGGCGTAAAGCTGGACCGGAACGGCGCGGTGGCGGGCGATCCAGTCCTTCAGCGCCAGATTGGCGACCACCGGATCGCGGCTCTGCAGCGCCGCGTCCATCGCCGTCTGGCGCAATGCCGGATCGTTTCCGCCCAACGCCGCTTCGAAGGCGGCCAGCCGCGCCGCGCGGTCCGGACCGGACAGCTTGCCGCGCAGGTCGGCGACCTGGGCGATGCGCGCCTCGACCGCCCGCCGTTCGGTTTCCGCGCGGGCGGCTTCGGCCTTGGCCGCGGCGGCCTGCTGGGCCAGCCGTTCCTCCTCGCGCCGGCGGCGTTCGGTGTCCTCTGCCAGCCGTTGCGCCGCGTCGCGATCCAACTGTTCGCGCAGGCTTTTCGCTTCCGGCGTGCCGAGAACCACCGTGCGGCCGGGCAGCTCGGCGGCCGGCTTGCCGATGCCGTCGAGCAGGCCGGGGCTCTGCGGCGTCAGCGCGACGGTCCAGCCGCCGGGCCCGTGGCTGGCGAGCGCCGTCGCGACCCAGCTCTTGGTCAGCCCGGCTTCGGCCGCCGGACGCAGAAAGGTCACCGGCCCCTCGCGGCTGTCCACCAGATAGGTCGGGCCGCCGAGCACCACCGTCGCGGTCACCCGCGCCGACAGCCGGGTTTCCGGGGATGGCGGGGCGGCCAGCGGCTCCACGGTCAGCGATTCGATGCGCCAGGGAGCCGGCAGCAGCGCTTCGATCCGGCTGCGGAGGAGGGAGTCCGGGATGGTCTCGGCGGGGACGTTCTTGGCGGGTTCGGTTGCATCGGCGGCCCACACGCTTCCGGCCGGTGTTGCCGGGGCGATCCAGGGGACCAGGAGCCCCATGGCGAACCCGGCTGCGATGCGGGCCGCGAATCGTCGGTTCTCCGGTCGCGTCATCGCCGATCCTTCCCCTTCTTCCGCCGTCCGGCACTGGTATAGCGAAGGTACAGGCCAAAGGAAGCGGCTTTTCCCCGCAATCTGCCGATCTGCGGTTGGAGGCAATACCCGCCTGCGCTCGATTGTCGCGCCAATCCGCAGCTATGGGTCGAATTGATCTTGGACGGCACACGCCACTTGCAATATGGTCACACAAATGGATGTATTGGCCCGCAACGAGAGATCGGGGCACGCAACGGATGGGGAACGGGGTTTCCGATGGGGGGCACGGGTGCGAGCAGGAGTAAGGAAGGACCGGGGCTGCTCTGCCGCAACGTCAAGGTAAGCGGTCGCCGTACCAGCCTGAGGATGGAGCCGTACATCTGGGATTCGCTGAAGGAAATCTGCGAGCGTGAAAGGCTGACGCTGAACGAAATCTGCACCCAGATCGACGAGCGGCGGGGCGAGGCCAATCTGACCGCCTCCATCCGCGTCTTCATCGTCAGCTATTACCGCACCGCGATCGGCAATCGCGGCTTTGCCGAAGACGGCCAGTCGCCCCTGCTCGACAAGGCGATGGACGACGCCGTCCCGCTGGACTGAGACGGGAACGCGGGCAGGACGCCTCCGCGCTCCCGTCTTGACGGTTTACCAGCGCAGGCTGGGCACCGCGTAGGTGGGCATGTGCCCCGACGCATCGGCCAGAGCGCGCAAATTGACCGGATCGACCGCGGCCCCCCAGGCGGCGCCCCCCAGCTCCTCCTGATGGATGCCGGCGGTGACCAGCGCCACGTCGATCCCGGCGGCGTTGGCGCCGGCGACATCGGTGCGCAGGCTGTCGCCCACCGCCAGGATGCGGCGGCTGTCGTCGATCCCCAGCAGCTTGAAACAGCGCTCGTACACGGGGGCATAGGGCTTGCCGTGCTGGCGCACGTCGCCGCCCATCTCTTCGTAGCGGGCGGCCAGCGTGCCGGCGCAGATCACCAGCATCGGCCCGACCATCACCACCAGATCGGGATTGGCGCAGATCATCGGCAGCCCGGCGGCCAGACAGGCGTCCAGCTGCGGCTGATAATCCGCCACCGTCTCGCCGAAGGTGACAATGCCGGTGTTGACGACGAAATCGGCCTCCTCCGGAGTCGCCGCGATCCGGTAGCCGAGCCCTTCATAGACGTCGGTGTCCCGCTCCGGCCCGATGTGGTAGAGCCGCCGGCCGAGGGCGGCGTGCCAGGGATCGTCGCGGTCGCGCAGCGCCTCGTAGGTCGCCTCGCCCGAGGTCATGACATGGTTGTAGCGCTCTCGCCCCAGCCCCATGCCGTCCAGCTTCTCGATCACGCCGGTGGTGCGGCGCGGCGCGTTGGACAGCAGGCACAGCGTCTTGCCGGCGGCGCGCATGCGGTCCAGGCAGTCGGGCACGCCGGGATAGGGCCGTTCGCCGTCATGCAGTACGCCCCACAGGTCCAGGATGAACCCGTCATAATGGTCGATGACTTCGGCGATGCCGGAAATCTGTCGGATGTCGGCCATGGTGTCCGGTCGGTTTTATGGAAGGGTTTGTGATGGGTGGGGCAGGGATCGGATTGCATCGATCGGATTGCATCGACAGGCCGATCTCAGCGTGGTTGCAGCAACTCCGCATAGACCGCCAGCGTGTCGGCGCACATGCGATCCTTGGTGTAGCGGTCGGCGACGAAGGCGACGGCGCGGGCGCCGATGGCCTCCCGCTGCTCCGGGGTCAGCGACAGCGCCTCGTCCAGCGCCCGGGCCAGGGCGTCGGGATCGTCCGGCGGCACCACCCAGGCGGTTTCGCCGGGGACGACGGTCTCCTGATAGGCGCCGATGGCCGAGACGATCACCGGCTTGCCCATCGCCTGGGCCTCCACGATCACCCGCCCGAAGGCTTCCGGTTCCCGCGAGGCCGAGACGACCACCGTCGACAACAGGTAGGCCGCGGCCATGTCGCTGCAATGGTCGGTCATCCGCACCACGCCGCGCAGGCCGGCATTGGCGATGCGGTTCTCCAACTCCTCGCGGTAGCCGGTGCGGCCCTGGTCGGACCCGACCAGCAGGGCCAGCACGTCCTTGCGCCCCAGCCTGGCCAGCGCGTCGATCAGCACGGTCTGGCCCTTCCAGCGGGTCAGCCGGCCGGGCAGCAGGATCACCGGCCGGTCGTCCGGCAGGTTCCATTGCTTGGCGAGCGTCACCAGCCGCGCCGGGCTGACCCGGTCGGGGGCGAAGACGCTGCGGTCGATGCCGCGGTGGATGACGCGCACCCGTGCCGGATCGACCGGGTAGTTGCCCAGCACATGGTCGCGGATGAAGCCGGAGATGGCGATCACCCGCTCGCCCCGCGCCATCACCGAGTTGTACCAGCGCTTCAGCCGGCCGCCGACCGGGCCGGTTCCGAAATTGTAGGGGGCGTGGAAGGTGGTCATGTAGCGGGCGCCGGTCTCCCGGCAGGCCAGCCACGCGCTCCAGGCCGGCGCGCGGGAGCGGGCGTGGACGATGTCCACCTTGTGCTCGCGGATGATGGCGGCCAGCCGGCGGGCGTTGCGGCGGATGGTCAGCGGGTTCTTGGAAGCCAGCGGCAGAGTCAGGTGGGTGATGCGGGCGCGGTCCAGCTCGCGCACCATCGGCCCGCCCTCCGACGCCACCAGCGGCCTGCCGCCGGCGGCCTGCAGGGCGAGCGCCATGTCGATGCAGCCGCGCTCCGCCCCGCCGGTGACCAGCGTCGGCACCACCTGCAGCACCGTCGGTGCCCGGCCGCCCGGCCAGTGCCCCGGCCAGTGCCCTGGCCAGTCGGGGGCAGCGGTGTCCTGGTGGGCGTCCGCGTTGCGCGGGGAATGGTCGGTGGTAAGGTGGGGGTCGAAATCCATGATGCCGGCTGCTCGCAAGGGGCGGCCCGGAACCGGCCGCAGGCCCCGGCATGCCGGATCGCCGTCGAGCCCGGTGCCCGACCGCGTGCCGGTGTCCGTTGTCGAAGGTGACCGTATGACCGAAACCGCAGCCCATCCGGGCGGCGCGCACCATAGCCTAACGCGCGGTGCCGCGACCATAGCCTATCACCACACCCCTGCCGGCCCGTCCGGACAGGGCAAGCCGGGCGTGATCTTTCTGGGCGGCTTCATGTCCGACATGACCGGCGGCAAGGCGACGACGCTGGAGGCCTGGGCGGTGGAACGCGGCCTGTCCTTCACCCGCTTCGACTATCAGGGCCACGGCGCCTCCAGTGGGCGGTTCGCCGACGGCACCATCGGCCTGTGGGCCGACGACGCGCTGGCGGTGCTGGATCAGGTGACGACGGGACCGCAGATCCTGGTCGGATCCTCGATGGGCGGCTGGATGATGCTGTTGACCGCGCTTCGCCGGCCGGAGCGGGTGGCCGGACTGGTCGGCATCGCCCCGGCCCCCGACTTCACCGAAGACCTGATGTGGGACATCTTCGATGCCGATGTCCGCCGCCGGATCATGGAGGAGGGCGTCTGGAACCGCCCGTCGGAGTACGGCCCGGAGCCCCAGCCGATAACCCGCGCTCTGATCGAGGACGGCCGCAACCACCTGCTGCTGCGCGGCCCCATCGCCTTCGGCGGCCCCGTCCGCCTGCTGCACGGCCAGCGCGACCCCGACGTCCCCTGGCAGCTCAGCCTGCGCATCGCCGAGGCGCTGACCGGCGACGACGTCCGCGTCACGCTGGTGAAGGACGGCGACCACCGCCTGTCCCGTCCCCAGGATCTGGACCTGCTGTGCCGCACCGTCGGTGCCCTGGTGGACGGGATTGGTGGGTGAGATTGGCGTGGTTCAGCGTGCTATCAAAAAAACGTCGCCCGCGTGAAACGGAGGCTTGCATCACCTCGAACCTCTGGCTATAACGCGGGCCTCTACGGAGGGGTGGCCGAGCGGTTGAAGGCGCACGCCTGGAAAGTGTGTATACGTCAAAAGCGTATCGAGGGTTCGAATCCCTCTCCCTCCGCCACGAAATCAGGCCAGAGCGTTGATTTTCTCAGAAAATCCGCTCTGGCCTTTTTCGTTTCTCCACTGGTTGGCTTATTACTGTTTGGCCGGAAATACCGAAAGCGGCGCGCCAGATCCGTGGCTGGCGGCAGAATTACACCCGAATGTTGTGGGTGGATGTATTGACGACGCAACAGCGGTCTTCCGCCACAATCCAGCTGCCGCCGGAGCAACCAACACGGCTCGGAATCGGACGAATTAATCCGTATGTGTTTCCCCTTGCAACAAAACCCTACTTTCGGTTTTATGGATGTATGGTTTAGATGTGCTGTCGAGGTTCGCGTGCGTGTACACATTGGATTGGCTGCGGCCATTCTTGCTGCTGGTGTGCTGTCCGCATGCCAGACAATGAATGATGTGGCGAAAACGGTCGGCAAGCCACCGGAGAAAGCGCTTGAAATGCGCGCACTCCAGACGCGCCGTTTCGACAGTGAGAACGAGAAGCTTCTGCTCGAGGCAGGGACCCAGACCCTTCAGGATCTTGGCTTCACCATTTCCGAGGCGTCGAGCGATGTCGGCGTGGTGGTGGCATCCAAGCAGCGGAATGCGGAAGAGGGTGGACAGGTCGCGGCACAGATCGGCCTGACGATCGCAATGGCTCTCCTTGGCGTGGCAAACAATCCCACCTGGGACCAGGAGCAGACCATTCGGGTGACGTTTATCGCCAACCCGGTGTCGGGCGGCCGCCAGACCGAAGTGCGCACCACTTTCGACCGAATCCTCGTCAATAATCATGGACACGCCTGGAAGGCGGAGTTGCTGATGGAACCGCAACTCTACCAGGAGTTCTTTGAAAAGCTCTCCGCCAGCGCGTTCCTTGAGGCTCACAAGATATGACACCGCGCAAGAGCATCCGTTTTGCGATCTTCGGCGCCATGGCGCTGACCGTCGCAGGTTGCCAGACCAACAATCAGCCGCAGGTCGTGCTCAGCAAGAAAAGCCCCGTCGAGCTGAGGGCCATGCAGGCGCGTGCCTTCGAAACCTCCGATCAGAACAAGACTCTGCGAACGGTGATCGCCACGTTCCAGGATCTTGGCTATGGGATCGACAAGGTCGAACCGGCTGCCGGAACGGTTTCGGCAACCAAGCTGGCCAAGCTCCGCATGACCGCCACGGTTTATCCGCGCGGTTCTTCGCGCATGATCGTGCGCTCCAATGCCTTGGTCATGAATCCTGGAATGGAAAGTCAGGTGGACGATCCGGCATTTTACAAGGACTTGTTCTTTGAACCCCTGTCCAAGGCAATGTTCCTGACGGCCCTGGAACTGGGAAGTGAAGAGGATGTTCCGCCGGTGCCGGACGCTGCATCGAAGACGACTGCCAAGCCGTAATCCTATTCAGATCGAGGTCTTTCCATGCTCTTCAAGAATTTCTCATTGGCCGCGATGGGGCTTGCCTCGGTGCTGCTCGCCGGTTGCCAGACGGCCGGAGAGCATGCTGCGGCCGTCCGTCAGGCACAGGATGCGGATCGCCTGACCGTCGGCAAGGTGCAGCGCGAGATCCGCATCGGCATGACGAGTGCCGAAGTCGTGGAGGTGCTTGGTTCGCCCAACATGGTGACGACGGATGACCGTCGGCGCGAGAACTGGGTCTATGACAAAATCTCGACGGAAACGGCGTACTCTACCAGCAGCGGCGGCGTGAACGCATTGATTCTGGGCGGTGGTCCGATCGGTGCCGGCATTGGCGGCGCCTTGGGCGGCGCTGGCGTCAGCAGCTCCGCGGGCGCGCGCAGCACTTCCCAGCGGACGTTGACGGTGATCGTCAAGTTCGACGAGAGCAGCCGGGTCCGCGATTTTTCGTATCGCTCCAGCAGCTTCTGACGGGAGCTGCAGCATGAAATGCCGGGTTGTCGTATCCGCCCTGATCCTAACGGCGTTGGCGGGCTGCCAGCAGACTCCGGGAGCGCAGCAGCAGGCCGCTGCGCTCACCCTGGCGGCTGAAAGCCTTGGGCAGCGTCAGATGCAAACCCGGCGTTTCGACACGAACGATGAACAAGCGATCCTCGCGGCATCTGCCGGCGTGTTGCAGGACCTGGGGTTTACCACCGAGGAGACAAACCTCAAGGCCGGGCTGATCGTCGCTTCCAAGGATCGCGATGCAGTCGAATCAGGGCAGGTTGCCGGGCAGGTCTTTTTTGCTCTCCTGGTTGCGGCTATGGGAGGCCGTGCCGATCCGGTTTGGGACGCCAATCAGAAAATCAGGATCTCCATCGTGACGCGCCCTTCGGCCGACCGGAACGGCATCATCGTCCGCGCGACGTTCCAGCGCGTGATCTGGAACACGAAGAACCAAATCTCGCGCGTCGAGACAATCGACAAGCCCGAAATCCATCAGCAATTCTTCGAAAAGCTTTCACAATCCGTTTTTCTCGAGGCGCACCAGATATGAGCATGCCCAATTGCCGCAATCTGTCGGTCCGCGGCTGGGCCATGGCACTCGTGTTGGCATTTCTTCCGCTTGGCGGGTGTCAAACGGACTCGAAGCAACAGGTGATGGCTGTCGACAAGAGCCAGGTCGAATTGCGTGCAATTCAGACGCGTGCATTTGACACAAGTGACCGCAACCTTACGATCCGTACGGTAATCAGCAGTCTTCAGGATCTGGGCTTCGTCATCGATAAGGCCGATGAGCAATTGGGGATCATCAGCGGAACCAAGCTGTCCGGCTATGCCATGCGCATGACGGTTACCGTTCGCCCGCGTGGTAAAGCCCAAATGTCGGTGCGCGCGAGCGCGCAATACAATCTGGTCGCGGTATCGGATGCGGAGCCTTACCAGCAGTTCTTTGCTGCCCTTTCAAAGGCGATGTTCCTGACTGCCAACGAAGTCGACTGAATCCTGAAAAAGGACCCCGATTGATTCAGTCAATCTCTTCATTTTGGCAAACAGGCATCTTGGGTTAACTGGCCACGCCATAGAAAAGCCGGCCCCACATCGGCAATCACCGGTGCGGTGCGGGCTGTCAGTCGGTTCCGGTGCCTGGAACGGAAAGGGGAGTGCCCATACTTCGGCCACGACACGCGGCGCAGGAGTCGATGAGCTGTGCCTGTTCTTCCGGGGACAGGTGTCCTTGACCATGCCCCACCGGCCGGTCCACGGCGCGCCCGGATGGGGCGCCGCGGATTGGCGGTCAGCCGATCTGATGGGCGCTGACCGTATAGCCGGCCAGATCCGTCCCGGTTCCGGCCATCAGCGCGTTCACCGTGAGGTAATGGGTACCGGATCGAGTCGCGGTGTAGAGCAGACTGTCGTTGCCCCAGGTATAGTTCCAGAAATCGGCGCTGGTTCCACCGGACACGGCATTGCCCTGCTGATCGCGCAGGATCAGGCCGGCGCCGTCGCCGTCCCTCTTGAGGTCGAATTCATAGGTCTGGCCGGCCTGGAGCGACACTGCGAACCAGTCGTTATCCCCGTTCAAGGAACCGTCGGACGGGCGGTAATCGATGTGCCCCGTGGCGCTGCCGCCGACCGCCAGTCCCGCGGTCGTGCTCGCGTCGTTGGCGATGTCGTCGACCATGCCGTTGTCGGTGGCCTTGATGGAGTAGGGGCCAACGTCGTTGCCTGACAGCTTGATGTGGTAGGTTTCGGTCTTGTTGGCCGTATAGCTGTAGAAGCGATGGCCGTCCCTGGACGTGTAATAGTAAATGCCGGCGCTGTCGTCCGGCGGTCCCAGCCAGCGATCATTTCCAAGTGCGTCTTTGAGCGCGAAGTTGAAAGCCTGACCCGGCGTGGTTACGTCGAATGTATAGCTGTGGCCCTGCTGTAGCGACAAGGCGATGTAATCCTCGTCCCACGTCTGGTTGATGGTGCCCGTGATCGTCTCGCCGACCGACATCCGCCCGGCCGTGCCCTGCGAGTTGCCGAACTCGTCGGAAAACGCGGAATCGGTTGCCACCCTCTGCGCCCAGACCGTGTAGGGAACCGCACCCCTGGCGCCGGGTCCCAGCACAAAATCATGCTCCAGGTAATAGGTGCCGCTCGTCGCCACCGTGACTTCCGGCGAGGATAAGGCGTTTTCCCCGCCCGGCATGTAGGATCGCGTGGCCACGCTGAAGCCTTTGGCGTCATAAAGCCTGAGCATCGGACCCGAACCGCTGGTACCGTTACCGGCGCTGGTGCCGAAGCGATACACCGATCCGCGCTCCAGCGTCACGGCGAACCAATCCTTGTCGAAATCCTTCTCCGCCACGCCGCTGGCGGTGCCGCCGACCGTAAGCCGCCCCGTGGTCCAGATGTTGTTGGAGAAATCGTCCGACAGCGTGACCGGGGTGGTGGTGGTGGTCGTCGTCGTCGTATTCGTGACGTCTCCGCCCTTCATGGTGATCGAATAGCGTCCGGTGCTGAATCCGCTCACCGCCGCGTAGACGGAACTGCTCGTGCCTGGCGTGTAGGTGAGTGTGTGGACGCCATCGCCGTCCCGGTCGCTGTCGCTCGCCAGGATGGTGCCGCGCTCATCAATGAGCGCGAAGTCGTGGGTTCCCTTGCCGGGAAAGCTCACGGACAGCGTGTAGGTCGAGCCCGCATTGAGCGTCGTCTTGAACCAATCGACGTCGTAGACCCGCTCGATCATGCCGGTGGCGGTGGTCCCGCTGCTGACCCGACCCAGCGTCGTGGTGTTCTCGGCATAGTCGTCCACCGGGATCGTCCGTCCCTCGCGGAAGCCGTTCTGGATATAGTGGCGTTGCGCGGCGGCCATGTCGGTGCCGAAAGCCGCCCGCAGGTCGGCATTCGCGGACAGATAGCCCGCGGCGTTGAAATAGGTGTTACGGCCCTCGCGCTGCCCGAATTCGATGTAGTGCCGCGTGGCGGCGGCGGTATCGGTGCCGAAGGCCGCCAGAAGGTCGGGGTTGGCGGCCACGTAGCTCAAGGCATCGAATGTGGTCGTCCGCCCCTCCTTGAGGCCGAATTCGATGTAATGCCGCGTGGCGGCGGCGGTGTCGGTGCCGAAGGCGGCCGGCAGATCGGGATTGGCGGCCTCGTAGCTCAAGGCGTCGAAGGTGGTCGAGCGCCGCTCGGCGGATCCGAAGATGGAGAAATGCTGCGCGGCGGCGGCGGTGTCGGCACCGAAGGCCGTGATCAAATCGGGGTTCGCAGCGAGGTAGCTCAGCGCGTCGAAACCCGCTTGGTTGCTGGGAGTTGACGTCATGGTGCGCCCCGTTCTTGCCGGTGGTGTTGGATTTTATGAAAATACTAAAAGGTACTGAGAGGCTATTGTATGCACGTATTTATGGTATGAGATAGATATGATCGCTTTGCAAGGCGTTTTCTTGCCGCAGGTTTGTGCAAATGATGCGTGAACACCGCATGCTCTACTCGGGCGCGCAAGGCGCCCAAAGAGAAAAGCCCGCCCTGCATCCGGCGATTGCCGGTGCGGGGCGGGCTGTCAGTCGTTTCCGGTGCCTGGAACGGAAGGGGCGGCGCCCCTTACTTCGACCGCGACACGCGGCGCAGGAAGTCGATGAACTGCGCCTGCTCTTCCGGGGACAGGTCCTTGACCATGCCCTGGTCGTGCGCCTGGACGCGCGGGATCAGGTCGTCCATCAGCGTCTGGCCTTCCGGCGACAGGCGCAGCGCGTAGGAGCGGCGGTCGTTGGGCGAAGGAGCGCGCACGACGAGGCCGCGCGACTCGAGACGGTCGATCACAGCGACCATGGTCGACCGGTCGATCCCGACCGCCGTGCCCAGGTCGGACTGCGACAGCCCCTCGTTCTCCCGGATCATGATCAGCACGCCGAACTGGCCGGGCGTGATGTCATGCGGAGCGACCGCATTCTGAAAGCTCTGGAACACCGCAACCTGAGCCTTGCGCAGGTTGTAACCCACCAGCTCCGGAAGGGGGCCAAGGGCGAGCTTGCCGTTCTTGCCGGGCCGCAGACGCGACCGCCGGTCGGCGGGGGTGGAACGCTCGTTGTCAGTCACCGTGGATGCCATATTTTGGATGAATTATCGGATGAACGGATAAAATGCGGGCAAGGCTTTCGTTTGTCAGCAAGAACCGCACGGAGGAAGGCTGACGCATATCAGGTATGCGTGAAACGTATTGGTGAGAGGGCATACAAATTCCATCTTGAAGAGTCAAGAAGTGATCGACGCCGATTCGACGCCGATCGCCCGCCCAGCGGTTTCCCCTGCCGCGCGCGGGTTCCCGAATCGGAGCTTCCGACGCCCGGTCCCCCCCAGACCGGGCGTCTTCGTTTTTGGCCCGCCCCTGTCCGGAACGCCGTAGCGCATTGCAGGGCAGGGCGGATGGTTGGACGCTTGGTCCGTTGGCGGCTTTTGGGTTAGCTGTTCGGAAGTGTTCCAACCAGAGAGCCGATGCCATGGCCTTCGCCATTCCCCTGTGGTCCCAGCCGGCCGTCCCCGTCGCGGGCGGCGATCCGTTTCCGGTGCGCCGCATCTATTGCGTCGGCCGCAACTATGCCGCCCATGCGCGCGAGATGGGTGCCGATCCCGACCGCGAGCCGCCCTTCTTCTTCATGAAGCCGGCCGACGCCATCGTCGCCGACGGCGCCACCATCCCCTATCCGCCGAAGACCGCCAACCTGCATCACGAGATCGAGCTGGTGGTGGCGATTGGTACCGGCGGCCGCGACATCCCGGTCGACCGCGCTCTGGACCATGTGTTCGGCTATGCCGTCGGGCTCGACATGACCCGGCGCGACCTGCAGAACGCCGCCAAGAAGGAAGGCAAGCCCTGGGACATGGGCAAGGGCTTCGACCAGTCGGCACCCTGCTCCGCCATCCGCACCGTCGCCGACATCGGTCATCCGGCCAAGGGGGCGGTCACCCTGCAGGTGAATGGCGAGCCGCGGCAGAAGGGCGACCTGTCCGACCTGATCTGGTCGGTGGCGGAGACGATTTCCTACCTGTCCGGGCTGGTCGAACTGCAGCCGGGCGACCTGATCTACACCGGCACGCCGGAGGGCGTCGGCCCGGTGGTGGCCGGCGACGTGCTGACCGGCGCGGTCGAAGGCGTCGGCACCCTGACCCTGACCATCGCCTGAGCCGCCGGACATGCGCATCGCGACCTGGAACATCAATTCGGTCCGCATGCGTCTGGACCTCCTCCTCCGCCTGATGGAGGAGGAGCAGCCGGACGTGATCTGCCTGCAGGAAACCAAGGTGGTGGACGCCGACTTCCCGCTCGGCCCGCTGGCGGAGCGCGGCTATGTCCACGCCCACATCCACGGGATGAAGAGCTACAACGGCGTCGCCATCCTGTCGCGCCTGCCCTTCTCTTCGCACGACGTCCAGCACTGGTGCGGCAAGCAGGACTGCCGCCACGCGCTGGCCCATCTGCCGGGCGGGATCGAGCTGCATTGCGTCTACATCCCCGCCGGCGGCGACATCCCCGACCCGGCGGTGAACGACAAGTTCGCCCACAAGCTCCAGTTCCTCGACGAGATGACCCACTGGCTGGGCACGGAGCGGACGCCCGACCGGCCGATGGTGCTGGTCGGCGACCTGAACATCGCGCCGCTGGAACAGGACGTGTGGAGCCACAAGGAATTGCTGTCGGTGGTCTCCCACACGCCGATCGAAGTTGACAAGCTGGCGGCGATGCAGGCCTCGGCCGGCTGGGTCGACGCCATGCGCCGCTTCGTTCCGCCGGAGGAGAAGCTCTACACCTGGTGGAGCTACCGGGCGAAGGACTGGGCCGCCTCCAATCGCGGCCGGCGCCTGGACCACATCTGGGTGACCCCGCCGCTGGAAGGCGCGCTGACGGGCGTCAAGGTGCTGCGCGACGCCCGCGGCTGGGAGCCCAAGCCGTCGGACCATGTGCCGGTGATCGTCGATCTGGCCGTCTGAGATCTGGCAGTCTGACAGGGAAGGGGGCCGTCGTGCCCCCTTACTCCAGCAGGCCGATGTTCATCCGCACCAGCTCCGGCGCGCCGTCTTCGCCAATGCGGAACAGGTGGGCGCAGCCGTTGCGCAACTCCTCCGCCGGGTCGGCGCGCATGTCCCAGCCGGTGGCGAGCGAATAGAGCGCACGCAGGATGCCGTTGTGGGCGACGGCGCCGGTGGGGCGACCCTCCGCCGCGAGGTCGCCGAGCCAGGAGCGCAGACGGGCCTGCACCTCGCGCGGGCTTTCGCCGCCGGGCGCCTTGAAGTCCAGCCCCAGCCGGTCATGGCGGGCCGGCATGCGGCCGTCGGCGCGCAGATCCTCGGTGCGCTGGCCTTCCCACTCGCCCCAGTCCATTTCGACGATCCGCGGCTCCGGCGTCGGATCGAGGCCGAGCAGGGTGGCGGTCTCCCAGGCCCGGCGTTTCGGGCTGGAGACCCAGCGCAGCCCGGCCGACTCGGGCGGCAGGCGATAGCGGGCGACCCGTGCGCGGCCGGCGTCGGACAGCGGCTCGTCGATGCTGCCCTGGATGCGCCCTTCGGCATTCCAGGCGGTCGGGCCGTGGCGGAGGATCAGCAGGGTGGTCATGACGGTACCGCTGCGCGGGTGACGGGACTTCGCCCCGAGTTTAGCGTTTCGCCGTCTTCTGCACCGGCATTTCCTTCACCTGGGCCAAGGCCACGCGGACGCGCGACAGATCGGGGGCCGCCGCCCTGACGGCGGCCTTCGCCGGAGCCTTGGCCGGTTTGGCCGGCGGCTTGCCCGGTTTGGCCGCTTTGACTGTCGCCTCGGCCACCTGCACGCGGCCCTTGCCGCCGCCACTCTTCTGGGCAAGCGCCTGGGCATTGGCACGGGCGCGGGCCTGCGCCTCCAGGATCTGCGGCGCGCGCGGTTCACCGGTCTTCGGCGTCCAGGTGCGGAAGGGGCCGGTGTCGACATGGACATGGCCGGTGTGGGCGTACATGGCGTAGCCGCCGCGCTGCATCGCCGCCGCTTCCTCCGCCAGCCGCGAGGGCGGGATGCCGGCGATTGAGAAGTCCGCCGCCTGACCGCGCATGTGATAGGAGTTCTCGGCGACGTTCGGGTTCGTCCGGGCGAGGCTGGCGTTGGTGGCGCTCGACCGGTAGCCCGACGTGATGCGGATCGGCGACTCCGGCGGCGCGCCGACGCGCCGGCGCAACTCCACCAGCATATCGACCAGGGCCGGATCAACCGGGATCACCTCGTCGCTGCGGCGGTCGCGGAACAGGACGGCGATCTCGCGCATCGCGGCCGGATCATAGCCGCTGCCGGGGCCGTCGCCAGGGCGCCAGTAGGTGACGGACGCCGTCTCGCCGCTGGCGGGATGCTGCAGGACCACGCTGCGCGGTTCGCCGTCCAGCTTGGCGCTTTCCAGCGGCGGCGCGGTGGCGCAGCCGCCAAGCTGCGTCGCGACGGTCAGCACGGCGAGAATACCCAAGGCACGACCGGTCATGCGCATCGCTTTTCCCCCCAAGCTTTGCACGCATCAACGACCCCGCCCGCCCCAATCGTGGCGGGGTTGCACACCGATCTAATACCAAGATTGTCACAGGAGGCCAGTGTGACAAAGCAACCTGTGGCGTAATGAACACGCACAAGCGCTTTTGCTCAGTGGAACCGATTGTTCGGGATTCAACCGGTGCGGATGGCGCTGAACTTAAGCTGCGCCGATCCTACAGGGACAGCTCCATCCCTTCATAGGCCACCAGGGATCCGGGGCGCATCGCCGCCGCCTCCGCGGCAATGGCGTCCAGCGCGTCGTCGGTACGGGCCGGGTCGTGGTGGAAGATCACCGCGCGGCCGACTACGGCCGCCTCGGCCAGCCGCAGGCATTCCTGCCAGGTCGAATGGCCCCAGCCGACGCGCGTCGGGTATTCGGCGTCGGTGTAGGTGCTGTCATACACCATCACGTCGGCGCCGCGCAGCAATTCCAGGATCACCGGATCGCGCCCTTCGGCCGGATGTTCGGTGTCGGTCAGGACGCACAGGCTGCGGCCGCCATGCTCCACCCGGTAGCCGGTGGCGCCGTCGGGATGGTTCAGGCGGCAGGTGCGCACCACGACACCCGGCGCCAGTTCCAACGTCTGGCCGGCCTGGAAATCGCGGTATTGGCAATCGGCACGGAAGATCTCGACCGGCACCGGGAACAGCGGCGCCGTCATCATGTCGGCCAGCACGGTGCGGAAGGGCCGTTCCGGCGGCAGATGCCCGGACCACAGCCGCAGCCGGCTGGCCGGATCGAAGGCCGGCGCGAAGAAGGGCAGGCCGCTGATATGGTCGAGATGGCTGTGGGTCAGCAGCAGGTCGATGTCGGCCGGCCCGCCGTCGCGCGCCAGCGACTCGCCCAGCGGCCGGATGCCGGTGCCGCAGTCGAAGACGATGTGGGCGCCGCCGCAGCGCACTTCGATGCAGGCGGTGTTGCCGCCATAGCGCACGGTGGCCGGGCCGGGCGACGCGATGCTGCCGCGCACGCCCCAGAAGCGCACGAGGAAGGGTGACTCGCCGCCGGACTCGTCCCTCGCGGGTGACGGGGCGGGCGGTCGTGTCGAATTGGCGGCCGGATCGATGGCCGAATTGATGGTCGAACGAACGGTCATGACGGCGCCATCGTGGCGGCCCCGCTTGCCCAAGTCTAGTAAATCTCTCCCCCCGCGGCTCCCTTCCGGACGGATCCCTCGGGGCGGGGACAAGACTTCCGAACAGGCGGTGTCACGAGTCGACACCCTACGAAGGGCATCTGTCCAAACCCATAAGATGTGGTAGGTTGGGGCTCGTCGCGCATTGCGCGGCATGACTCGATTATTTCCCACGGGTCCCCGCGCGGGTGGGGACCGGCTCCGGCGGAACCCGACGCGGATGGATCCTGACAAGCTCGCCAAAGTCCTCGCCATGGCCGAGTCGGAGCATCAGGGCGAGGCGCTGTCCGCCCTGCGCGCCGCCCGCATCATGCTGTCCCGCGCCGGCCTGTCCTTCCGCGATCTGGCGGAGCGTGCCCGTACGCCGGTGCCGCCTGCGGCCGAGCCGGCGCCCGCCGCCCAACCTGCCGAACCCGCCGGTGCGCCGGCCCCGCCGCCGCCGCCGGACGAACTCGTCCGCGGCCTGCGCCGGCAGGTGAAGGATCTGGAACTGGAACTCGCCACCCTGCGGCGGCAACTCGACAAGGCGGCGGGCGATGCCGACCGCCAGCGCGAGGAGGCCGACCGCTGGCGCACCCTGGCGCGTGAGACGGCGGAAAAGCTGTGGGACATGGGCAAGGCGCTGGAGCGCAAGCACTCCCGCCATGCCGATGGCGACAAGCGCCGCGCGGTGCTGGACCTGCTGCAGGACCCCGGCAGCGCGCTGCTGTCCGACCGCGAGATCGCCCGGCGCGTCGGCGTGTCGCCGCACGACGTCGCCCACTGGCGCCGCCGGATGGCCATCGTCGGCCGCAAGCTGCGGCTGCTGCCGGTGGTGCCGCGGGGGCGCGGCCTGTGGGTCGGCCCTTCGGCCTGCGGCCTGGGCGCGGCGCGGCTGGGCAAGCTTTCGGGTGGGCCGCAGATGGGCGAGCGTCGCCGCTGGCTGGGCTTTGCCGGCGAGGTCACCATCGCCGAACGGGGAAGCCGCCGCGAACTGGCCTCGGTCGGCCGGCGCTGATCGGAGAACCGGCCAAAAGGCTGATCTGGTGAGGCCGACCGGGAAGGCGGCTCAGGGCACCAGCCGGTAGCCGCCGGGTTCCGTCACCAGGATGCGGGCGTTGGAAGGATCGGCCTCGATCTTCTGGCGCAGGCGGTAGACATGGGTCTCCAGCGTATGGGTGGTGACCGCCGCGTTGTAGCCCCAGACCTCGCCCAGCAGGGTTTCGCGCCCGACCACCAGATCGCCGGCCCGGTACAGGTATTTCAGGATCGCCGTTTCCTTCTCGGTCAGGCGGATCCTGCGGTTGGTCGCCTCCTCCAGCAGCAGCTTGGCGCCGGGGCGGAAGCTGTAGGGGCCGATGGCGAAGACCGCGTCCTCCGTCTGCTCGAACTGGCGCAGCTGGGCGCGCAGCCGGGCGATCAACACCCCCAGGCGGAAGGGCTTGGTCACATAATCGCTGGCGCCGGATTCCAGCCCCAGGATGGTATCGGCGTCGCTGGCCGACGCGGTCAGCATGATGATGGGGCAGCGCACCCCTTCACGCCGCAGCAGCTTGCAGACGTCGCGGCCGTCCATGTCCGGCAATCCGACGTCGAGCAGGATGGCGGAGAAGCCGGTTCCGGCCCCGCCCGCCTTGCGGACCGCGTTCAGCGCGCCGGCGCCGTCGCCGGCCTCCTCCGTCTCAAGCTCCTCCAGCAGGCGAAGCTGTTCGGCCAGCGACTGGCGCAGGGCGGTGTCGTCGTCGACCAGGAGGATGCGCTTTGCGATGGTCATGGTCCGCGGCACGAAGTCGGGAGTCGAAGATTGGCGCCGGCACGGCCGGGGGCGGCGCCTTAGTAGCATGGCGCCGGTGGATTGTCGTGATGGCTTGTGGCGAAGCGGATGGGCCTTCCAGATGGGCCTGCTACAGGACCGCCAGCAGCGCCGCCGCCCCGTCGGCGTCCGCCGCGGCGAGGACGATCCGCTCGGGCCGCACGCCCAGGTCCCGCAGGGTGGCGGCGACGGTCCCGTCCGGCACCGCGACATGGCGCATCAGCGCCAGCGTTCCCTGTTCCAGATTGCGGTGCACGGCGGCCTCTTCGGCGGTCAGACCCGGTTCGGTCCAGTGCAGGCGTTCGATCAGCGCCGTGAAGCGCAGGCGCCAGCTGTCGGCCGGCAGGCTGGCGGCGAGGTTGGGCAGGGTGTTGCCGTCCAGCAGGACCGGCGCGCCATCGGGCAGCCGCGACAGCGCGACGTCGGCGGCCAGGATCGCCGAGGGATCGACCTGCGGGTGCGGGCCGGGCAGGGCGTGGAGCATGATGCCGGCGCCGGCGGCGCGCAGGGCCTCGACCATGCGGCGGGCATAGGCGTCGGCAAGGGCGTCGGCGGCAAGATCGGCCGGCATCACCAGATGCACGGACAGGGGCGGATCAAGGGGCGTCGAAAGGGTGGTCACGGGGGAAAGGCTCCCGGTTGAAGGGCTGCGGTCGCCATCCTAGCGCCCATGGTCAAGGGCGGCGGAGCGGCCCGTTGGAGGTGCCGACTCCGCCCGGCCGGCGGCCCGGGATGGTCCCCGCGCCGGCAGGCTAGCCGGATCGTTGCGTCCCCGGCAACGGTGTGGCGCGCGGGAATTGCTGGACAGGGGCGCGCCACCTGCGCTTTGCTTCGCCCGCCGAACGCACCATGTCCCGTTTTACGCGCCGTATCCGGCGCACCCGCTACGCAAAGCCGCTGACGATGCAAGCCGAACGCTCCTCCGCCACCACCACGGTCACCCTGTCCACGCCCGCGGCAGCTTCCGCGGCGGCGCCCATCGACGAGGCCGCCGTGCGCGCCGTCGACCGGGCGCTGGCCGCCCTGCGCCGGGGCGAGGTGGTGGCGATCGAGACCGCCGACGGCACGGTTGGCGCGGCGGTGTCGGTGGAGTCGGTGGCGCTCGACGCCGTGGAGCGGCTGAAGGCGCTGACCGGCGGCACCCCGCGGCTGGTGGTCACCCGCCGCCGCGCCGTGGTGCTGGGGCTGGCCGCCGCCGCCGTGGCGCAGCCGGTGAGCGACATCGCCGACGATCAGGCGCCCGGCGCCGCGGCGGAGGCGTTCGGCGCCATGACGCTCGACCGGCCCGGCGGGCTGACCGCCGACCAGGCCCATGCGCTGGCCGATCCCGAACAGCATCCGCAGGCCCAGGACGCGCTGCCCCCCGGCCTGACCGCCGTCGAGGCTTGCCCCGGCAGCCGCGAGGCCGCGGCGGTGGACCTCGCCCGGCTCGCCCGCCTGCTGCCCGCCGCCATCACCGCGGACCTGCCGTCTTCGACCCTGAAGAGTGCGGCGGAGTGGGCGGCGGAGCATGACCTGCTGCTGGTGCGGGCGTCGGACGTCGCCGATTATCGTGTCCATGTGGTGCGGACCCTGCGCCGCGTCGCCGACGCGCGGGTGCCGCTGATCGGGTCGGAAAACACGCGCATCTACGCCTTCCGCCCGGCCGACGGCGGGCCGGAGCATCTGGCCATCGTCATCGGCGACCCCGATCCGCAACAGCCGGTGCTGGCCCGCCTGCATTCGGAATGCTTCACCGGGGACCTGCTGGGGTCGCTGCGCTGCGACTGCGGCGACCAGCTGCGCGGCGCCATCGCCGAAATCGCCCGGCAGGGCAGCGGCGTGCTGCTGTATCTGGCGCAGGAGGGGCGCGGCATCGGGCTGGTCAACAAGCTGCGCGCCTACCGCATCCAGGACCGTGGCTTCGACACGGTGGACGCCAACGAGATCCTCGGCTTCGAAGCGGACGAGCGCGTCTATCTGCCGGCGGCCGAGATGTTGCGGCAGCTTGGGTTCGAGTCCGTGCGGCTGATGACCAACAATCCGGAAAAGCTGCGCCAGCTCGCCCGTTGCGGCATCGCGGTGGTGGAGCGGGTGGCCCACATCTTCCCGGCCAACGGCCACAACGAGGCCTATCTCCGCACCAAGGCGGAACGCAGCGGCCATATGTTCTGAACGAACGGCCGGGGCGAAAGGCCGGGGCCGGCGGGGCAGGAATCGCCATGCCGGCCCGGCAGTTCTTGCCGGCCTCTTGCCGGCCGGGCCGCGCTGGGAATCGGATTCCGGGTGCTGACCGTCCGGATCCTCCCGAATCGGTCGATTCCGGTTCGGATCGGGCGCCCCGGCTTGGCACGCCGCTTGCTGTACCTGTCGTGACCACCGAGCCGGGAGACCGCCCATGGCCATCGACGCCACCATGATCGACAGCAGCGCCGTACAGCGTCCGGTGCCGCGCGAAAAGGCGTCGCCGGTCATCAGCGACGGCCACAATGGCGGCCCGGTTGAAATCCAGGGCGACATGTCCTTCTGGGACTTCCTGGACATCATCAACCCGCTGCAGCACATCCCGATCGTCAGCACCATCTATCGCGAGATCACCGGCGACACCATCCAGCCGTCCATGCGGATCATGGGCGACATGCTGTATGGCGGCGTGATCGGTGGCATGGCCTCCATCGCCAACGCGGTGGTCGAACAGGCGACGGGTCAGGATGTCGGCGAAACGGTCATGACCTCGCTCGGCTTTGGGGGCGGTGACCATCCCGCCGCCTCCACGGCCGTCGCGGACGCCTCGGGGGGGCCGGCGGCGTCCGGCTCCCCCGCGGAGCCCCTCGCAGCGCCGAAGCAGGCGCAGCCCGCGCAACAGGCGCCCGCCGGTGGACTTGCCGCCGCGCTGGCCGCCGCCAAGCCCGCCGATCTCGGGGCGACGACGCCGCAGCCCGCTGCCGGGCAGCCGGTCCGGCTTGCGGCCTCCGGCTCTGCCGCCACCTCCGCCGCCAAATCGGCAGATGCCTCACCGGTCCTGACGGCGCAGCTCGCGGCCGGGGCGGCTCCGCACCCCAGCAAGATGCCGGCGCGCGACACGCCGCTGGCCAGCTCCGCGCTGGCGAAGCACAGCGCCCCCCGCTATGCGGCGCCGGTCCCCGGGGCGGTGACCGCCAACGCGCGCACCGCCGGCGCGACGGCGGCCAACGGAGGCCAGCCCCAGCCCGCCGCCGGACAGCCGGGCGGCCAGCCAACCGAAGCGCCCCCTGCCGCCGCCCAGACTCCGGTCGCGCCGGACATGCTGTCGGAGACGATGATGCGCAACCTCGCCAAGTATGAGCAGTCGCGCAAGGCGGCGCAGGGTGCCGCGAGCACCACCACGCGGGTGTCGGGATGACGATCGAGATCACCGTGACGCCGGATGCCGGCGGCAATGGCGGCGGCAATGACGGCGCACCGGTCACAACCGGCCGGCTGCGCTGGCCGGGCGGCGAGGTGCCCTGCGTGCTGGGCCGCGGCGGCGTCCGTGCCGACAAGCGGGAGGGCGACGGCGCCACCCCCGTCGGCCGCTTCCCGCTGCGTCGCGTGCTGTGGCGTGCCGACCGGCTGGCTCCGCCGGAGACCGGGCTGCCGCTCCACCCGATCGCCGAACATGACGGCTGGTGCGACGCGCCGGAAGATCCCGCCTACAACCGTCCGGTCATCCGGCCCTATCCCGCCAGCCACGAGGAGATGTGGCGGGACGATCATGTCTACGACGTCGTGGTGGTGATGGGGCACAATGACGACCCGGTGGTGCCGGGGATGGGCAGTGCCGTGTTCCTGCACCTCGTCCGCCCGGACCGTACGCCGACCGCCGGCTGCGTCGCGCTGGCACCCGACGACATGCTGCGCCTGTTGAAGGACTGCGGGCCGGGAAGCGCGCTGAGCGTCGCCGGCCCGGCCGCCTGATGCTGCGACCTGTTAGCGGGCCGGGCCGTTCACTGGGCCGGATAGGGGCGCGCGCCGAAAATCGCCGTGCCGACCCGCACATGGGTGGCGCCGAAGCGGACCGCGGTCTCGTAATCGCCGCTCATGCCCATGCTGATTTCCGACAGCCCCAGCCGGCGGGCCATCTCCGCCAGCAGGGCGAAATGCATCGCCGGCTCCTCGTCCACCGGCGGGATGCACATCAGCCCGGTGACGGGCAGCCCCAGCCGGTCGCGGCAGTCGGCCAGGAAGGCCTCCACCTCCGCCGGAGCGATGCCGGCCTTCTGCGGTTCTTCGCCCGTGTTGACCTCAATCAGGCAGCGCGGGCGGCGGCCGGATTTCGCCATCTCCTCCGCCAGCGCCTCCGCCAGTTTCGGGCGGTCCAGCGTCTGGATCACGTCGAACAGGGCGACGGCGTCCTTGACCTTGTTGGTCTGCAGCGGACCGATCAGGTGCAGTTCCAGTTCGGGAAAGCGCTCCTTCAGCGCCGGGAACTTGGCCTTGGCCTCCTGCACCCGGTTCTCGCCGAACACGCGCTGGCCGGCGGCGAGCGCCTCCTCCACCGCTTCGGCCGGATGGGTCTTCGACACGGCGACCAGCGTCACCGCATCGTTGCCGCGGCCGCAGGCCGAAGCCGTTTCCGCAATGGCGCGGCGCACCGAGTCGAGCCGTCCCGCCACGTTGTCCGCGCCGGCGGAACCGCCTGCTTCGGCGCCGGTTTGCGTATCTCTGCCAGTGCCCTGCGTCGTCGTCATGGCCGCCCCCAATCCGGTCGCTGCGGGTGTACAGCGCTTCCGCGGCGTGTTAGCGGACGGTCCGCGGAAACGCAAGCGCCCCAAGCGACCATGCCCTTTGCGTCCGGATCGCCGGTGCGGGGGATCGTCATCGTTTTTGCATATCGAGGAGACCTCCGCATGCGGAGTCCGTTTCGTTCCCTGCTCTCCGTCCTGACGTCGGCGGCCCCCGCCGGCCTCCTTGCTGCCGCGGTCGCCGTCTGGTCCGTCGCCACTCCCGCCCACGCCGAAGACCATGCGAAGCCGGCTCCCAAAACCGCAACGCCCAAAGCTGAGGCCCAGGCGAAGCCCGGCGCCAAGAATGGCAAGGCCAAGCTGATGCTCGGCTCGCCGATGACCAAGGTGCGCTTCAGCGAGCCCGCCTATCCGCTGACGGACGACGGCACCTATCGCAGCTTCATGGACAAGGTTCTGGACGAATACGGCCGTCGCTGCGTGCGGCAGGAGCAATTCGGCTGGGAAATCGCGAAGGACGATCAGGAGCGTCTGGACTTCATCTTCCAGGGGACGATGGCGAATTACGGTCGTCTCGGCTTTCTGCTGGGGGAAATCCACCCCAAGTCCGTGACCGATCCGGAAACCATCGCCTTCCTCGCCGACCGTAACAAGGAACGCTACCTGCTGGTCTGGACGCCGCTGGAGTCGTCGGTGCTGTTCATGATGTGCGACACCGCGGCCAAGGATGCCAAGGCCGACCAGCCGAAATCCGCTCCGAAGAAATAGGGCGGTCCGGAATGACGGAAAAGGCGGCGGATTTCTCCGCCGCCTTTCGCGTTCGTGCCGTACCGGGCCCCGACGCTCAGAAAGCGAAGCGGGTGTCCCACAGGACGATGTTGGCGTCGTTGTTCACGCCGCCGACCTTGTTGTCGAGATAGCTGTATTCCAGACCCGTGGTCAGGCCCGGCGCCACGGTGTAGGTCACGCCCGCCTGCCAGACATGGGCGCGGGAGTTCAGCCCGGCGAAATTGCCGTCGATGCCCTTGGCGTCGGTGTAGGTGGCGGCCAGGATGACCGGACCCAGCGTGTAGTTGGCGCCGACGATCCACAGCTGCTGATCGTCCACCCCGCGGGTGCCGGTGGCATAACCGCTGTCGCCGCTGAACGCGTAGCTGCCGCCGATCTTGAAGTCGGCATAGGACACATTGGCGCCGACATGGACCGAGGACAGGTCCTCGAGCCCGCTGGCCGCCTTGGCGAACTGGTAGGCGGCGCTCGCCTCCACGCCGAAGCCGCCGAACGCGCCCTTGTAGGTGGCCTGGACCTCGGCCATGTCGTGATAGGCGGTGGTGTTCTTGCGGCGGTTCACGTCGGTGTTGCTGCTGCCGTACACCGGGGTGTAGGCGGCGCCGACCTGGAACCCTGCGAAGCTCGGCGTCAGGTAGACGATCTTGGTGCTGGCGTCGCCCGATTCCAGCGTGCGCAGGCTGCCCAGCACATAGGGGGCGCCGGTGGCGTTCACGTAATAATTCAGGAACTGGGCGTCGGGCGAACCTTCGATGCCTTCGACGTTCGGGCCGATGATGCCGTATTCGTCCGACAGGCCGTTGATCACGCCGGCCTGCACCGTGCCGAAGCCGCCGTTCACGAAGATGAAGGCGCGGTCGCTGTCGGTGCTGCGGTTGTTGGCGGTGCCGCCGGAGGCGCGCAGACGCAGGCGGGCGCCGTATTCCAGGCCGTTGTCGGCCTTGGCCGTCGGGGTGATGTTGAGGCGGAAGCGGTTGGCGAACTCGGTCTGGCGCAGCCCGGTGTCATTGTCCTGGTCGACATAGGCGCCCTGGAACCAGGCGTCGCCGCCCAACAGGATATCGAACTTGGCCTGGGCCGAGGCGGTGCCGCAGCCGGCGGCGAGGGCGATGGCTGCACAGCCGATGACGAGAGAGCGCTTCATGACGTGTCATCCTGGATGCATGCGCCTCATCGGAGGGAGGCGCGAGCGGTGTCTTGTGCTCCAAGACTTAATCCCGCCACCCGGCGACCGACAAGTGGCCGAGATGGTGGAGGTCTCCGCATCCCGAGGACAGTGACGGGAAAAACACGCACTCCCGGATCATGTAAATTCATATACTAAGTATTTGGCGAATTGCTTGGAGTTGCTTGCAAAGAGATCGCTGTTTTGTCACCCGAAAGGGTTAACTCTTTTGGCAAGGGGCGCGGTGGTCTTTTCGACCGGCGGGACAAAAAAAGAGGCGGCGGATTTCTCCGCCGCCTTCGCGTCTGCTGCCAGGAGCCTGCTTCTTAGAAAGCGAAGCGGGTGTCCCACAGAACGATGTTGGCGTCGTTGTCACGACCGCCCGACTTGTTGTCGACGAAGCTGTACTCCAGGCCCGTGGTCAGGCCCGGGGCGACGGTGTAGGTCACGCCGGCCTGATAGATGTGGGCGCGGGCATAATCGGCGGCGGTGGCGGCACCGGTGCCGACATTGGCGCCCTTGGCGTCGGTGTAGGTGGCGGCCAGGATCACCGGACCCAGGGTGTACTGGGCGCCGACCAGCCAGACCTGGTTGTCGTCAACACCGGTATGGCCCTTGCGGTAGCCGCTGTCGCCGCTGAAGGCATAGCTGCCGCCGATGGCGAAGGCGCCGTAGGAGATGGTGGCGCCGGTGTGGACCGACGACAGGTCTTCGAAGCCGGTCGGGGCCTGGGCGAACTGGTAGGCAACGCTGGCTTCCAGGCCGACGCCGCTGAAGGCGCCCTTATAGTAGGCCTGGATTTCACCCATGTCGTTGTAGGTGACGTTCTTGCGGCGGTTCACGTCGGTGCCGCTGCTGCCGTAGGTCGGGGTGTAGGCGGCAGACAGCTTGAAGCCGGCGAAGCTCGGGGTCGAGTAGACGATCTTGGTGCTGGCGTCGCCCGACTCGAGCGTGCGCAGCGAACCCGTCACGTACGGCAGCGAGGTGACGCCGTAGTAGATGCTGTAGAAGCCGTCCGGGCTGCCCGAGATGCCGTCGACGTTCGGGCCGATGACGCCCGAGTCGTCCGACGGGCCGTTGGTCACGCCGGCCTGCACCGAACCGAAGGTGCCGTTCACGAAGATGTAGGCGCGGTCGTAGTCGGTGGTGCGGACGTTGCTGGTGCCGTTGTTGGCGCGCAGACGCAGGCGGGCGCCGTATTCCAGGCCGTTGTCGGCCTTGGCCGTCGGGGTGACGGTCAGGCGGAAGCGGTTGGCGAACTCGGTCTTGCGCAGGCCGTTGTCGTTGTCCTGGTCGACATAGGCGCCCTGGAAGAAGGCGTCGCCGCCCAGCAGGACGTCGAACTTGGACTGGGCCGAGGCGGTGCCGCAGCCGGCGGCGAGGGCAACGGCTGCGCAGCCGATAACGAGAGAGCGCTTCATGGATTGTCCATCCTTGTGCGTACGCCCCGTTTGACCGGGAGCGGCGGTTGTCTTATCGGCCGTGACCTTCCGGTCGGGGCCCTTATGCGGATGACTTAATCGCGAGTTGCCCGGGCCGACAAGGGGGAAACTGACGTGCCTTCACGCATCCGCAACACAGTTGCGGGAAAACCACACAGGTAACTCTCTGAAAAGAAAGGGAAAATTGGTTCTGCCGCTTTTTTGGCGCAAATGCGGCTCAGGATTTGGGCGCCCTGCCCGCGCCGCGGGCATAAAATTGGGCATAAAAAAAGAGCGGTGGCCGAAGCCACCGCCCTCTCTTTCCGTTACCGGACGTTCGATCGACGGATCGATTAGAACGCCAGGACGGTGCGGACGAGCACGACGTTGCCCTTGTCGCTGAGCGCCGAGGTCTCGGCGTCCAGGTCGAAGTAGTCGTACTGAGCCTGCAGGGTCAGACCCGGAGCAACGGTGTAGCCGATGCCGATTTCGTAGACCTGCAGCTCGCGGTCGCCGGACAGGGCCACCGAGCCGGCGTCCTTGCCGTTCTTGTAGTTGGCGCCGACGACGATCGGGCCGGTGGTGTACTGAGCGCCGACAACCCAGTTGCGGGTCGACTCGGTGAACAGGCCGGTACGGTCGTTCAGGCCCGACTTGCCGAAGTCGGTGTAGCTGCCGCCGACGCTGAAGCCGGCGTAGCCGACGCTGGCGCCGACCTGCCAAGCGTTCAGGTCCTTGTAGTTCGAACCGGCGACGTTGTCGACGGCCTGGCCCCAGTAGTAGCCGGCGCTGCCCTTGACGGTCACGCCGCCGAAGGTGTTGTTGTAGTTCGCGCCGACTTCGACCATGTCGGTGTAGGTGCCGTTGCCGCCGCCGGCGAAGGTGCCGACCGGCTTGGTGCGGTTGACGTCCGTGCCCGAGCTGTCGTTACGCGGGGTGTAGCTGGCGCCCAGCTGCAGACCGGCGAAGCGCGGGGAGAAGTAGACGATCTTGGTCGAGTTGCCGTCCGGGTTCAGCGACGGCCAAATGATGCTGTTGCCGGTCACGGTCGCGGCCGGGCCGTTGCCACCGATGTTGGTGTTCGGGCCGAAGTAGTTCTGGACCTGATCGACCAGGGCCAGCGGCAGGTAGTCGGTCGGCGCCGAGACGTAGGTCTCGTCGTTGAACGAGTTGGTCACGCCCATGCGGACCTGACCGAAGGTGCCCTGCGCGAAGATGTAAGCGCGGTCAGCGTCGGTGGTACGGGCGTTGTTGGCGCCGGAGTTGGCGCGGATGCGCATGCGGGCACCGTACTCCAGGCCGTTGTCGGCCTTGGCGGACGGGATGATGTTGATGCGCATGCGGTTGCGGAATTCGGTCGAACGCAGGCCGGAGTCCAGATCCTGATCGACGTAGCCGGCTTCGAAGTAGGCGTCGCCGCCGACCTTGACTTCGAACTTGGCCTGGGCGTTGGCGGCGCCAGCGCCGAAAGCGAGAGCGGCGGCAGCGGCGCCGGCCAGCAGATAACGGTTCATGATTGTTGCCTCCATCCTGGCAGCAGATGTTTCAGCCTGGTTGACGTCCTGGCTGAGACTTTCGTACGCACCCCCGCCCTTGCCAGCAAGCGGCAAATCTCCCCGATTGCTGCATTGGGGGGACAGTGTGTCGCACGGAGCACACTAAGAAGACCCCCCTGTCCGCCCCGCCACAGTCGAAGCCGGCAGACCCCGCCTGTTGTCGTCCTGTTGTCGCGAGGCGGGGCAAAGACGCTTCCGCTGTTGCGTGGGGCCGTCCACTTATGGTCTGTTCACCGGCATTCCGCGCGTGACTCGCGCGCGGTATCCCCATTTCTGAACCGGGTTCCCGACCATGCGCCGTTCGACCGCCCTTCGCCTTGTCCCTGTACTGCTCGCGGCTTCCGTCTCGATCGCCGGCTGCGCAAGCTGGGGCGGCAAGACCGAAACCGTCGAAGAGCAGATGAAGAACAAGGACTACAAGTTCGGCAGCCTGCTCGGCACCGATGGCGGCCTGAACCTGTTCGGCAAGAACAAGCGCGGCGGCGACCAGGACAGCGCCGGCGGCATCGGCGTCAACAGCTTCCTGTGGCGCGCCTCGCTCGACACGCTGTCCTTCATGCCGATCGCCTCGGCCGATCCGTTCGGCGGCGTGATCCTCACCGACTGGTACACCCCGCCCGATTCGCCGGCCGAGCGCTTCAAGGTCAACCTCTACATCATGGACCGCCAGCTGCGCGCCGACGGCGTGCGGGTGTCGGTGTTCCGCCAGCAGCGGACCGGCAACGACTGGCGCGAGGTTGCGGTCGGGCCGGAGACCGCCGGTCAGCTGGAGGATGCGGTGCTGACCCGCGCCCGCCAGCTTCGGGTCTCGCAGAACGCCGTCGCCCGCTGACGCGGCGGCCGGCTCTTCGGGCTGCCCCCGGGCGGTCCCCCGGGCCTTCGAGCATCTGGTACAACGGAAAACGGCGTCGCGTTCATGTCGCGTTACAATGTCAAGGAAACCGAGGCGAAGTGGCAGGGCGTGTGGGACGGCAATGGCTGTTTCACCGCGCGCGAGGACGCCTCCCGGCCCAAATACTATGTGTTGGAGATGTTCCCCTATCCGTCGGGGCGCATCCACATGGGCCACGTCCGCAACTACACCATCGGCGACGTGATCGCGCGCTTCAAGCGCGCCAAGGGCTTCAACGTCCTGCACCCGATGGGCTGGGACGCCTTCGGCCTGCCGGCCGAGAACGCCGCGCTGGAGAAGAAGGTCCACCCGGCCGCCTGGACGCGCGAGAACATCGCGACCATGCGCGGGCAGCTGAAGACGATGGGCCTGTCCATCGACTGGGACCGCGAGATCGCCACCTGCGATGTGGAGTATTACCGCCACGAGCAGAAGATGTTCCTGGATTTCCTGAAGGCGGGCCTCGCCTACCGCAAGGAATCCTGGGTGAACTGGGACCCGGTGGACAACACCGTTCTCGCCAACGAGCAGGTGATCGACGGCCGCGGCTGGCGCACCGGCGCGCTGGTGGAAAAGCGCAAGCTGTCGCAGTGGTTCCTGAAGATCACCGCCTATGCCGAAGACCTGCTGAAGGGCCTGGAGACGCTGGACCGCTGGCCCGAGCGCGTCCGCATCATGCAGGAGAACTGGATCGGCAAGTCCACCGGCGTCCGTTTCCGCTTCCGCATCAAGGGGCGCGAGGAGGAACTGGAGGTCTTCACCACTCGTCCGGACACGCTGTTCGGCGCCTCCTTCGCCGCGATCTCCCCGAATCACCCGCTGGCCGCCGAACTGGCCGCGTCCAGCCCGGAACTGGCCGAGTTCATCGCCGAATGCAACCGGCTGGGCACCAGCGAGGAAGCGATCGAGACGGCGGAGAAGCGCGGCTTCGACACCGGCCTGAAGGTCGTGCATCCCTTCGATCCGTCGTGGGAGCTGCCGGTCTATGTCGCCAACTTCGTGCTGATGGAATACGGCACGGGCGCGATCTTCGCCTGCCCGGCGCATGACCAGCGCGACCTGGATTTCGCCCGCAAGTACGGCCTGCCGGTCCGTCCGGTGGTGATCCCGGCCGATGCCGACCCGGCCGCCTTCGAGGTCGGGACCGAGGCCTACACCGGCCCCGGCGTGCTGCGGAACTCCGCCTTCCTCGACGGACTCGATACCGAGTCGGCCAAGGACGAGGCCGGCAAGCGGCTGGAAGCGGCGGGCCAGGGCGAGCGCACCACCCAGTACCGCCTGCGCGACTGGGGCGTGTCGCGCCAGCGCTATTGGGGCTGCCCGATCCCGGTCATCCACTGCGAATCCTGCGGCATCGTCCCGGTTCCGGACGACCAGCTGCCGGTCGTGCTGCCGGAGGACGTGACCTTCGACAAGCCCGGCAACCCGCTGGACCACCACCCGACCTGGAAGCACACCAGCTGCCCGACCTGCGGCAAGCCGGCGCTGCGCGAGACCGATACCTTCGACACCTTCATCGAGTCGTCCTGGTATTTCGCCCGCTTCTGCTCGCCGAAGACCGAGGATGCGGCCTTCACCCGCGACTCGGTCGATTACTGGCTGGGCGTCGACCAGTATATCGGCGGCATCGAGCATGCGGTCCTGCACCTGCTCTACAGCCGCTTCTGGACGCGCGCGCTGAAGACCTGCGGCTATCTGGATCTGGAGGAGCCGTTCACCGGCCTGTTCACCCAGGGCATGGTCAACCACGAGACCTACAAGGACGCCGGCACCGGCGCCTGGCTGGCCCCGACCGACCTGACCAAGAACGACAAGGGCGAGTGGGTCCGGGCCGACAGCGGCGCGCCGGTCAATGTCGGCCGCGTCGAGAAGATGTCGAAGTCCAAGAAGAACGTGGTGGACCCGGCGCACATCATCGGCACCTATGGCGCCGACGCCGCCCGCCTGTTCATGCTGTCGGACAGCCCGCCGGAACGCGATCTGGAATGGACCGAGGCCGGCATCGACGGTGCCTGGCGCTACATCAACCGCCTGTGGCGGATGGTGACCGAGGCGCCGGTGGAACTGCCGGCCGCCGGCGCTCCGAAGCCGGAGTCGTTCGGCCCGAAGGCCGAAGTCGCCCGCCGTCTGGTCCACAAGACCATCGCCGGCGTGTCGGAGGACCTCGACAAGTTCCGCTTCAACAAGGCGGTCGCCCGTGTCCGCGAGCTGTCCAACGCGCTGGGCGAGCTGGACGGCACCGGCGAGGGCGAGGGCTGGGTCCTGCGCGAAGGCTTCGAGTCGCTGGTCCGCTTGGTCGGCCCGATGATGCCACATCTGGGCGAGGAGCTGTGGGCGCAGCTGGGTCACACCACCCTGCTGGCCGACCAGCCCTGGCCGGAGGCCGACCCCGCCCTGGTGGTGGAGGACAACGTCAAGGTCGCGGTCCAGGTCAACGGCAAGCTGCGCGCCACGCTGGAGCTGCCGCGCGACATGGACAAGGACGCAGCGGAGCAGGCGGCGCTTGCCGATGCCAACGTCCAGCGCGCCATGGACGGCAAGCCGGCGCGCAAGGTCATCGTCGTCCCGAACCGGGTGATCAATGTCGTCGTCTGATACCAGACTGTTCCGCCAGACCGTGGCGCGGGGGCTGTTCGCCCTCGCGCTCGGTCTGTCCGCCCTGTCGCTGTCGGGCTGCGGCTTCCAGCCGCTCTACGGTGGCCAGGGGGTTGGAGCCGCCGCAGCCGACCGGCTGATGGAGGTCGACATCGCGTCGATCCCCAACCGGGAAGGGCAGAAGCTGCGCAACCTGCTGATCGACAACTTCTATCCGTCGGAGCGGCCGAGCAATCCGCGCTACCGGCTGGATGTGGCGCTGTCGGCGTCGGAGCAGAAGCTGGCCCTGCAGAAGGACGCCACCGCGGTGCGCGCCCAGCTGCTGGTCAACGCCCCCTACCGTCTGACCGACACCCAGACCGGTCAGGTGGTGTTCCAATCCAGCTCGCGCTCGATGATCAGCTACAACACGCTGGAGCAGCATTACGCGGCCATCGTGACGGTGCAGAGCGCCTACGACCGGGCGCTCGAGGATATTTCCAACGACATCACCACCCGCGTCGCCATGTATCTCGGCCGCGGGTCCTGACCGGCCGGGGATGCACGGGTGAAGCTCCAGCCCAAGGCGATCGACGGTTTTCTGCGCAGCCCGGACCGCAAGGTTCGGGCGGTGCTGCTTTATGGCCCCGACTCGGGCCTCGTGCGCGACCGCGCCCAGACGCTGGGCAAGACCGTGGTGCAGGATCTGTCCGATCCGTTCCGCGTCGCCGAGTTCCTGGGGCGCGCGATCGCCGACGATCCGGCCCGGCTGGTGGACGAAGCCGCGGCGATCTCCTTCACCGGCGGCCGGCGCCTGATCCGTGTCCGCGACGCGGAGGACAACGCCACCGCCGCCTTCACCGCCTTCTTCGAGAATTTGCCGCCGGGCGACAGTCTGGTGGTGGTCGAGTCGGGCGACCTGTCGGCCCGCTCCAAGCTGCGGCTTCTGTTCGAGGGAGCGGACGCCGCCGCCGCGATTCCCTGCTATGTGGAGGAGGAGGCGTCGCTCGGCCGCGTCATCGCCGACATCCTGCATGGCCATGGGCTGACCGCCGATCCCGACGTGCTGAGCTTCCTGGCCGCCAACCTCGTCGGCGACCGCATGGTGGCCCGCGGCGAGGCGGAGAAGCTGGCGCTCTACATGGGCAAGGAAAAGCGCGTGCGGCTGGAGGATGCCCAGGCCTGCATCGGCGACAGCGCCGCCCTGTCGATGGACGAGCCGGTGTGGGCGGCGGCGGAGGGCGATTTCGCCACCCTCGACCGCTCGCTGGCGCGGCTGTTCGCCGAGGGCACCTCGCCGGTGCCGATCCTGCGCGGTGCCCAGCGCCATTTCCAGCGCCTGCAACTGCTCACCGCGCAGGTCGCCGCCGGCAAGTCGGCGGAGGCCGCCGTCGAGTCGCTGCGCCCGCCGGTCTTCTTCAAGCTGAAGACCCGGCTGGTCAAACAGACGCGCCACTGGTCGCCCAACCATGTCCGGCAGGCGCTGGAACGGCTGGTCGATGCCGAGGCCGACTGCAAGCGCACCAACATGCCGGACGAGACGCTGTGCGCCCGTGTGCTGTTCCAACTGGCTTCGCTGGGCGCCCGGCGCTGAGGGGCGCTGACTTGACCATTGGGGTCCCCGCGCTATCTGGCGGGGCATGAGCGACGCCACATACACCACGCCACCGCCCGCCCCCTTCCGGGTGCGCTGGTGGCAACCCCTGCTGTTCTGGGTCATCGTCAACGCCTGGGGCTTTGTCGAACGCGGCGGCCAGCCCTTTGCCGGGCACCAGCCGTCGCCCTTGCAGCCGCCGGGATGGGTGTTCCCGGTGATGTGGTTCTCGCTGAACGTCTTCCAGATCTGGGGCGACATCCGCCTGCTCGACCCGGCGCGGCGAATCCGCAGCCGTGGCCTGCTGATCGGCCTGCAGGCGGTGACCTGGGTGATCTACGCCACCTTCAGCCTCGTCTATTTCACGCTGGGCAGTTCGATCCTCGCCGCGGCCTGGACGGTGTCCTTCTTCGTCATCACCTCCGTCTGCATCGCGATGGTGGCGCGGGACGACCGCGGCATCGCGCTGATCTGGACGCCGCTGATCCTGTGGACCGGCTTCGCGTCGGTGGTCGGCATCCACAACGCGCTGATCAACCCCGATCCGCTGTTCGGCACCCCGGCCCTCCGGGGATAACACCCGGATAAAATCCTTGCATCGAATATCACCCGGGTATAACCAGTCGGGAACGATGATGCATGCGGTGAGGCTGGACGTGGTTGGCAAAGAGGATCGCAAGGCGGCGGTGGCCGCCTACAAGGAGCGCAAGAGCGTGGCCGGCGTGTTCGCCGTCCGCTGTGGGGCTGCCGGTGCGGTGTGGGTGGGCGGCGCGCCCGATCTCGACAAGATCCAGAACCGCCTCTGGTTCCAGCTGAAGATGGGCGGCTGTCCGCACCGCAGCCTGCAGGCGGCATGGAACGCCCATGGGCCTGAGTCGCTGGCCTTCGAAATCGTCGAGCGGCTGGAGGACGAGGATCTCGCCTTCGCCCGCACCGCCGCGCTGAAGGCGCGGGTCGCCCATTGGGTCGCGACGATGGAGGCCGAGGCGATCTGACTGGGAACGCTCAGCCCCGGTAGTCGTGGACCCGTCCGGTGAAGTCGGTCACGCGATAGCTGTCCTCGCCCTGCTCCTCGATCCAGGCCGCGGCGGCGGGGGCCTTGCCGTGGCCGCCGGGGATGTCGAGGACATAGGTGGGCTGGCACAGCCCGGACAGCTTTCCGCGCAGGCCGGCCACCAGCGCCTGCCCCTCCGCCAGGGTCGGGCGGAAATGGCTGGTGCCGGCGGCGAGGTCGGGGTGGTGCAGGTAATAGGGCTTCACCCGGTTGCGAACCAAGCCGCGGAACAGCGCCTCCAGCGCCGCATGGCTGTCGTTGATGCCCTTCAGCAGCACGGTCTGGCCGACCAGCGGGATGCCGGCCTCCACCAGCCGGGCGAGGGCCGCCCGCACCGGCGGCGTCAGTTCGTCGGCATGGTTGATGTGGACGGCGACCCAGGTGGCGAGGTCGGGGGCGGTAAGCGCCTCCAGCAGTTCCGGGGTGACGCGCTCCGGGTCGGCGGCGGGGATGCGGCTGTGCAGGCGGACGATGCCGACATGCGGCATGGCCGACAGCGCCTGGACGATGCCGCGCAGCCGGCGCGGCGACAGCAGCAGCGGATCGCCGCCGGTGATGACGACCTCCCAAACCTCCTGGTGATCGCGGATGTAGGCGAGTGCCGCATCCAGCTCGTCGGCGGTCAGCGCCTCGCCGCCCGGACCGACCATCTCGCGGCGGAAGCAGAAGCGGCAATAGACGGCGCAGGCATGCAGCGGCTTCAGCAGCACCCGGTCGGGATAGCGGTGGACGATGCCCTTCACCGGGCTGCGCGCGCCGTCGCCGATCGGGTCCTCGCGCTCCTCCGGCGTGCTGTACGCCTCGGCGGGGGAGGGGACGTACTGGGCATAGAGCGGATCCTGCGGGTCCGTACGTCCGGCCAGCGTCTCGCGCAGGTACGGCGTCAGCGCCACGGCATAGCGGTCGGCGACCGTACGTACGGCCTCGCCGGCTTCCGGAGTCATCAGCCCGGCGGCCACCAGATCGGAAACGCTGTGCAGGGCCTTCATCGCTCTTTCCCGCTTCGACGGAATGGGTCATGTAGGAAAGCGACCGCTCTTACTCCTGCGAGACCCATGCTGTCGACTCTTCCCCGCCTGATCGGCCACCGCGGCGCCAAGGAAAGCGCCCCGGAAAACACCCTCGCCTCGATCCGCGAAGCCGCCCGCCAGGGCGCCCGCTGGGTGGAGGTGGATGTCATGCTGACCCGCGACCAGCGGCCGGTGCTGATCCACGACGACACGCTGGACCGCACCACCACCGGCACCGGCGCCGTGCCGCTGCTGGATCTGGCGGCGTTGCAGCAGCTCGACGCCGGGCGCTGGTTCGATGCCGCCTTCGTCGGCGAACGGGTGCCGACGCTGGAGGAGGCTGTGGACCTGATCCGCGAGCTGGGCCTCGGGCTGAACCTGGAGATCAAGCCCTATCCGGGGCAGGAGGAGATCACGGCGGAGGTGGCGCTGAACACCCTGCGGCCGCTGTGGCCGTCCGACCGGCCGCTTCTGCTCTCCAGTTTCGAGGTGCCCTGCCTGGAGGTGGCGCGGCGGCTGTGGCCGGAGATCCCGCGCGGTTATCTGCTGTGGGACCCGCCGGCCGATTGGGCCGCCATCGCCGACCGCATCGGGGCGGCCACGCTGAACGTCGACCAGAGCCGCCAGACCGCCGACAGCGTGGCGGAATACCGTGCCAGCGGCCGGCCGGTGCTGTCCTACACCGTCAACGACGCCGAGCGCGCCAGGACGCTGTTCGGTTGGGGCGTGTCGGCGGTCTTCACCGACGCGCCCGGCCGGCTGGCGCGGGAACTGGGGCCGCTCGCCGGATCGGGCGCCTGATGATCCGCCTGATGATCCGCCGGGGGACCGGTCGACACGCTGACGCTTCCGTTCGCAACTGCGGCAAATCGTGAACGTTTTTTGCGCGGGGGGATGAATCCGCTCGTAGGGCGCGCCAATTCCTCATATATAGAACCGCACTGGCGATCCCGCCGGAACCCACGCGGATTCCGGTGGAGCCTTTCGTCGTCTGGTAGTCCGCCGCTTTGGTCCGGCATCCCACGGGATGCCACGTTCGGTCTTTGGAGGGTTCGTTGAAGGCGTTGAAGCCGTTGCCGATGTCCGGCCGGGAGGTTCTGCCGCTCGTCGAGGGTGGCAAGGGTATTGCCGTGTCCAACGGCGAAAGCTCCGGCGCCTGGGCGGCGGCCGGCGGGATTGGCACCTTCTCGGGTGTCAACGCCGACAGCTATGATGAGAACGGCAACCTTCTGCCGCAGATCTACAATGGCAAGACCCGGCGCGAGCGCCATAACGAGCTGATCGCCTTCGGCATCGAGGGCGGCATCGCCCAGGCGCGCATCGCGCACGAGACGTCGAACGGCCAGGGCCGTATCCACATGAACGTCCTGTGGGAGATGGGCGGCGCCGAGCACATCCTGCACGGCGTGCTGGAAGGCGCCCAGGGTCTGATCCACGGCGTCACCTGCGGCGCCGGCATGCCTTACAAGGTGGCCGAGATCGCCGTGCGCTACGGCGTCCATTACTATCCGATCGTCTCGTCGGCCCGCGCCTTCCGCGCGCTGTGGCTGCGCGCCTACCACAAGTTCCGCGACCATCTGGGCGGCGTGGTGTACGAGGATCCGTGGCTGGCCGGCGGTCACAACGGCCTGTCCAATTCCGAGGACCCGCAGAAGCCGGAGGATCCGTTCCCCCGCGTCCTGGCCCTGCGCCAGATGATGAACAGCTTCGGCCTGAACGACACCCCCATCGTGATGGCGGGCGGCGTCTGGTGGCTGTCGGAGTGGGAGGACTGGATCGACAACCCCGATCTGGGTCCGGTCGCCTTCCAGTTCGGCACCCGTCCGCTGCTGACCCAGGAGAGCCCGATCTCCATGGCGTGGAAGCGCAAGCTGGTCGCGCTGCAGCCGGGCGACGTCTTCCTGAACCGCTTCTCCCCCACCGGCTTCTATTCGTCGGCGGTGAAGAACCCGTTCCTGCTGGATTTGATGGGGCGGTCCGAACGCCAGGTCGCCTATCTGTCCAAGCCGGTGGGCGAGCATTCGGCCGAATTCCCGGTCGGTCCGCGCGGCCGTCCGGTCTATGTGACCGAAAGCGACAAGCAGCGCGCCGAGGGCTGGCTGTCCCAGGGCTTCACCACCGCCCTGAAGACGCCGGACAGCACGCTGGTCTTCGTCACGCCCCAGCAGTCGGAGAAGATCCTGCACGATCAGGTCGACTGCATGGGCTGCCTGTCGGCCTGCGGCTTCTCCAACTGGGCGCAGAACGAGGAGGGGACAACGGGCAAGCGTGCCGATCCGCGCTCCTTCTGCATCCAGAAGACGCTCCAGGCGGTCAGCCATACCGACGACTGCGAAAACCAGCTGATGTTCGCCGGGCACAACGCCTACCGCTTCGCCAGCGATCCCTACTACAACGACGGCTTCATCCCCACGGTGAAGCAGCTGGTCGAACGGATCGCCACCGGCTACTGACCGGGCGCATCATCGGACGGGCAAGGCCGCCGGCGGGAGACCGCCGGCGGCCTTTGCATTCCTGCAACGCGCCTGTGTCGCCCAGTTGACCTCGGTGCGACAATGGCTTGCGCGGCCTTTCCGAATGGTTTTACAGTTATACGGATTGCGGCCCTGTGCCGCGGTTCAGTGTTGGACCTTACGTTCGATCCCGAATTCGACAGTACGGGGGCCACGCCCATGATGACCGCCGAACGTCCCTTCAAGCGAGTCCTAGACCGGCTGAACGGTGCCGGTCTGCGCCCGACCCGCCAGCGCCTCGGCCTTGCCCGGCTGCTGTTCGAAGGTTGCGACCGGCACGTCACCGCGGAACAGCTGCATGGCGAGGCGCTGTCCGCCGACCTGCCGGTTTCACTGGCGACGGTCTACAACACGCTGAACCAGTTCACCGCCGCCGGCCTGCTGCGCGAGGTGGTGGTGGAGGCGGGAAAGTCCTATTTCGACACCAACACCAGCGATCACCACCATTTCTTCGTCGAATCCACCTGCCGGCTGGAGGACATCCCCGCCGACCGGCTGATGGTGCAGAACCTGCCGGCCGCTCCCGCCGGCACCCGCGTCGCCCGCGTCGACGTGATCGTCCGCCTGATCCAGGACGATTGCTGAACCTGTTCTTGCAGATCCCGTTTCGCGCTCAGTTCCTGTCGGCCGGTCCCGGTTCGGTGGAGTTGGGCGCACGGTCGACGAAGGGCCAGCGCATGAAGGCGAAGGCCCAGACCGCCACGACGTTGATGTAAGGGAACAGCAGCAGCAGGATCCACAGCGGACTGCGCCCGGCCTTGGCCAGGACCCAGCCGCCGGCGATCAGCATGTACATCGTGACGATCGAGCCGATCAGCAGTTCCCAGAAGCCCAGATGGATCACGGTCTCCGTCATGCCGTCCTCCGTGCCTTGACCTTGCGCGCCTGACGCGCCGGCAGAACCGGCCAGCGGCTGTGCGCCATCACGCCGATAGGAACGACATGCCCGAGCGGAACCAGCGAGAACAGGGCCCACAGCGGCGAAAAGCCGGCCCGCCGCAGGATGCGCGACAATGGCCAGACGATGGCGATCTGGAACAGCATCAGCCCCAAGAACGGCCCCTGACTCAGGCCATCGATGAAATCCTGCAGCATGCCGGTCCGGACCCTCCTCCACATCATTGTCGGGCAGAGAAGCGCGGGCGGGCGGCTTTGTCGAGCCAAACTTTTCCCGAACCGGGCTTCCGGCACCTCGTTGGAGGTTCTGCACGGATCAGGGGTGTGCGAACGTGAAATGTCCCGCATCGGCATGCTACAGTTCGCCGCGTCCGGCCTTTCCGGCTTGACGTCGTTTCAGAATTCAGATGCGGCGGGCCATTCTCTTTGACGGATCTCTCCGAACCGGACGGTGGCGCACACGGGAGACGGTGGCGCTTGTCGTCCCTGCCGCCGGTCGCCGCGTTGCGCATCGGCCTGCTTGTGGCGGTGATCGCCGGCTTCTGGCTGGTCGCCTACGCCGACCTCGACCGCGCGCGCGACCGGGCGATCCAGGACGGGCTGCGCCAGACCGTCAACCTGTCGATCCTTCTGGAGGAGGATGCCCGCCGCGTCATCGTCGTTGCCGGCTATTCGCTGCGTACCATGGCGGAAAGCGGACGCATCACCGCTCATCTGCTGAGCGACGCGGCTGGGCCGCCGGGCGCGGATGCCGGCCCCGGACCGGCACTGCGGACCCTGCTGATCATGGAGCGGGACGGACGGGTGCGGCAGGCCGCCGGCCTGGACGACCCGGCCTCGGTCGCCGGAACCCCGCTGGCCGACGCGGTGCGCGACGGTTCTGCTACCTTTGTCGGGCCATACCAGGCGGCCGACGGCGGCTGGCGGGCGGCCATGATCCGGCCGTTGACGGACGGCAGCGGCGTGGCGGCGGCGGTGCTCGACCTCGACCGCTTCACCAGGCTCTACGCCAGCCAGACCATCGGGCCGCTCAGCATCATCCTGCTTTATCGCGAGAATGGCGCGGTCCTGGCCTATTCGCGGACCGGCCTGCGGCTGGATCTGGACCGCGCCGCCTTCGCCGCCTTTCTGCCGCGGCTGCCCGCCGGCGAAGCCGCGCGGACGCTGTCCGGCTTCGACCCGGCGGAAGGGCGCGAGCGCATCGGCACGGTCCGCCGGGTGGCGGGGTTGCCGCTGTACGTCTATGTCCGAATCCGCACCGACGACGTGCTTGCCGGCTGGTACAACGACCGCTGGAAACGCGTCCTGGAAACCGCGGCGGTTTCGGTGGTGGTGACGCTGTTGGCCCTGCTGGCCTTGCGGCAGCTCGGGCGGCTGGAGACGACGACACTGGCGTTGCGGGCCAGCGACCGGCGGTCGCAGGCGCTGTTCGACAGCAGTTTCCAGATCATGGGGTTGCTGTCGCCCGATGGACGGGTTCTGGCGCTGAACCAGCCGGCCTGCGCGCTGGCCGGGTTGCCGGCCGAAGCCCTGGTCGGACACCGCGCCTGGGAGTTCCGCGGCTGGGCCCGCACCGACGAGTTGGCGGCGGGATTCCGTCAGTCCATCGAAAAGGCGGCGTCGGGACGATTCGTCCGCTATGAGACCGACGTGGTCACCGACGGCGTGACCCGCGTGATGGACGTGACGATCAAGCCGGTGTTCGACGACCGTGGCGCCGTGACGGTGCTGGTGGTCGAGGCGCGCGACATCACCGAACGGGTGGAGGCGGCGGCGCGGCTCGCCGCGGCGCTCGATCAGGCGGAGGCCGCCAACCGCGCCAAGAGCGCCTTCCTGGCGACCATGAGCCACGAGCTGCGCACCCCGCTGAACGCCATCATCGGCTTTTCCGACATCATGCTGCACGAGCTGTTCGGCCCGTTGGGCAGCCCGCGCTACCGCGACTATGCCCGCCATGTGCAGAACAGCGGCAGGCACCTTCTCGACCTTATCAACGACGTGCTGGACATGTCGAAGCTGGAGGCCGGGCGCTACACGCTCGATGAAAGCTGGCAGGAACCGGCTGGGACAATCGAGAATTGCCGCGCGCTGGCCGCGGTGCCGGCCGATGCCGGCGGTGTGCTGCTGGCGGTGGACTGCGCCCCCGGCCTGCCCAGCCTGCTGGCCGACGAGCGCGCGTTGCGGCAGGTGCTGCTGAACCTTCTGTCGAACGCGGTGAAATTCACCCCGCGCGGCGGCCGGGTGACGGTGAGCGCGGTGCGGGAGGAGGACGGCGGGATCACCATCTCGGTGCGCGACACCGGCATCGGCATTCCGGCCGAGGCGCTGACCCGTATCCTGGAGCCCTTCCAGCAGGCCGACAGCAGCATCCCCGGACGCTTCGGCGGCACCGGGCTGGGGCTGTCGATCTGTCGCGATCTGATGAGCCTGCATGGCGGAAGCCTGTCCATCGACAGCGAGCCGGGCCGCGGCACCACCGCCGCCATCCGCTTTCCGGCGACCCGCGTCGGCCCGCCGGTTGCGGCGGAAGGATTGCCGGCGTAAGCCTGTCGCCAACCGAGCCTGTTGGCTTTGAGGCGGATCGAAAGGCGGACGAGATGATCGGGAATGACGGGAAGCCGGTGTCCAAGGAGGACCTGCGCAAGCACATCGCCGCCTACAACGGCCAGTCGCGCGGCTCCAAGGAATTCGCGGCGATCCCCCGCGCGCTGGTGACCATCCTCGATGGGCTGAAGCCGGGCAAGACCGGCTACGTCAAATGCCTGGACGGGCAGGTTCAGCTGTCCCGCCGCAAGGACAACAGCGTTTCGGCGGGGTGACAAAAGGAAAGCGCCCCTCCCCGAGGCCGGGGAAGGGCGCTTTTTTTCTGAGTACCAGACTGTCAGTGCTTGGCCGCGGCGGCGGCACCGATGCCGGTCTGGGAGCGGACGAACTGGTCCTCGAAGGCGTCGCGCTCGGCGCGGGCCGACGCGCTGCTGTCCAGCTTCGACACGATGATGGTGACGAGGAAGGCCAGCGTCATCGAGAACAGGGCCGGCTGCTCGTAGGGGAAGATCGGCTTCGGGTTGTTCAGCACGACGACCCAGACGGCGTTCGACAGGACCACCAGCGTGACCGCGGAGATCAGGCCGGCGATGCCGCCCGCCAGCGCGCCGCGCGTGGTCAGCCCCTTCCAGTACATCGACAGGATCAGCACCGGGAAGTTCACCGAGGCCGCGACGCCGAAGGTCAGGCCGACCAGGAAGGCGACGTTCTGCTTCTCGAAGGCGATGCCCAGCACCACGGCCAGTACGCCCAGCACCAGCGACGCGATCTTGGACACGCGCATCTCCTCGCGCTCCGTCGCCTCGCCTTTGCGGATGACGCGGGCGTAGAGGTCGTGGGCGATGGCCGAGGCGCCGGCCAGCGCCAGGCCCGACACCACCGCCAGGATGGTGGCGAAGGCGACCGCCGACAGGAAGCCCAGGAACAGGTCGCCGCCCAGCGCCTTGGCCAGATGCATCACCGGCATGTTGCCGCCGCCGATCAGCTTGCCGCCGACCTTGCCGCCTTCGAAGAACTGCGGGTCGGTACCGACGATGGTGATCGCCGCCATGCCCAGCACGCAGACGATCAGGAAGAAGAAGCCGATGAAGCCCGAGGCGTAGAAGACCGACTTGCGGGCCTCACGCGCGTTGGGGACGGTGAAGAAGCGCATCATGATGTGCGGCAGGGCGGCGGTGCCGAACAGCAGGCCCAGCGACAGCGACACCGCCGACACCGGGTCGGCCAGCAGCGTGCCCGGCCCCATGATCTTGACGCCGTCCTTGTGCGCGGCGATGGCGCTCTTGGCGATCGCCTCCAGGCTGAAGCCGAAGCGCGACAGCGCCAGGAAGGCGAGCAGAATGCCGCCGCCCAGCAGAAGCACCGCCTTGATGATCTGCACCCAGGTGGTGGCGATCATGCCGCCGAAGGTGACGTAGACCACCATCAGCACGCCGACCACGATCACCGCGACGTTGTAGTCCAGCCCGAACAGCAGCTTGATCAGCTGCCCGGCGCCGACCATCTGGACGATCAGGTAGAAGCACACCACCGTCAGCGAGCCGATGGCGGCGAAGGTGCGGATCTTGCCCTGGTCCAGCCGGTATGAGGCGATGTCGGCGAAGGTGAAGTGGCCGAGGTTGCGCAGCCGCTCCGCCAGCAGGAACAGGATGATCGGCCAGCCGACGAAGAAGCTGATGGTGTAGACGAAGCCGTCATAGCCCTTGGCGAAGACGAGGCTCGACAGGCCCAGCAGCGTCGCGGCCGACATATAGTCGCCGGCGATGGCCAGACCGTTCTGGAACCCGGTGATGCCGCCGCCCGCGGTGTAGAAGTCCGACGTGGAGCGGGTGCGGCTGGCCGCCCAGTAGGTGATGCCCAGCGTCATCAGCACGAAGGCGATGAACATGCCGATGGCCGACAGGTTGATCGGCTGCTTTTCCAGCTGCCCGACATCGCCGGCGGCCAGCGCCGGCACGGCGAACAGGGTGGCGAACAGAGTGGCGGCAGCCGCCGCGAGGAGGATCCGGCGGGCGGTCATTGCAGCGTCTCCCGCGTGATCTCGTCGGTCAGGTCCTGGAAGCGGCCGTTGGCGAAGTGGGAGTAGACGCCGGTCAGCAGCCAGGACAGGATGATGATCCCCGCCCCGATGGGAAAGCCGACGCTGAGCGACGACTCGTCGGAGATCGGCTTGTGCAGCAGGTCCGGCGCGAAGGCGACCACCATCATGAAGCTGTAATAGCCGACCAGCACGATGGCCGACAGGATCAGGGCCAGCCGGCTGCGCTGGCGCACCAATTCCTGGAATTTGGGGTTCCGGCGGACCCTCTCATAGACCGGGTTGTTGGCGGGGGAGTGCATGTTTCCTCCAGACGCTGGACGTCCTTGTGGTGCCCGACCCAAATTGATGGGATTCGGCTTATGGCTTTTCGGCTAACAAAACACTGTTTCGCAAATTTCCCGGAAATATGACGAATTGTTTCAGCGTAATTCAGGTAACAATCCCACCGATTCGCATTGAGACGCAGCGGCGAAGCTGGGATGATGGCGGCAACTCCCCAATTCCCGCATCCTGCCGTCCCCGCCCGGAAAATGATCCGCTCGCCCCTGTTCCTCCGGCTGTTCTCGGCGATCCTGATCTCGCTCGGGCTGTTCTCCGCCGCGGCCTATGTCTTCTCGGTCCCCTTTATCGAGGAGAAGGCCTACGAGATCGAACGCGACGCCAGCCGCACCATCCTCGACAACGTGTTCGAACTGGTCAGCCGCATCCGCGTCGGGCTGGAGGAACAGCGGACATCCACGGTGGAGTCGTACAAGACGCGCCTGCGCGACGTGCTCGAACTGGCGGTCGGCTATATCGAGCATGTCTATGCCCGCGCCGACCGTGGCGAGATCACGATGGAGGAGGCCCGGCGCGAGGCGATGGAGGGGCTGCACGCCTTCCGTTACGGCAACGGCGACTATGTCTGGGCCATCGGCTACGACTCGGTGATCCTGTCCCACCCGTCGCCCGACTACGAGGGACGGAAGTCCGACGATCTGCGCGACAATCTGGGCCGCCACATCCTGCCCACCATCGTCGCCACCGCCAAGCGCGAGGGGGAGGGGTTCCAGACCTATCCGTGGTGGCGGCCCAACGGCGACGAGCGGGCGCCGAAGCTCAGCTTCTTCAAGGATCTGTCGAAGCGCGGCATCATCGTCGGCACTGGCGCCTATCTGGCCGACGTCGACGCCGAGGTGGAGCGGCGCAAGGCCGAGGCCATCGAGGATCTGCGCCAGGCCCTGCGCAAGCTGCGCATCGCCCGCACCGGCTATCTCTACATCTTCGATTCGGCGAACCGGATGATCATCCATCCGAATTCGAACATCGAGGGCACGGCCTTCGGCGACCGGCTGAATTCGGCCACCGGGCGCCCGATCGCCGAGGATCTGAAGGCCGCGGCGGCCAAGGGGATGCCGCTGACCTACCTGTGGGACAAGCCCGACGACCCCGGCAATTATGCGTATGAGAAGATCAGCTGGGTCCGGCATTTCGAGGGGTTCGACTGGTACATCGCCTCGTCCGTCTATGTGGACGAGCTGCGGCGGTCGTCGGTGGTGCTGGGCAACCGCATCCTCGCCATCGGCATGGCGCTGATGGCGGCGGGCAGCCTGCTGGGTTACGTCGCGGTCGGTCGGCTGGTCAGGCCGCTGCGCCGTCTGGCCGACACTGCGGCACAGGTGCGCGCCGGCGACCTCGACGCCCAGAGCGGCATCCGCCGCGGCGACGAGATCGGGCTGCTGGGAACCGCCTTCGACGGCATGGTCCGGCAGCTGCGCGACACCGTCGCCACGCTGGACAGCCGGGTGCGCGACCGCACCGCCGCGCTGGCGGAGGCGGAAACCCGGCAGCGCGTGATCCTGGACGCCATTCCCGCCTGCATCGCCGGGCTGGACCGCGACGGCCGGCTGACCTTCGCCAACCTGCGCTGGGCCGAACTGGTCGGGCGGGACAAGGGGGAGGTGATCGGCCGCGACCTTGCCGCCGTGGTCGGCCGGCGCGCCATGGCGGCGCTCGGTCCCCATCTCGACCGCTGCCTGTCGGGGAGCGTGGTGACCTTCGAATATGCCTTCCCGCGCGACGGCCGCGACATGGTGACCAAGACGACGCTGATCCCGCATCGTGGAGAAGAGGGCGCCGTCACCGGCCTGTTCGTTCTGACGCTGGACATCACCGACGAGAAGCAGACCGAACGCCAGCTGGTGGAGGCTCAGCGGCTGAAGGCGGTCGGGCAGCTGTCGGGCGGGCTTGCGCATGATTTCAACAATTTGCTGTCGATCATCATCGGCAACCTGTCGGCGGCGCGCGACCGCTACGCCGCGGTGGAGGGGCTGGACGCCTATCTGGAGCCGGCCCAGCGCGCCGGCCGCCGCGGCGCCGACATCACCGCCCGTCTGCTCGCCTTTTCCCGCCAGCAGCCGCTGAAGCCGGAGCCGATCGAGCTGTGCGGCCTGCTGCGCGACATGGCGGTGTTGCTGCGCCGCTCCTTCCCCAGCTCCATCGCCATCGGCGTGCCGGAGGAGGGGCGGGAATGCTGGACCATCGCCGACCAGACCCAGTTGGAGAACGCGCTGGTCAACCTCGCGATCAACGCGCGCGACGCCATGGCCAGCGGCGGGCGGCTCGACATCGCGGTGGGCATCCGCAAGCTGGAGGGCGACCAGTCCTTCGACGAGCCGGTCCGGCCCGACGATTACCTGGAAATCCGCGTCAGCGACACCGGCACCGGCTTCACGCCGGAGGCGCTGGCCCGTGCGGTGGAGCCCTTCTTCACGACGAAGGCTTTGGGTTCGGGGCTGGGGCTGTCGATGGTCTACGGCTTCGTCAAGCAGTCGCGCGGCTATCTGCGCATCGACAGCCGGCCGGGGGAGGGGACCGCCGTCACCCTGCTGCTGCCGCGCGCCGAGCCGGTGGCGCGCCTGCAGGACGCCGATCCAGCTTCGGCCGAACCGCAGCCCGGTGGCTGGTCCGGCCAACTGGCGCTGGTGGCGGAGGACAACGACGACGTGCGGCAGGTGATGCGCCAGCAACTGGTGGACCTCGGCTTCTCGGTGGTGGAGGCGGCCAGCGGCGACGAGGCGGCGGAGCTGGTGGAGCAGATCGACGGGCTGTCGCTGCTGGTCTCCGACATCGTCATGCCCGGCCTGTCGGGGGTGGAACTGGCGCGGCGCGCCCGCCTGCTGCGGCCGGCCATGCGGGTGGTTCTGGTCAGCGGATTCGCCGTCGAGTATGGCGACGTCCCCGCCGATGCCGTCATACTGCGCAAGCCATGGGACAAGCGGGACCTGGTGGCGGCCATCGGCCACGCCGCCGAACCCGCGCCGGCCTGATATGATCGGGTCAAGGGAATGCACCTGAAAAAATTCAGGGCGACGAGTGCCGAGGGGAAACGCGCGTGGGACAGAAGAAGCGCATCTATGTGGTCGAGGACGAGGCCGACATCCGCCGACTGGTGACGGAGGTGCTGGAGGGCTACGGCTATGACGTGTCCTGCTGGGCGAGCGGGCGCGAGGCGCGGGCGGCGATCCAGCGTCAGGCCCCCGACCTGTGCCTGGTGGATCTCGGCCTGCCGGACATGGACGGCCTGACCCTGGTGCGCGAGCTGTGGGAGGACGTGCGGTTCGGCGTCATCATCCTGTCCGGGCGCGGCGGCACCTCCGACCGCGTGCTGGGGCTGGAGCTGGGCGCCGACGACTATATCGTGAAGCCGTTCGAGTCGCGGGAACTGGTGGCCCGCGTCAACAGCGCCATCCGCCGCCGCGAACAGCTGTCCAGCGCCGCCGCCCCGGCCGAGACCGCGCGGGCGCGCTTCGGCCCCTGGGTGTTCGATCTGGGCAACCTGACGCTGACCGCCGACGACGGCCGGCAGGAAAGCCTGACGGCGGCGGAGGCCTCGCTTCTGCTGATGCTGCTGAAGGCGCCCAAGCGCGTGCTGTCGCGCGAGCATCTGCAGGGTCCCGACCAGGACCGCGACGATTTTCCCTATGACCGCAGCATCGACGTCCGCATCTCGCGCATCCGCAAGAAGATCGAGGAGGACCCGCGCGCGCCGCGGCTGATCAAGACCGTTTACGGCGCCGGGTATCTGTTCGCGGGTGACGTGACGTGGCTGCGGTGACGGGGGCACCCCCCTCGCGCCACCGTGAAACAACGCCAATAACAATTGGTCATAATCCTGAGAAAGTTGCGCAAAGCTGATCTGGTAGAGGCTGTTTCCAACACCGCCGCGCCCAATGTCGGCGCGCAACAAAGAACCCCTGGGGAGAACGGTCCGATGAGTGAAACTGCCGCCGCGGCGAATCAAAGCGTCGATGCCAGCGTCAATCCGTATGAGCGCGATCTCGACCGCAACGCCGCCAATTTCGTCGCCCTGACGCCGCTGACCTTCCTGGAGCGCGCCGCCGCGGTGTGGCCCGACCGGCTGGCCGTCGTCCACGGCCCGGTCCGCCGGACCTGGGCGGAGACCTTCGTCCGCGTGCGCCGTCTGGCCGCGGCGCTGGCGAATGTGGGGATCGGCACCGGCGACACCGTCGCCATGCTGGCCGCCAACACACCCGAACTGTTCGAGGCGCATTTCGGCGTGCCGCTGGCCGGGGCCGTGCTGAACGCCATCAACACCCGTCTGGACGCCGAGGCCATCGCCTTCATCCTGAAGCATGGCGAGGCGAAGATCCTGATCGTCGACCGCGAGTTCTCCGCCGTCGCCAAGAAGGCGCTGGCCCTGCTGGAAACGACGATCCCGGTGGTGGACATCGACGACCCGACCTATACCGGCGGCGAGCTGATCGGCGACCGCGACTATGAAGCCTTCATCAGCGACGTCGGGACCGAACATGCCTGGACCCTGCCGGCCGACGAATGGCAGGCCATCGCGCTGAACTACACCTCCGGCACCACCGGCAACCCGAAGGGCGTCGTCTATCACCACCGCGGCGCCTACCTGAATGCGGTGTCGAACGCGCTGTCCTGGAACATGGGCGACGCGCCCGTGTATCTGTGGACGCTGCCGATGTTCCACTGCAACGGCTGGTGCTTCCCCTGGACCATCGCGGTCACCGCCGGCACCGCCGTCTGCCTGCGTCAGGTCCGCCCGGACGCCGTGCTGACGCTGATCCGCGACGAGAAGGTGACCAACTTCTGCGGCGCGCCCATCGTCCTGAACATGCTGAACAACGCCCCGGCGGAGTTGAAGCAGGGCATCGAGCAGAAGGTGAAGGTGATGGTGGCCGGCGCCGCCCCGCCCGCCGCCGTCATCGCCGGCATGGAGCGCATGGGCTGGGAAGTCACCCATGTCTACGGCCTGACCGAATGCTACGGCCCGACCGTGGTCTGCGTCTGGCATGACCGCTGGGACGGCCTGTCGCTGGACGAGAAGGCGGCGATCAAGGCGCGCCAGGGCGTGCGCGGCCCGATGCTGGAGGCGGTGATCGTCGCCGATCCCTTCACGCTGGAGCCGATGCCGAAGGACGGCCGCAGCATGGGCGAGATCATGATGCGCGGCAACAACGTCATGAAGGGCTACCTGAAGAACCCCAAGGCGACGGAAGAGGCCTTCGCCGGCGGCTGGTTCCACACCGGCGACCTCGCCGTCTGGCACGAGGACGGCTACGTCGAGATCAAGGACCGGTCGAAGGACATCATCATTTCCGGCGGCGAGAACATCTCGTCCATCGAGGTGGAGGATGTCCTCTACAAGCACCCGGATGTGCTGGAGGCCGCGGTCGTCGCCCGCCACGACGAGAAGTGGGGCGAGACGCCCTGCGCCTTCGTCACCCTGAAGGACGGCGCCACCGCGACCGAGGCCGACATCATCGCCTTCTGCCGGTCGCACATGGCCCACTTCAAGTGCCCGCGCACGGTGGTGTTCGGCCCGCTGCCGAAGACCTCCACCGGCAAGATCCAGAAATACGTCCTGCGCAAGCAGACCGAGGGGCTGTAAGGGGCGGGGCACTTTGCCCCCTCCCTAACCCTCCCCCTATCGGACCGGCCTGCGGCCGGCCGAGGGGAGAGGGGACTGCCGCCGTCCTTTGCGAAATTCTCGCAAGCGTCCTGCCCCCTCTCCCACCGAAGGTGGGGGAGGGATGGGGAGGGGGCCAACGCCCCGCCATGCCTGCACGCCGCCCATTTTCAAAGGGACCCGCGCCATGAAGATCCTCTGCGCCGTGAAGCGCGTCGTCGATTACAACGTCAAGATCCGGGTGAAGACCGACCAGTCCGGCGTCGAGACGTCCAACGTGAAATTCTCGATGAACCCCTTCGACGAGATCGCCGTCGAGGAAGCCGTCCGTCTGAAGGAAGCCGGCACGGCGACCGAGATCGTCGTGGTCTCCGTCGGCCCGACCCAGGCCCAGGAAACCCTGCGCACCGCTCTCGCCATGGGTGCCGACCGCGCCATCCTGGTGCAGACCGACGTCGAGACCCAGCCGCTGGCCGTCGCCAAGCTGCTGAAGGCCCTGGTCGAGAAGGAAGCGCCGGGGATGGTGATCCTCGGCAAGCAGGCCATCGACGACGACTGCAACCAGACCGGCCAGATGCTGGCGGCCCTGCTCGGGTGGGGTCAGGGAACCTTCGCCTCGAAGGTCGCCGCCGCCGACGGCAAGGTCGCGGTGACGCGCGAGATCGACGGCGGTCTGGAGACGGTGGAGCTGAAGCTGCCGGCGGTGGTGACGGCCGATCTGCGCCTCAACGAGCCGCGCTATGCCTCGCTGCCCAACATCATGAAGGCGAAGAAGAAGCCGCTGGAGACCGTCACGCCGGATGCGCTGGGCGTCGATGTGACGCCGCGGCTGACCACGGTGAGGGTGGCCGAACCGGCGAAGCGCCAAGCTGGCATCAAGGTGCCGGACGTTGCCACCCTGGTCGACAAGCTGAAGAACGAGGCGCGGGTGATCTGAGGACTGGCTGTACCGGGTGCCCCCTCCCCATCCCTCCCCCGCCCTTGGCGGTGGAGGGGGCAGGACGCTTGCCGACGTAATTGATGCGCGAAGCGGCGGCAGTCCCCTCTCCCTCGAAGAGGGGGAGGGTTAGGGAGGGGGCATTCGAAGCTGACACCTAACACCCGCCAACCAAGGACCCGCCCCATGCCCATCCTGATCCTCGCCGACCACGACAACGCCACCCTGAAACCCGCCACCGCCCACGCGGTGACCGCCGCGAGCAAGCTCGGCACCGACATCCACCTTCTGGTCGCCGGCCGCAACGCCGCCCCTGCGGCGGAGCAGGCCGCCAAGCTGGCCGGCGTCGCCAAGGTGCTGTTCGCCGACGATGCCGCCTACGAGCACGCCCTGGCCGAGCCGGTCGCGGCGCTGCTGGTGTCGCTCGCCTCCGGCTACAGCCATGTCCTCGCCGCCGCCACCTCGGTGGGCAAGAACGTGCTGCCGCGCGTCGCGGCGCTGCTCGACGTGGCGATGATCTCCGACATCACCGCCGTGGTCTCTTCGGATACGTTCGAGCGGCCGATCTATGCCGGCAACGCAATCGCCACCGTGCAGTCGTCCGACGCGGTGAAGGTCGTCTCCGTCCGCACCACCGCCTTCGAGGCGGCGGCAGCCACCAACAGCGCCACGATCGAGAACATCACAGCGGTCGCCGATCCCGCCCTGTCCAGCTTCGTCTCGGCCGAGCTGTCGAAGTCGGAGCGGCCGGAACTGACCTCCGCCCGCATCGTGATTTCCGGCGGGCGCGGCATGCAGTCGGGCGACAATTTCCACCTGCTGGAGGCCATCGCCGACAAGCTGGGCGCCGCCGTGGGCGCCAGCCGCGCGGCGGTCGATGCCGGCTTCGTGCCGAACGACTACCAAGTCGGGCAGACCGGCAAGATCGTGGCGCCGGAGCTGTACATCGCCGTCGGCATCTCGGGCGCCATCCAGCATCTGGCCGGCATGAAGGACAGCAAGGTGATCGTCGCGATCAACAAGGATGAGGAAGCGCCCATCTTCCAGGTCGCCGATTACGGCCTCGTCGCCGACCTGTTCAAGGCCGTGCCGGAGTTGCAGCAGGCGCTGTGACGATCAGGCCGGGCCTCCCACGAGGAGGCCCGGCCGCTTCGCGCTTGCCGCGGCGGGCCGGCTGTTCTATCGCTGGCGGCACAGCAACCCGACAGCGGCAGGACGCCATGAGCATCGACGGCATCACCGGACTGGACCATCTGGTCATCGCCACCCGCGACCTGGACGCGGCGCGCGACGCCTATACCCGGCTCGGCTTCACCGTGACGCCGCGCGGCCACCACACCCAGCTGAAGTCGGCCAACCACACCATCCTGTTTCCGACCGGCACCTATCTGGAATTGCTGGGCATCGAGGAGCAGCGGCCGGCCAACGCCCACTACGCCGCCTTCCTGCGCCAGCGCGAGGGCATCGCCGCCGTCGCGCTGAAGACGCCGGACGCCCACGCCGCCGTCGGGGCGCTGACCGCAGCCGGCTTCCCGGTATCGGAACCCGTCGATTTCGGCCGCCCGGTGGAACTGCCCGGCGGCACCCGTGACGCCAATTTCACCATCACCCAGATCGACCCGGCCGCGACCCCGGCCGGCCGCGTCTTCCTGTGCCAGCACCACACGCCCGATCTGGTCTGGCGCCCCGACCAGATGGAGCACGCCAACGGCGCCACCGGACTGGAAGCGCTGGTGATCGCCGCCGCCGATCCCGATGCGGTCGCCGCGACCTATGCGAAGCTGCTGGGCGGCACCGTCACCGACCGCGGTTCCGCGCGCGTGGTGGAACCGCCAGGGTCCGGCGACGGTCAGGTCCCGGTGCTGGTTGCCACGCCGGACCGGCTGAATTGGGCCTGGACCTCCGATCCGGCCTTCTCCATCGCTACCCTGCCCTTCTTCGCCGGCTTCGTGTTGCGTGTCGCCGATCCGGTCAAGACCCAGCAGGTTTTGCAGAAGAGCAAGTTCCCGACGGTGGTGGGCGAAGGCGTGCTGCGGGTCGGGTCGGCCAGCGCCTGCGGCGCCATGATCGCCTTCGCGCAGGATTTCGACCTGAACAGCCTGATCGCCTGACCAACCTCGGATGCCAAGTCAGGTGATCGTCTCAGGCGATCGTCTCAGGCGACCGTCTGGCGTTCGCGCAGAATCGGCTCCAGGGCCTCGGCCACCGCGCGTCGCAGGTCGGCGGCGATCACCGGCTTGTGCATGACGCGGAAATTGCCGGCCTCCGCCTCCTGCGCGCGGGCGGGAGCGGTGTCGCCGGTGACCAGGATGCCGGGCAGGATGCGGCCGAGCGCCAGCCGGACCTCCCGGATCGCCTCGGTCCCGGTACGGCCGTCGCGCAGACGGTAATCGGCAACGATCAGGTTGGGAACCGGCCCGCGATTGGCGAGGTCGAGCGCCTCGCTGCAGGATTCGGCCGCCAGGACGACATAGCCCCACTCCTCCAGCATTGCGCGCATCCCTTCGCGCACGATTCCGTCGTCCTCGATCACCAGCACGGTGGTGGCGAAGCCCGGCGAGAGCACCAGCGGAGCGGGCATGGTCTTGGCCGCCGGCGCGTCGGCGATCGGCAGTTCCACCGTGAAGACCGATCCCTCGCCGGGGGCGGACCGCACCGTGACCTGATGGTCGAGCATCGCCGACAGCCGCCGCACCACCGCCAGACCGAGCCCAAGGCCCCGGTCGCGGTTGCGGCTGGGATTGCCGACCTGCACGAACTCCTGGAAGATGTCCTCCTGCTGGTCGGCAGGGATGCCGATGCCGGTGTCCCAGACCTCGATCCGCAGCATATCGCCCCGGCGGCGGCAGCCGATCAGGATGCGCCCCCTGTCGGTGTAGCGCAGTGCGTTCTCCACCAGATTCTGCAGGATGCGGCCCAACAGCATGGGATCGCTGCGGACATGGGCACTGCATGGCACGATGTGCAGGATCAGCCCCTTCTGGACGGCGACCGAGCGGCTGTTGGCGGCCACGCGGTCCATCACCTCCTGCAGCGGAAACACCTCCACTTCCGGAATCACCGCCCCGGCCTCCAGACGGGAAACGTCGAGCAGCCCGTCCAGCAGCATCTTCAGGGCGCCCAGCGCCCGATCCATGGTGCCCAGGACATTGCGGGTCATGCCGTCGCTGACGCGGGTGGACAGCACCTCCATCAGCAGCATCAGCGACTGTACCGGCTGGCGCAGGTCGTGACTGGCCGCCGCCAGGAATTTCGACTTCGCGACGTTCGCAACGTCGGCCTCCCGCCGGGCTTCCGTCAGCGCCGCCTGGGCCCGCTTGTGCTCGGAGATGTCGCGGACGGTGGCGATCAGGCTGACCAGACGGTTGTCGTGATCGCGCACCGGCGACGCGCTCAGTTCCAGGCAGCGCGGTCCTTGCGGGTCCGCCCCGTCCTCGACGAGGCCGGGACGGGTCAGTTCCACCCGCGCGTCCCGGCCCACCACGATGGCGTCGCGCAGCGGCTGCAGTGCCGCCCTGTCGTTCGTCGCCCGCTCCAGCGCGGTCAGGGCGCCACTGCCCATCAGGGCGGAGATCGGCGCACCCAGCAGCTGTTCCAGCGCCGGATTGACATAAACGATGGGCATGCCTGGCTGGGTGGCGTCGGCGATCATGATGCCGTCGTTGCTCCAGGCCAGCGCCCGGTTGCGCACCCTCAGCGCCCGGTCGGTGTGGCGGCGCCATTGCAGTTCGACGATGAAGGCGATGACAAACAGCAGGATAACGACCGTAGTGGCGACCGCCCAGCCGATATAGAGGCGGGCATTGTCGCGCCAGGGTCCGAACACCGTCTCCACCGATTCGCCGACGACCGCGATCACCGGATAATCGGGAGCCGACCGGAAGGCGGTGATCCGCTCCACGCCGTCGATCGGGCTGGTCAGGCGCATATGGCCGACCGGATGCTGCTTGATCGCCTGCCAAAGCTCTCCATTGGCCGAATCGCGGTTCGACGCCGCGTTCATCCCGGCGTTGCGGGAGATGATGATGCCGTCGGAGCGCAGCAGCGCCGCCGCACCGTCCGGCGGCAGGCCGAGCACGCGGTAATAGCGGACGAAGGATTCGACCGGAATGTCGGCGACGGCGATCCCGGCAAAGGTACCGTCGGTGTTCTCCAGCCGGCGCGACACCGGGATGATCAGGTCATGCGTCTCCGACGAGGCATAGGGAATGCCGATCACCAGCCCGCGCGGCGCGCTGTCACGGGCGATGCGGAACTCGTCGCGGTCGGTGATGGCCCCCTGGAAGGTTGCCCGTCCCCCGCCCATGGTCAGCAAGCCCGAGGCGTCATAGACGCGGACGCCCACCACCAGCCCCTCTTCGAAGGCGCGGCGGGAATCCAGGCGCATGGCGCGGTTGCGCTCGGTGTTGGCGATCAGGTCCAGCAGCAGGTCGTCGACCCGGCGGAAGGTGGAAACCGCATGCTCCTCCACCAGACGGGCGACGACGGCGGTCTTCTCATGGGCCGTCTGGTCGAGCAGGCGCTCTTCCCGATGCAGACGGTCGAGCAGAATCCACCACAGGGCCGCGATGGCCAGTGCAACCGCCAGGGCAGGCAGGACCAGCCGCCCGCCGAAACCGGAAAAAAGCCAGAGCGCCCGCTTCACGTATACCCCGAACGCAGTGGATCATCCGCCGGCCGCGTCCGTCGGCGAAAATGTGGACGGCAGCGGCAGGCGGACGCCAGCATGCCGTAACGCCCGTGCCGACGCAACGCCATTACCGGCAAGGTGGCAGCGGCGGACAGTTGCTCCACCCAGGCAGACCAGCGCCATCACCACCACCGACGGCACCGCACCCACTGCGCCGAAAAGCCGGCTTTGCCACGCTTCCCTGGCCGGCTATACCGCCGCGATGAATTTCGCACGCGCCATCGCCACCGTCGGCGGCCTGACCCTGCTGAGCCGGCTGGCCGGCTTCGCACGCGACATCCTGACCGCGGCCGTGCTCGGCGCCGGGCCGGTCGCCGACGCCTTCTTCGTCGCGCTGAAGCTGCCCAACCTGTTCCGCCGCCTGTTCGCGGAAGGCGCCTTCGGTGTCGCCTTCGTTCCGCTCTTTGCCGCAGAGTTGCAGACCCGAGGGCGCGCGGCCGCCATCCGCTTCGCGGAGGAGGCGCTGGCGATGCTGCTGGCGATGCTGCTGCCCTTCACCTTGGCCGCCATCGTCGCCATGCCCTGGCTGATGCACGGCCTGGCCCCCGGCTTTGCCGACGAGCCGGCCAAGTTCGACCTGGCGGTGGACATGGCGCGGCTGACCTTCCCCTATCTGGCGCTGATCTCGCTGGTGGCACTGCTGGGCGGAGTGCTGAACGCGCTCGACCGTTTCGGCCCCTTCGCCGCCGCCCCCATCGCCTTCAACCTGACGCTGGTCGCCGCCCTGCTGATCGCCCCGCGGCTGGGGCTGGAGCCCGGCACCGCCATGGCGGCTGCGGTCACGCTGTCTGGTGCGGTGCAGGTCGGTTGGATGGCCTGGGCCTGCGGCAAGGCGGGCGTGGCCCTGCGGCTGCGTCCGCCGCGCATGACGGAAGGGATGCGGCGGCTGTTCAGGCTGATCGGGCCGGGTGCGGTCGGGGCCGGCGTCATGCAGATCAACCTGTTCCTGAACATCGTGCTGGCCTCGCTGCTGCCGTCGGGCGCGGTGTCCTTCCTTTATTATGCCGACCGGCTGAACCAGATGCCGCTGGGCGTCATCGGCATCGCCATCGGCACCGCCCTTCTGCCGGTTCTGGCCCGCCACGTCGCCGCCGGGGACGAGCGGATGGTCCGCCATTACCTGAGCCGCGCACTGGAGTTCAGCCTGCTGCTCGGCCTGCCGGCGGCGGTCGCGCTGGGTGTGGCGGGAGCGCCGATCGTCTCCGTCCTGTTCCAGCGCGGCGCCTTCGGTCCGGAGGAGGCGCAGGCCACGGCGATGGCTCTCGCCGCCTATGCCGTCGGCATCCCAGCCTATGTGATCGTGAAGTCGCTGAACGCCGCCTTCTTCGCCCGCCACGACACGGTGACGCCGGTGCGCGTCGCCGTCATCGTGACGGTGGCGACCGCAATGCTGGCGCTGCTGCTGATGCCCTGGCTGGGCCATGTCGGCATCGCGCTCGCCACCGGTTTGACCGCCTGGCTGGATGTCGGGCTGCTGGTTGCGGCGATGCGGAGGCGCGGCCTGTTCGACCTCGACGACCGACTGAAACGCCGCGCGCCGCGCATCGCGGTGGCGGCGACCGGCATGGGGGCGGCGTTGCTGGTCGGCGACCATGCGCTGGCGCCCTGGCTGGCGGCGTCGTCCACCGCGGTGCGGTTCGCCGCCCTGGCGCTGCTGGTGGCCGGCGGCGCGGCGACCTTCGGTGGGCTGGCGGTGCTGCTGGGCGGGGCGAAGCTCGGGGACATGAAGGGAATGCTGTCGAAGTCCTCCTCTCCGCAAGGAGCAGAGGAGACCGCAAGTCATGGCTAGCCGCACTTGACGGCGGTCATATGCAGTCGTACAAGCGATCCCACGTGGTGATTTGGTCGACCGGCTTGCGGGCCACGTAAAACAATCCGCTAAAAAGGTCCGAGCCGCGTCCGCGCCTCGACCCGATCGGTCGGGGCGTTTTTTGTTTGCGGCCGGCCTCGCCCCACCGGCGATCATCAGGGGAGAGTTGCGGAATGTCGCGCACCGATCATCGCAATCCGAACGTCGCGGGGCTGCGCCCGCGGTCCAAGCTGGTCCATGGCGGCATCCGCCGCTCGCAGTTCGACGAGACCTGCGAGGCGCTGTACCAGACCTCCGGTTTCGTCTACGGCTCGGCCGAGGAGGCGGAGAACGCCTTCGCCAACGACGGCTCGCGCCATGTCTACTCGCGCTTCCGCAACCCGACCTCGGCGATGTTCGAGGACCGGCTGTCCGAGTATGAGGGCGCCGAATGGGCCTATGCCACAGCCAGCGGCATGGCGGCGGTGCATGGCGCGCTGATGAGCGGCCTGCGCGCCGGCGACCGGGTGGTGGCGCCGCGGGCGCTGTTCATCTCCTGCTATTGGATCCTGAAGGAGCTGTGTGGCCGCTACGGCATCGAGACGGTGTTCGTCGACGGCACCAACCTGACGGAGTGGGAAGAGGCGCTGTCCAAGCCGACCAGGGCGGTCTTCCTGGAAACCCCGTCGAACCCCGGGCTCGAGGTCGTCGATCTCAAGGCGGTCTGCGATCTCGCCCACAAGGCGGGCGCGGTGGTCGTCGTCGACAACGCCTTCGCCACGCCTGTCCTGCAGCGTCCGTTCGACTTCGGCGCCGACGTCATCATCTATTCGGCGACCAAGCACATCGACGGTCAGGGCCGCTGCCTGGGCGGCGTCATCCTGGCAAAGGACAAGAAATACGCCTCCGAGGTCATCCATCCCTTCCTGCGCAACACCGGCCCGACCATCTCCCCCTTCAATTCGTGGCTGCTGCTGAAGGGGATGGAGACGCTGGATCTGCGTGTGCAGGCCCAGTCGTCGGCCGGTCTGCAGGTCGCCGAGTTCCTGGAAAGCCACCCGAAGGTCGCCCAGGTGCTGTATCCGCTGCTGCCCAGCCACCCGCAATATGATCTGGTGCGCAAGCAGATGACCGGCGGCGGCAACATGCTGTCGGTCTTCCTGAAGGGCGGCAAGACCGAGGCGTTCAACACGCTGAACGGCCTGCGCATGGTGATGATCTCCAACAATCTCGGTGATTCGAAGAGCCTCATCACCCACCCCGCCACCACCACCCACTCCAAGCTGACGGACGAGGAAAAGGTCGCGGCGCGGATCGAACCCGGCCTGCTGCGCCTGTCCGTTGGTCTTGAGGACCCCCAGGACATCATCGAAGATCTCGACCGCGCGCTCGCCGAGGCGTAAAGATCGTGCCGGAACTTATGCTGCAGTGCAGCGTTGATGCTGCAACCAAGTTCCGGCAACGATTTTTCGAGAGAGGGGCGACGCCCATGTCATCACAGAACGCCGGCAACGGCCATCCCACCGACAGGCTTCTTGCGGTGGCGGGGCAGCTTACCAAGACCGGCCTTCGCAGCAGCGAAATGGGCGTCGCGGCCGCGCAGACCATCGGCTATCGCACGGCGATGATGACGGCTGCGCTTGCGAACCCCATCGACTTCGCCAATCCGGAGTTCATCCGCATGGGGGCGGAGAAGGTGGAGGCGGCGGTCGAAGCCTTCCATGCGGTCGCGACCGGCATCGGCGAGTTCGGACAGGCCTGGATCACCATGATCACCAAGCAGACCCAGGCGGCGGCCGCCACCATCGGCGGGCTCGCCACCTGCAAGAATCCGGTGGAGATCGTCGACGTGCAGCAGCGTCTGCTGGCCGACGCGGTCGATGCCGGCATCCACGCCAACCTGCGCCTGATGGAGGCGACGGCGGCACTGGCCGCCGCCGGCATGAACCCCGCCTACCGCAAAGTGCGCGCCAACGCCCGCCGCCTCGCCCGCGAGCAGGCCTGATCCGCGAGCAGGCATGAAGGGTCACACGACCTCCGGCGGGGCAAGGCGGCAGCAACTGCCGTCCTGCTCCACCTGGATGGTGGCGTGGCCGATGCCGAAGCGGTCCTTCAGCACCGACGAGAGCTCCAGCAGGAGACCGTCGCCCTGGTCGGTGCCGGGACGCACCAGATGGGCGGTCAGCGCGGTTTCCGTCGTGCTGATCGGCCAGATGTGCAGATCATGCACCTCCTCCACGCCGGGCAGTCCGGCCAGATAGCGCTCCACCTCCGCCCGATCGATGCCGTCGGGAACCGCATCCATCGCCAGCCGTACCGAATCGCGCAGCAGGCCCCAGGTCCCGGCGATGATGACCAGCGCGATGACGATGCTGGTCACCGGATCCAGCCACAGCCAGCCGGTGAAGCGGATCGCCAGCGCCGCGATGACGACGCCCACCGACACAGCGGCGTCGGCCGCCATGTGCAGATAGGCGCCGCGCAGGTTGATGTCCCGCTTCTGCCCGCCCATGAACAACCACGCGGTCCAGGCATTGATGACGATGCCGATCACCGCCACCACCATGACCGTGGTTTCCGCCACCGGCTGCGGATCGGCAAGCCGATATGCCGCCTCCAGCAGGATGGCGCCGACGGCGATCAGCAGGATCATCGCGTTCAGCAGCGACGCCAGGATCGACGCGTTGCCGAAGCCGTAGGTATAGCGCCCCTGCGGAATCCGCCGGCCGAGCCACGCCGCGCCCCAGGCCAGCAGCAACCCCATCACGTCGCTGAGATTGTGCCCGGCATCGGCCAGCAGTGCCGTGGAATTGGCGAGCAGCCCATAGACCGCCTCCACGACCACGAACCCGATGTTCAGCAACGCACCCAGCGCGAAGGACCGGTCGTAGCGCGCCGGTCCGTGATGGTGATGGTCGCCGTGGTCGTGCCCGGCCTCCGAAGAACCGCCATGGGAATGGCCGTGCGGCATGGTGAATGGCCCCGTCATCGCAATACACGTCACCGTACCGCCGACTTTGGGCGTGCGGGCGCCGCCGGACAAGTCCGGCGATGGAGGATCTGCATCCTCTTGCGCCGCCCCGCCGCGGCGCCTAGCTTCGCGCGGACACTCACGATCAACAGTGAACGAAGGAAATGGTCATGAAGGCGCGCGTCACTTGGGTGGACGGCAAGATGTTCGTCGGCGAATCCGGCAGCGGCCATGCCGTGGTGATGGACGGCGCCCCGGAATCCGGCGGTCGCAACGCCGGCATCCGCCCGATGGAAATGCTGCTGATCGGCATGGGCGGCTGCACTTGCTTCGACGTGGTGATGATCCTGGAAAAGGGCCGTCAGCAGATCACCGACTGCGTCGCCGCCATCGAGGCCGAGCGGGCGGACACCGATCCGAAGGTCTTCACCAAGATCCACGTCCATTTCACCGTGACCGGCCGCAAGCTGGACCCCGCCAAGGTGGAGCGCGCCATTGCCCTGTCGGCGGAGAAATACTGCTCCGCCTCGATCATGCTGGGACAGACCGCGGCCATCACCCATGACTTCGAGGTGGTCGAGGCCCCGTAAAGGCGACGGCCTCCGCGTCTTTTCAGTTGCATTCATACGCGTGACTCGCGAAGGATCGGATCGCATTTCCGAACCTTCGCGATCAGTGCGTGCGCCTTACCCCACTTCTCATTCTACTCGCGGCATCTCCGGTTCTGGCCGATGAGGCAAGATACAGCCTGTCCGACTGGGGCGGGATCGGGCTGTTGCAGATGCCGAATGCCCGGATGGCGCCGGACGGTTCGATGAGCGGCGGGCTGACCGCGCTCGGCGACCTGCACCGCCACTACACCATATCCGCCCAGCCGCTGCCCTGGCTGGAGGTCACCGCACGCAACAGCGCCTATCCCGGCTATTACGGCCTCACCGAGCCCGGTCTCGATCTGAAGCTCCGGGTGCGGCGGGAGGACGAGCGCGGGCCGGCGCTGGTGATCGGCGGGCGCGACGTCACCGGGTCGGGGCTGGACCTGCCGGGCAAGGGCCGCTTCGCCGGCGAATATGTTGCCCTGTCGCGGCGCTGGTGGGACCTTGACCTGACGCTCGGCATGGGATGGGGCACGCTGGGAGAGGGCGGGCAACTGCGCAACCCGCTGCGCTTCCTGGGAGGCCGTTTCCGCCGCGATCGCGATCCATCGGCATGGCCGGCCACACGCGGCCCCAAGGCATGGTTCAGCGGCGAGCGGGTGGCGCTGTTCGGCGGGGTGGAGTGGCACACGCCGGTCGACGGGCTGAGCCTGAAGCTGGAGTCCTCCGGCGACCGCTTCCGCGCCCAGCGGCAGGACGAACCGGGCTTTGAGTCCGGCAGCCGCTACAGCCTGGGCCTGTCCTGGCGCCCGGCATCCTGGGCCGACCTGGGCGCAGCCTATGAACAGGGCAGACGCCTGATGCTGCGGCTGTCGGTCCGCTTCGACCCCGCGGTGGATGCCGACCGCCCCGACCGCCCTCCCCCCGGCGTCGGGCCACGCCCATCGGCCGGGTCCGCCCTGTCGGCCGATGCCATCGCCCTGGTGGCGCGCAGCCGCGGCCTGCCGGTTCGCTCTGCCCGCATCGACGGAGAGATCGCGACCCTGTGGCTCGATCCGGCCGGCAATGGACGGATGCCGCTGGCGCGCGAGGTTGGCGACGCGGCCCGCCTGCTGGCCGATCTGGCGCCGCCGCAGGTCGAGCGGTTGCGCGTCGTCACCGGCGCCGGCGGCCTGGACACAGCTTCCGTTACCGTGCTGCGCCGCGATCTGGAACGGGCCGCCAATCACCGCGGCAGCGCCGAGGAGATCTGGCGAACGACGCAACTCGCCGCCGCCGCGGCCCCGCCGCCGGACTGGCGCCCCCGGCTCGACCTGTCCACCCAGCTGGTCGCGAGCTTCGATCTGGCGGAGTTGGGGACTGCGCTGGCCCAGCGCACCCACACCGACGTGATGCTGCGGGCGGAGCCTCTGCGCGGGCTGGTGCTGGGCGGCGGACTGCGCATCAATGCGCCAAGCGATCTGCAACTGCTGGACACCAATGCCGTGCCGGCGGCGCAGCCGGTACGAAGCGATCTTCCGCGCTACGCCGACCGCCCACTGGCCCTCGACCATGCTTATGCGGCGTGGCTCGCCCGGCCGGCGGAGGGGCTGACGACACGGTTGTCCGCCGGCCATCTGGAGGAGATGTATGCGGGCCTCGGTGCCGAGGCACTGTTCCAGCCATTCGCCGCCCGCTGGGCGCTCGGCCTCGACCTCAATCAGGTCTGGAAGCGGCGGCCGGAAAGCCTGCTGGCCTTCGACCACGGCGACGCCCGCGGCACCGGGCATCTCAGTCTCTATTGGGAGAGCCCCGGCGCAGACACGACCACCGCGTTGCGGCTCGGGCGCTATCTCGGCGGCGATTGGGGCGGAACGGTGGAGGTGATGCGCCGCTTCGACGGCGGCATCGGCCTAAGCGCCCACACCACCTGGACCGAGGGTCCGGACGGCGCCCAGAGCCGCTTCGGTGGACGGATGGATTGGGGGTTGGCGCTGGTGGTGCCGATCGCGGCATCGGGATGGCTGCCGGTCGGCGGCACGGTGGAAACGGCGGTCCGCACGCTGGGCCGCGACGCCGGACAGCGCCTGCAGCAACCGCTGCCGCTCTACGATCTCCGCGTGCCGGGAGGCGTCGGCCGCCTCACCGGCACATGGTCTAAACTGCTGGAGTGACGTCAGCGGCCCGGCGTAACCGAGGGGTTGAGCGGGTCCAGGACCACGGTCGTCCACTTGCCCTGCGGGGTCATGGCGTTGGCGACGTATCGGTCCCCGTCCTTGCGGAAATCGCGCAACGAGACATAGCCGGCGGCGCTGAGCTGGTTCAGCAGTGTCGTCTGGCGCAGTTCGATCGGCTTCTGCCCGGGACCGCGGCGTGCGGCGACGCCGGACGCCGGTCCGGAGGATGAGCGCCCCGACTCCATGGCGGACGATCCCGTCAGATCGCCGCCGGTGCTGCCGGAATAGGCGCCCGCATGGGTCTTGCCGCCCGGCTGGCTTTGGGAACCCGAATAGCTTTGGGAATAGGTCTGCTGCGCCATCGCGGCGGGCGCCAGCGCGAGCGAAGCGGCCATGGCCGCCAGGAACAGTCCGGTCTTCATGGAATCCTCTCCTGCTGTCGGCTTGTCTTGCCGTCGAATGCCGGTCCTCAAGAACACGAAACTACCTGGCCGCGCCTTTGTTGCATAAATGCCAGCCCGCACCGCCCAAGCGGCGACCCGATACTCCGACCGGTCGGAACGCGGGAACATCGCGCCCACGACAGTGTTCTGGTCTTCGAATGCCGCCGCACCGGCTGTGCTTACCGTCACCTTCCCGACTTGCCAGCGAGGCAGTGTCCATGTGGCGGAGACGACGGGACGGCGGGTGCGGCCACGACTTGTCTCATCTGTGACGCCGGCAGTCCTTGGCGACTATTCGGCCGAGCGAGGGAGGGTATGATGCTCTATTGGGCTCTTGTTTTCTTCGTCATCGCGCTGATCGCGGGCGCGCTCGGGTTCGGCGGAATCGCGTCGGCCAGCTCCGGCATCGCGCAGATTCTGTTCTTCCTGTTCCTGATCCTGTTCGCCATCAGCCTGATCATGGGTCTGGTGCGGCGACGGTAGACAGGAGGCCGTCCGGCCGGGCGATCGGCCAATGGGATTCTCCGCCGGGACCTTTTCCCACGCGAAGGAACCATAGACGGATCGCCCGGTTGATTACGGCATCTCCTGACGCTGCGACACTCTCTCCTCCCGAGGTGACGTCAGGGCCGGCGAGCCCGGGCGGCACTTCGATTGTCCCCGCCTCCGGCGGCGTCCGACACGGGCGCCGCCGTTCTTTTTCCGCCTTTGCGGATTGATGTGGTTGCAAGTGAAAACGGGGCACCCGACGACCGGGCACCCCGCGAAATCCATCCTGTCTCCGATGCCCGCCCGCTCAGGCGCCCGTGCTTCAGGCGTCCGCGTCGTCCGACGGATTCTGGCCCTCCATCAGAAGCCGCAGGGCGCGGCGGCCGCGCGACAGGCGCGACTTCACGGTGCCGATGGAGATGCCGAGGATGTCGGCCGCCTCGTTGTAGGAAATGCCCTCCAGACCGATCAGCAGAACGACCTCGCGCTGTTCGTTGGGGAGCAGGGCAAGGGCCCGGCGCAGGTCGCGCAGTTCCATCCGCACGAACTGCGAGCCCGGTGCGGCCCCGATCGCCGCCTGCGCCTCGGCGTCGATGTCGACCACCGGCTGGCGGCGGCGTACGCCGTTGATGTGAAGGTTGCGCAGGATGGTGAACAGCCAGGCGCGGAGATTGGTGCCGGGCCGCCACAGATGCAGGCGCGACAACGCCCGTTCAAGGCATTCCTGAACCAGATCGTCGGCCAGCGTCGCATCGCGAACCATGGCGCGGGCGAACCGGCGCAGTCGTGGAATTTCCTCCTCGATCTGGCGGATCACCGCGGGATCGGACGGAGCATTGGGATCAGGGCGGAAATCGTCCTCGGTTTCCGCCTGCACGGCCACCACGCCGGTGTCGGCTACGGCCGTATCGGCTTCGCCGGCCTCGGTGCTGGCTTCGGCCCGCTTGGCCTCCGCATGGGCAGTCAAATGGGTCTCCATCCCGGCATCGGCGGTATTCGGGTCTGTGTACGTCGGCAGGCCGTCCGAACGGGTCCGGCCAACGGCCTCGGCGCCGAACGGCATCGGATCGGCCAGTGCCGGGCCGCGCGGTCGGTCGCTCAAGGTTGTCGCGACGTGGTTCGCCATCGGTGAAACGATGCCTCCTTCAATGCCGTTCGCCACGGCGACGCCGACCGCTTTCTTCGAGTGCGGGCGACAATGCCGGGGCCTCCGGCGCGAAGGCCCCGGACGCGGGAATCTCCAAGGGAAACTCCATCGTCCGGGGCCATCGAATTTGCAGCCGATTATCTGGCCCGATCCGTACGTAATCAGTGCACAAAGGAGCTGCCAGTTGGGAAAAAGGCTAGTGGGTCATACAATAGGGCCGGTTAACCCCTAGAGTACCCCGTGTATCCCACGCCAATCACCGTTCGGGCGTTGGCGTAACATCTGGTCTTTCGTTATTTCTCCAACTCGATTGGAGGACGCATGACCAACGTGAAAAGAAAAAGACCGACCGACATTCGTCGATCGGCCTATGTATTTTTTATTGGCAGCGCCACATCAAGCACTTACGGCGATGTATTTTCCGGCAGCCGGCCTTCCGTTTCGGCTTATGCCACCACGCCTGACACCCGGCCAGACGGATACAGCGGCGTCCTCCCCGAGAGTTCTGCTTCCGACCTTTCGATGGTCTCCGAAAGCCTGAAGAAAATCATACAGGGGGGTCCTGTGGAAGGCCACACGAACCTTTGCGGTACACCGTCCGCGTCGCACAGTCCCGCAACCTCACGACGCATCACCAGACACGGCACCCGCCCGGCACGATTGGCGGCGTTGTCGGCGGCAATGCTCCTGCCTGCCCTGCTGGCGGCGGCTCCGGCGAATGCCGGCATCTCCGAGAAGACCGTTGCCGCGCTGGAGGCCCTCGCCAACAAGGGCAGCGCCCGTGCGCAATATGAACTGGCGCAGCATTACGACCGCGCCGACGGGGTGAAGGCCGACTCCCGGCTCGCCTTATCCCTCTATTGCCGCGCCGCCCGCCAGGACTATGCCGACGCGGCGTTGATGGCCGGCCGGATGCACATGGCCGGGCTGGGTGGCGTGTCCAAGGATGCCGATCTCGGCCGCGCCTGGCTGCGCAAGGCCGCATCCCTCGGCAACGAGCAGGCGGAGCGGCTGGTCGGCACTGTCAGCGTCACGGTGAAGGCGCCCGACCGCTGCGAGCCGCCCAACCTGCGATGGGGCATCATCCGCAAGCCGCCTGCCGAGATCCGCGCCATGGTGCAGAAGATGGCGCCGACCTACGGCCTCGACCCCGATCTGGTGCTGGCGGTCATCGCGGTCGAGTCCGGCTACCGCGTCGACGTCGTGTCGAACAAGAACGCCCAGGGCCTGATGCAATTGATCCCGGAGACCGCCGAGCGTTTCGGCGTCTCCGACCCCTTCAACGCCGAACAGAACCTGCGCGGCGGCATGAAGTACCTGCGGTGGCTGCTGGCCTATTTCGATGGGAACGTCGCCTATGCGCTGGCGGGCTACAACGCCGGCGAGGGAGCGGTCCTGCAGTACAAGGGCATCCCGCCCTACCGCGAGACGAAGGATTACGTGACCAAAATCCGCAGCATCTACGCGCAGACCTATCATCCCTTCAACCGGGATGTCGTGCAGTCCGCCGGCCTCGTCAGCACCGCGCGAGAGGAGGTCGCCGAGCTGTCGCTTTCGACCAGAACGCGCAGCAGCGGAAAGCGGTGAGGACGGGAGATTGCGACTCGGAAAAATGCGACTCGAACGACTCGGGAGTGGCTTGGTTAACACTTTGGTTATAAAATGACGATTACCCTCGGGGCACGACGGATTTCGCAAGCGCTGGCGCCCATCGGGACGCCATCCCGCGTCACCCGCCAGCGTCTCACCTGCAACGTTTCATCCGAACGTTTCCCGAGGACCTGCCCGATGCCCATGGCCGCCGACGTCGACACCATCGAACGCACCTCCATCGTCGCCTACACGCTGCTGAACGAGCTTCATGAAGTCCTGGCCCTGCCCAAGGCTCCGGACGACGTCACGCTGGGCATCCTGATGGGCATGGCCATGTTCCTCGACGACAAGGTCGGCCCGATGCGTGCCAAGCGCCTGATGAGCGAGGCGCCGACCATCGTGCTGAAGACGGACGCCCACGTCACCGCCGACCAGGCCCAGCGCATCATGCCGGTGCTGCGCGCCTTCGGCGATCACCTGAAGGAACTGCGCATGAAGGCGGAGCGTCCGGTCAGCGGCTCCGTCGGCTGACGCCAACCATCGATTTCCAAGTTTTGCCGATTTCCGAATTTTGCGGACCCGACGCCGACCGCGGCGCCGGGTCCGTCGTGTCGGCCGGCTGTCAGGCTGCTTGACCGAACGGTGAAATGGGCCGAAGCTTTCGGCCCATGGACTGGTTCACCGGGATCAGCATCGTCGCCATCATGGCCGGCGTGACCGTCAGTACCGTCGTGCTGGTGGCCGTCGGATCGATCCGCCGCAGCCTGAACGAGGCGGCGGGCCGCCAGTCCCAGCAAATCCGCAAGCTGACGGAGACGGTGGCGACCCTGTCCCAGCAGCAGCAGGCGGCGCAGACCCGCATCCAGCAACTGACCGACGCCAACCGCAAGCTGTCCGACGAGCTGTCGGCGCTGGGCGAACGGCTGAACGACGCCGACACGGTCAAGCGCGTGGCCGGCACGGCGAGGCTTCTCCATTGACCGCGACTGTCCTTCCCGACGCCCCTTCTTCCGATGCGGCCCCTCCCGATGCGGCCAGAGAGCGTGACCGCTGGGCCGCCAGCGCCGACGCCTGGGACCGCTGGGCCGATCCGATGGCCGATCTCGCCGACAAATTGAACCGGCCGCTTCTGGACGCCGCCGGTCTGAGGGAGGGTCACCGTCTGCTCGACCTCGCATCGGGCGCGGGCGAGCCGGCGTTGAGCGCTGCGCGCCGCGCCGGACCCGATGGGCTTGTCGTCGGCAGCGACCTCGTTCCCGGCATGATGGCCGGCGCCGTCCGTCGTGCCCGCAGCGTGGAGGGACCGGCCCCCGCCTTCACCGCCGCCGACATGACCGCCCTGCCCTTCGCCGACGCCGCCTTCGACGGGGTGACCTGCCGCTTCGGCATCATGTTCGTGCCGGGCGTGGATTCCGCCCTGCGCGAGGTGCGGCGCGTCCTGCGCCCCGGCGGCAAGGCGGCCTTCATGGTGTGGGGTCCGCGCGCCGGCAACGGCCTGTTCGCGGAGATCGGCGACGTGGTCGCCGACCATCTCGGCGAGGACGGCAGCCTCGACCCGTTGTTCCGCTTCGCCAAGCCGGGATTGCTGTCCGAGGTGATGCGGGCCGCCGGCTTTGCCGAAACCTCGGAGACCGACCTGACCCCGGTGCGCAAGGCCCCCGCCGGCCAGCCCTTCTGGCGCGCCGCGCTGGACATGAGCTTCGGCCACCGGCTGGGGGGACTGAGCGCGGAGCGGCGCAAGGCGCTGGAGCAGGACATCGCCAAGCGGTTCGATGCCCAGGCGGTGGACGGCATCGTGCCGGTGCCATCGCACGCGCGGATCGTCGTGGGGTGGTGAGGTCGGGTGGGGGCGTCGTCAGCCGACACCCCCTCAATAATCCTTCTCCCCTCAATAATCCTTCTCGTAGATCACCCCGAACTTGGTCTCCGAGTTGGCTCCGACCGAAGCGGTGCCCTTCAGGTTCTTGGTGATGTCGACTTCGACCTTCGCCCGGCTCTGGTTGGCGCCGATGCCCTGTTCGACGCCGACATAGACGCGGTCGCTGACATAGCGGCCGGCCTGAACGGCGCCGCCCTTGCCGTTCTCACCCTGGGTAAAGTCCAGCCGGTCGACGCCCAGGCCGCGGCGCACCTTGTCCAGGATGCCGCCGCCACCGCCGCCGATTCCCGCCAGCGAGGCCGCCGACTGGGCAAGCTGAACCGCTTCCGCGGCGCTCAGGTCGCCGACCGACTTGCCGAACAGCACGCCGGCCAGCACCTCGTCCTGCGGAAGTCCTTGCGGGGAGGTCAGCTCGATCTTCGGCTGGCGGGCGGTGCCGCTGACCACGACGTCGGCGGTGATGCCGTTGGCCGTCGCCTCCGCCAGCAGGTCCAGCCGCGGGTCGATCGGCTGCGTGCCGTCGAAATCGAAGATGCCGCGCTTGAACTCGAAGTTCTTGGCCAGCAGGTCCAGGTTGCCTTTCAGGATGGTGAAGCGGCCGGTCACCTCCGGCGCGGCGGCGGTGCCGCCGACACGCAGGTTGCCGCCCAACTCCGCGTTCAGCCCGCGGCCGCGCACGAAAATCTGGTTCGGCGCGTTCACCGTCATGTCCAGCGCCAGCACGAAGGGCGAGGCTGCCGGCGGCGCCTCCTCCGGTATCGGCACCCGGCGCGTGCCGCCGACGGTGGACACCTGCGTCGTCCCGCGGGCGCGGCGGCCCTTGCCGACCTCCGTCACCTTCAGATCGACGACATTGGCGGGCATGCGGTCGGGGACCTGGATCTCGGCACGGCGGATGTCCACCGGCCCGGCCAGCCGGGCGTTGGTGAAGCCGCCGGTCAGGGTCAGGTTCGCCCCGATCTCCGCCGTCACCAGATCGATCTCCAGCAGCCGGGCATTGTCGGCCTGCAGCCTGATGTCCAATTGCTGGTCGGCGGCGGCACCCGGACGGATGACACCATTGGCGGTGAGGACCCCGCCGTTGCGGGTCCTGCCGCGGAAGCTCTGGATGGTGAAGACGTCGCCGTCGCCGACCAGCCGCGCCTCGATGTTGGTGAAGACGGCACCCGAGGCACGGTTCTCGTAGCGCCCGTTCGCCAACACGACCGATCCGCCGAGCGACGGCCTGTCCACCGTTCCGCCCGCCCGCACATCCAGCCGCAGGGAACCACGCGCCCGGTCGCCCGATGCGGCGAGCAGGTCGTTCGCCAGCGACAGATCGACCGTGCCGTTGACCGCCGCCTCCAATGCGCCATTTGGCGGCACGCTGACGACGTAGCTGTCCGGATTCATCACCAGCGGCAGGGCGGCGTTGGCGGTCAGCGTGCCGGCATTCTTCGGCATGGCCATGCGGCTGGCCAGGGTCAACCGGCGGTCGCGCCACTGGATGTCCGCCGTCGCGTCGATGCCGGGCAGCCCGGCCTGGGTGGTCTGCTGCGCCTTCAATCCGCTGATCCGCAGGGTGGCGTCGGCGCGCGGGCTGCGCAGCGTGCCGCCCAGCGACGCCCGCGCATTGGCGGTTCCGTCCAACGCCAGCGTCGGGCTGGCCAGCTTCGCCAGCGCCAGCGGAAGGCGGTCGATGGTCAGCTCGCCGCTCAGCCGCTCGCCGTTCAGGCCCAGGTCGGCGGCCAGCCGGGCATTGCCGGACGACAGCCGCAGATCCTTCACCTCATAACGGCGGTCGGCCAACAGGATGGTGGCGGGGGCGGTCATCCGCAGATCCTCGCCGGCATAGCGCGCCTGCAGGCGGTCGAGCCGGATGCGGGTCACGCCGCCATCCATCGCCAGCCCGCCGGCGAGGTCGAGCGCGACCGGCTGCGCGCCGGCGCCATTGGCGTTGGCCTGGAAACCGGCCTTCGCCAGCGACCCGTCGACGGAGGCGGTGACACTGCGCAGCTCATTGCCGGCGGCATTGCCGTCGGTCATCTCCACCCGCGCCTTGCCGCTGGGGGTGCCCAGCGCGTCGGCGATGTCGGCTTTCGCGGTCAGTTTCCGGGCGGTCAGCAGCGGTCCGCCTTCACCGTCCACCCGCAGGTTGCTGGCGTCGGCGGTCAGGTTGGCCGCCTGCTTGCCGCCCTTGCCGTCCAGCGCCAGGGTGAAGCTCGCCCCGCCGCCCAGCGGCATGCCCGCCAGTTCCGAAAGCCCGTTCAGGTTGGGCAGCTTGCCCTCCAACCGGCCGGTGGCGAGCAGCGTGTCGAGCGCCACCTGCGCCTCGCCCGTGATCCGGTTGGTGCCGTTGGCAATGGTCAGGCCATCGAGCCGCAGCGTCTGTTCGCGCAGGGCATAGCGCCCGTCGAGCGACAGCGGCGTCTTGTCCAGGTTGGTGCGGGCCGACACCGTGCCGTTCGGCGTGGCCGGCAGGCCGGCGGCGGTCGCCTTCACCTCCGTGGCGCCCAGCCGGCGGCCCTGCACCACGAGGTCGCGGGCGTTCAGCGTCGCCTGCGCCTCGATGGCGTCGAGCGGGCCACGGGCGGTGGCCTCCAGCGTCGCCGCCCCCTCCATCGGCGTGCCGAGCGCGGTGCCCAGCGGCTCCAGCTTCGCCACCGTCAGGGTGGTTCGCGCATCGACCTTGTTGTCCGCCAGGGCCGCATTGCCGGTCAGCTTGCCGTTGCGCCCATCCACCGTCAGGTCGGTCAGGCGCATGGCGCCGTCGGGCTCCATGCGTGCCGCCAGCGCCAGCGTCGCCTTATCGCCTAGCACGGCGTCGGCCGGGGTGCCGGTAGACAGACGGTCGATGGTGCCGGTCAGATCGGCGGTCAGCGTGCCGTCGGCAACGCGTTTGACCGGCCCCGACAGCGCCACGGCGCCTGCCAGCGGCCGGCCGGCGAGGCCGGACAGCGGGGCGAGGTCGTCGGCGCTCGCGCTCAGGGTCAGGTCCGCGGTCTGGCCCCAGCCACCGATGGTCCCCTTCGCCTCGGCCCGCGCGGCGGCGGCGTTCAGCGCCAGCGTCTCCAGCCCGATCCCGCCGCTGCCTGTGTCGATCCGCGCGCGGGCGGCCAGGGTGGTCTCCGGGCCGGTCAGGCGGGACAAGGCCGGATCGTCGGCGGCGAGATCGCGCAGGGTGGCGTTCACCGCGACGTTCAGCGCGCTCAGCGCCCCTTCGGCGGAGCCCTCCACCACACCCTCGCGCCAGGACAACGGCGCCAGCGGGTGCAGGGCGGAGTCCGGCCCGGCCTGGACGGTCCAGCGCAGGTTGAGGCTGTTGTAATCGGCGCCGATGTCGCCGTTCACCGTCGCGTTCGCGGCGGCGACGGTGAGCGCCAGCGGTCGCAGGGTGATGGCGCCGGACGGCGCCCGCAGCACGGTCGCGTTCAGCGTCGGGCTGGGACCGATCAGCGGAGTCACCGTGTCGCCCGCCAATCCGGCGATCAGCGGCGCGACGTTGCCGCCGGCCGCAAGCGTCAGGACATGCCCCTCCGGCGCCTTCTTGATGGTGGCGTCGGCGTTGAGCGTGCCGGTGGGGGCCGCGGCCTCGCCGGCGGTGGCGGTCAGCTTGCCGGTCCAGTCGTCCAGCGTGCCGTCGCCCTTCAGCGCCAGTTGAACCGGCGGCAGACCGGGCATCGACAGCGCACGGGCCATGACGCCGCCGGCCGGTTCCGACGCATTGACCGACAGGTTGAGCGTGTTCTTGCCGGGATCGAAGGCGGCGACCAGATCGGCCTGTCCGGGCTTGTCGTCGATGCGTGTGACCGACAAGTTGGCGTTCAGCGCCCCGCCGCCATGCTCCAACAGCACCGAGCCGGCAATGCGCAGCACGGCCTGTTCGCCCAGCAGCGCCGGCGCCAGGTCCAGCCGTTCCACCACCAGCTTCTTCAGGTCGATGTCCACCGGCAGGCTGGGCAGCAGCGAGGCATTGGGGTCGGACGGCGTCGCAGGCTGAGTCGTGACCGGCGCGCGGGTCACCGACACCGATGCCGCTTCCAGCGCATCGATCTTGGCGCTGCGCATGAACAGGGCGGATGGCGACATCACCACATGCAGCCGGTCGATGGTCAGCCAGACGCCCTGGCTGTCGGCCAGCGTGACGGTGGCGATGGTGAAGTCGGTGGGGATGCTGCCGTCGATCGCGCCGAGCTTCAGGTGCATGTCCGGCGATTCGACCGCCCCTTCGATCTTCTCCGTCAGCCATTCGCGGGCGGAATCGCCGGAGAACAGCGAGAAGGCCCGGACGGGCTGCGGACCGGCCAACAGGCCGGTGAGGATCGTCAGACCGACCAGAAGTAAGCGAACCGCCGTCACACCATGCCCTTTCACCAGCGCCACCCGTGTCCTAACCGCAATAAACGGTCATCGTCCCGGAGGATTGGGACGAAATTGCGCCATTAGAACGCCTGCCCCAGGCTGAGATACAGCTGCCAGCGCGCATCGCCGTCGGCGGGGTTGAGGGGTATGCCGACATCGACGCGCAGCGGGCCGAAGTCGGTGTAGTAGCGCAGGCCCAGACCGGCGCCGACGCGCAGAGGCTCGCTGAAGTCCGGATAGGCCGAATCATAGACGGTGCCGGCATCGACGAAGGGCACGATGCCGATGCTCTCCGTCACCTTGATGCGCAGCTCGGCCCCGATCTCGAACAGCGACCGGCCGCCGACCGGATCGTCATAGCGGTCGCGCGGCCCGGCCTTCTGGAAGCCGTAGCCGCGCACCGACCCGCCGCCGCCGGCATAGAAGCGGTGGTCGGGCGGGATGTCCGACAGCGAGGTGCCGAGGATGCTGCCCAGCCCGATCCGCGCCGCGGCGACATAGCGCCCGTCATTCCCGAGATCGTAATAGGTGGAGCCGTTGAAAAGCACCGAGGTAAAGGGCGACTCGGTATCCCCGCCCACCGGGAACCAGGGCGTCACCTGCAGCGAGGCCCGCTGGCCGGAGGTGGGGTTCAGCAGATTGTCGGTGCCGTTCCAGGCCGCCCCCAGCGGCACGCCGATGAAGGAGGTCTGATAGGTCTTGTCCTCCGTCCGCACCCGACCGCGCTCGCCGGTCAGGCCATAGCTGACGGTCAGCTGGTCGGTCAGTGGCCGTTCCAGCTTGACCGTCAGTTCCGATGCGACTCGGCTGTAGGCCGGCGGCTGGTCGTTCACCACGGCGAAATTGACCAGCAGGGATTGTTTCACCGCCAGGAAGTCGGGTTTGCGGAAATTGACGCTGAAGCGCAGATCCGGCAGGTCGTTGCCCTTGCTCGACGTACCGCCGGACGACCCGGCCACACGCCCGACATCGACACCGACGCGCAGTTGCTCCGCCCCGCCGAACAGATTGCGGTGGCCCCAATAGGCATTGGCGCCCAGCCCGTCCTGCGTCGAATAGGTGACGCCGCCGCCGATGAAGCGGCGCTTGCGCTCGCTGACCGAGACGATCGCCGGCGTCACGCCGTCCGGCCCCGGTTCGTCCGCCATCCGCACGCGGACGGTGTCGAAGACCTGGAGCGCGGCGATGTCCTGCCGTGCCCGGTCGGTGGCGGTCGGATCGAAGACCTGTCCCTCCTTCCAGGCGAGACGCCCGCGCACCAGATCCTCGTCGACCTTCTGCAGCCCTTCGATCCGGGTGGCGCCATAGCGGGTCAGCGGGCCAGGGTCGACGGTGTAGGCGACATCCATCGTCCGGTCGGAATGATCGACCACCACCTCGCGGTCCGATGCCTTGGCGAAGGCATAACCGCGTTTGGTCAGCCGGCCGACCAGCTCCGATTCCGCATCCAGCACCTTCTGCGCCACGGCCGGAGCACCGGCGGCGAGGCCGAGATCGTCGGTCGCGACCTCCTTCGGCAATGTGGAACTGCCGGTGGAGTTGGCGGCGCCGCGCACCGTCACCGTCTTGATGTGGTAGAGCGGCCCCGGCGTCACCGCCACCGTCACCTTGACCGGCGGCGCCTCTCCCCCGGCGGGCATGGTGCCGGCCGCCGCGGGATCCTCGATGCGGATGTCCAGCTTCGCGTCGTAATAGCCGGCGGAACGCAGCGCCGTCTGCAGACGGTCCCGGTCGCTGTCGGCCCGCCGCTCCAGCCCGATCAGCGAGGGCGGATGGTCGTCCTTCAGCTCCACCAGGGTGGAGGCGTCGCGCAGCGTGCCGCGCAGTCCGTCATCCTCGACGCCGGTGATGTCCACTTCATAGGTGATGCCGGCCGGCCGCACCTCCTCGTCCGGCGGAGCGGCCTCCGGCGATGCACCCTGCGGCGGCACCGCTGGCACGGCGCCGGGGATGCTGTCCGGAGGCGAATCCTGGGCATGCCCGGCGCCTGCCGGCCCCAGAATCAGCAGGGCGGCGACCAGCGGAGCGGCGATGGGGGCCTTGAGCGGCACGGCTGCAATCCTCGTTGCGGCGGCCGCGCGGCGGCGGGAAGCGGAAGCGAAACGGATCATCGTTCCCAATGTAGGGTCCAATGACGCATGGCTCCATCCCGGAAATTCGCGTTAGACCAAAGGGCACGGCGCTTGCGTTTTGGCCAAGGATCCATATATTGCGCCGCAACAGTTTCCCCGACAGCGCCCACGGATTGATCTTCGTCGGGCCTTTTTGTTGTTTGTGGCATGACGCTGCTGCGTGTCGGGGGTGCCATTGCGAGACCGAAGGCTCCATGAATCTCCGTAACGTCGCCATCATCGCCCACGTCGACCACGGCAAGACCACGCTGGTCGACCAACTCCTCAAGCAGGCCGGCTCGTTCCGCGAGAACCAGCAGGTGGCTGAGCGCGCCATGGACTCCAACGATCTGGAGCGCGAGCGCGGCATCACCATCCTGGCCAAGTGCACGTCCGTTCTGTGGAACGACCTGCGCATCAACATCGTCGACACCCCCGGCCACGCCGATTTCGGCGGCGAGGTGGAGCGCATCCTCTCCATGGTCGACGGCGTCGTCCTGCTCTGCGACGCGGCCGAAGGCCCGCTGCCGCAGACCAAGTTCGTGCTGGGCAAGGCGCTGAAGCTCGGCCTGCGCCCCATCGTCGTCATCAACAAGGTGGACCGTCCCGACGGCCGTCCGCACGAGGTGCATGACGAGGTGTTCGACCTGTTCGCCTCGCTCGACGCCTCGAACGAGCAGCTGGACTTCCCGACCCTGTTCGCCTCGGGCCGCAACGGCTGGGCGACCACGGACCTGGAGAACGGCGCCCGCGAGACGCTGACCCCGCTGTTCGAGCTGATCCGCGACCATGTCCCGGCCCCGAAGGTCGAGGAAGACCTGCCCTTCACCATGCTGGCGACCACGCTGGAAGCGAACCCCTATCTGGGCCGCATCCTGACCGGCCGCATCCAGACGGGTTCGGTCAAGGTCAACATGTCCGTCAAGTCGATGAGCCGCGACGGCAAGCTGGTCGAGAATGCCCGCATCAGCAAGGTGCTGGCCTTCCGCGGCCTGGAGCGCGTTCCGGTGGAAGAGGCGCATGCCGGCGACATCGTCGCGCTGGCCGGCCTGACCAACACCACCGTGGCCGACACCATCTGCGCCCCGGAAGTCGCCGAGCCGCTGGCCGCCCAGCCGATCGACCCGCCGACCCTGGCGATGACCTTCTCGGTCAACGACAGCCCGCTGGCCGGCCGCGAGGGCGACAAGGTCACCAGCCGCATGATCCGCGACCGCCTGTTCCGCGAAGCGGAAGGCAACGTGGCTCTGCGCATCGCCGACACCGAGGGCGGCGACGCCTTCGAGGTGGCCGGCCGCGGCGAACTGCAGCTGGGCATCCTGATCGAGACCATGCGCCGCGAGGGGTATGAGCTGGCGATCAGCCGTCCGCGCGTGCTGTTCAAGACCGACCCGCTGAACGGCCAGCGCCTGGAGCCGATCGAGGAAGTCGTCGTCGACGTCGACGAGGAGTTCTCCGGCACCGTCGTCCAGAAGATGTCGGAGCGCAAGGCCGACCTGATCGAGATGCGTCCGAGCGGCGGCGGTAAGACCCGCATCGTCTTCCACGCCCCGTCGCGCGGCCTGATCGGCTATCAGGGCGAGTTCCTGACCGACACCCGCGGCACCGGCATCATGAACCGCCTGTTCCACGGCTACGCTCCCTTCAAGGGCGCCATCGCGGCGCGGCGCACCGGCGTGCTGATCTCCAACAGCGACGGCACCGCGGTGGCTTACGCCCTGTGGAACCTGGAAGACCGCGGCCCGATGCTGATCGATCCGGGCGTTCCGGTCTATCAGGGCATGATCATCGGCGAGCACACCCGCGGCAATGACCTCGAGGTCAACGTCATCAAGGGCAAGCAGCTGACGAACATCCGCACCACCAGCAAGGACGAGGCCGTTCGCCTGACCCCGCCGATCCAGATGACCCTGGAAAAGGCGCTGTCCTACATCTCCGACGACGAGCTGGTGGAAGTGACGCCGAAGTCGATCCGCCTGCGCAAGCGCTACCTCGACCCGAACGAGCGCAAGCGTCACCAGCGCGCCGCCGAAGCGAGCTGATAGCGGTTCGCATATAGGGTAGAGTACCGGCGTTGATGCCCCCTCCCTAGCCCTCCCCCGCTTCGCGGGAGAGGGGACTGCCGCTCTCTCCCCCCTCCACCGCCGAAGGCGGGGGAGGGAGGGACCCGCGAAGCGGGAGGGAGGGGGCACCCGCCTCCACACCACACACCACCCGCGAGGACACCCCCCGCATGGCGATGGCGACCGACGCGAAGTCTCCCGGCTCCCCGTCCTTCTCTCCCCGCCAGCTATGGTCGCGTATCGGCCCGACCGGCCTGTTCGCCCTGATCCTCGCGCTGCTGATCGCCCTGCCGATCCTTGCCGTCTTCGTCCAGTCCGCCGGCGTCTCCACCGATCTGTGGGGGCACATGGCGCGGACGGTGCTTCCCGGCTACATCCTCAACACCCTGATCCTGCTGGGGATCGTCGGCGTCGTCACGCTGGTGACCGGCGTCGCCTGCGCCTGGACCGTCACCATGCACGACTTCCGCGGGCGCGGGGTCCTGCAATGGCTGCTGCTGCTGCCGCTGGCCATGCCGGCCTATGTGCTGGCCTACACCTACACCGACTTCCTGCAATATGCCGGGCCGCTGCAGTCCTTCCTGCGCGCCACCTTCGGCTGGCGCCGCGGCGACTACTGGTTCCCGGAGATCCACACCGCCTGGGGCGCCGGGCTGGTGCTGTCGTCGGTGCTGTACCCCTACGTCTATGTGCTGACCCGCGCCGCCTTCCTCGAACAGTCGGTTTGCGTGCTGGAAGCCAGCCGGACGCTGGGCTGCACCGCCTTCGGAGCCTTCCGCCGCGTGGCGCTGCCGCTGGCCCGCCCGGCGCTGGTGGCCGGCGTCGGCTATGCGCTGATGGAGACGCTGGCCGACTTCGGCGCCGTACGCTATTTCGGCATCGACACCTTCACCGTCGGCATCTACCGCACCTGGTTCGCCCTGGGCGATCCGGCCGCGGCGGCACAGTTGGCCGCCGTCCTGCTGCTGGTGGTGCTGGCGCTGGTCGGGCTGGAGCGGCTGTCGCGCGGCAGGATGCGTTTCCACCAGACCACCGGCCGCTACCGCGCCCTGCCCGCCCCGCGTCTGTCGGCCTGCGGCACGGTGATGGCCTGGATCGTCTGCCTGACGCCGGTGCTGTTCGGCTTCCTGCTGCCGGGGGCGGTGCTGATCCGCATGATCCTGCGCGGCGGTACGGAGTTGACGCTCGCCCGCTTCACCGATCTGACGGTGAACACCTTCATCCTCGGCGCCAGCGGCGCGCTGCTGGTGGTCACGGTGGCACTGATGGTGATCCACGGCGTGCGCCACGACCGCAGCGGCTTCGCCACCGGCGCCGCGCGCCTCGCCTCGCTCGGCTACGCCACGCCGGGCACGGTGATCGCAGTCGGCATCCTCATCACCGTCGGGATGACGCGCGATTGGACCGGCTGGCCGATGGGCGCCATCCTCGGCACCACCATCGCCGGCATCCTCTACGGCTATCTGATCCGCTTCTTCGTCGTCGCCTATGGGCCGCTGGAGTCCGGATTCGCCAAGATCGGCCCGAATCTGGAGGGCGCCGCCCGCTCGCTCGGCCACACGCCGCTGCAGGTGCTGCGCCGGGTCCACCTGCCGCTGCTGCGCCCCAGCCTGCTCAGCGCCGCCATGCTGGTGTTCGTCGACATCACCAAGGAATTGCCGGCGACGATGATCCTGCGGCCCTTCAACTTCGACACGCTGGCAATCGAAGCCTTCCGCATGGCCTCCACCGAAAGGCTGGACGACGCCGCCCTGCCCGCCCTGGTGATCGTGCTGGTCGGTTTGGCCCCGGTCATCTATCTCAGCCGCACCATCGCCGCGTCGCGGCCGGGACACCAGGGGTAAGCTCCGGGGGTCACGTTCAGGCGGCGTCGTTCCGGCTTTCCACCCGTTCCTCTCGCTGCGGTTCAGCCGGCGGCGGCAGCGCCTCCGGCCGTCGTGCCCGCAGCTTCTCGCGCTCCTTCCAGCGCCGGAAGGCGTGTTCGTTCCACCACCCGCGCAGCCGCCCGCCGACATCGGCGATCCTCTGGTAGAGCGGCCGGCGTCGGCTGGTCACGCGGGCCGGTTCCAGCGCCATGCCGACCGAGGTGATGGTGTCATCCTCCATGTCGCGCACGATCAGCTCGACCCCGCCCATGCGCACCCGGTCGCCAAGTTCACAGGAGCCGCCGAACTCGTTGCGCAGCAGGTCCCTCAAGGTCAGGCGGGCATTGGCCATCGACAGCGGCAGGCCGTACATCTCGGCGATCTGCTCCACCGTGGCATCGGGACTCAGCACCAGATCGCCGTAGAACTCCCGGTCGTTCTGGTCGAGCGCCCGGCTGCCGCCATAGAGCTTGTCGATCAGCGGCAGCCTGTGCTGCGGCGTGAACAGATAGACATGGTCGCCGGGCTGCAAGGGCTTCGCCTTGTGCAGCGGCACCACCGCGCCCGACCGGATGACCAGAGACGGCTTGGCCCAGCGCGGCATGCGCTGACCGCGCGCCGCCGGGCTTTTGGCATGGACGGTGTAGGCCACCAGCTCCTGATCGGCATTGCCGGGCAGCTCAAGCTCCACACGTTCCACCGGGCCGCGGCGCGGCGGAACGATCAATTCCAGCGCCCGAGCCATGCTGCCGATGGTCCAGCCCTGCACCAGCAGCGAGACGACCACGACGACGAAGGCGGTGTTGAAGATCAGCTGGCCGTTCTCAAGCCCGCCCAACACCGGCACCAGCGCCAGCAGAAGCGACACCGCCCCGCGCAGGCCGACCCAGGCGATGAAGCTGGTCTCCCGCACCGAGAAGCGGAAGGGCAGCAGGCACATCCACACCGCGGCCGGACGGGCGACCAGGATCAGCACCGCCGCCACGCCCAGCGCCGGCAGGATCATGCCGGCGAACTCCCGCGGCGTGGCGAGCAGCCCCAGCATCACGAACATGACAATCTGGCTGAGCCAAGTCAGCCCGGAATGGAAACGACGCAGTTCCAGCGCCCCGCGCAGCCTGACATTTCCGGCATAGAGCCCGGCGGCATAGACGGCCAGATAGCCGCTGCCGCCCAGCACGTTGGTGACGGCGAAGATGAACAGGGCAAAGGTCAGCGTCACCACCGGGTTCAGCCCGGATTCGAAATTCGCCTTGTTGATGAAGGCCACCAGCAGCCAGCCACCGGCCAGCCCCATCACCCCGCCCAGGGCGAAAGCAAGCACCAGCTCGCCAACGATGGCGGCGGGGGAGGCCAGACCGTGGGTCGCCGCCTCCACCAGCAGGATGGTCAGCATGATGGCGACCGGATCGTTGCTGCCCGATTCGATTTCAAGCGTGGAGCGGACGCGGTCGCGCAGGGTGATGCCGCCGACGCGCAGCAGGAAGAAAACCGCCGCCGCGTCGGTGGAACTGCAGGCCGCCCCCACCAGCAGCGCTTCGGTCCAATCCAGACCCAGCAGCCAATGGGCGGCGACACCGACCACGCCGGTGGTCACCGCCACCCCCACCGTCGCCAGCGTCATCGCCGGCCATGCCGCCGCCTTGTAGCTGGCGAGCTTGGTATCGAACCCGCTCTCGAACAGGATCACCGCCAGCGCCATTGACCCGATCAGGAAGGCGGAGCCGGCATCGTTGAAGGAGATCTGGCCGATCCCATCCTCTCCGGCCAGCAGGCCGATGCCGAGGAAGATCAACAGCAACGGCGCACCGACCCGCAAAGCGAGGTAGCTGGTCAGCACGCTGACGATCAGCAGGGTGGATCCGATGAGGATGATGTAGCTGACCGCCTCCATATGCCCCGCACGCCGTTCGCATCAGGCCGCCATCCGGCGGAACTCCTTGATTTTGACGGCAACCTCCCACATCCGCAAGGCGTAGGACCCGGAGGCGGTCATTCGGATAGGCTGTACGCTTACGACATCAGCCTCCAGCTTCCGTCAGGCTGACGGCAGGCGGTGCCGCGCGCGACCTCGGTCTTGCCGTCGATCACGACCGTATGGTTGTAGTCGCGGCAGGTCTGGCCGTTGCTGCCCTGATAGGTCTTCACCGGCTGGATGGTGCCCCGATTGCCGGATTCCGGATTGTTCCAGGTGATGGTCTGGTTGTTGGCGACCGCCCGCTCCTCCGCGTCCGACGCGCGGTTCTGGTCGGCAGCAGTGAAGTGACGGGCCAACTGCTGGCCGGCATAGGCGCCCACCAGCGTGCCGATGGCGGTGGTCGCCAGCTTGCCCGCCCCGCCGCCGAAGCGGGAGCCGAGCAACCCGCCGGCCACGGCGCCGCCCAGCGTGCCGACGGTCTCCGATGTGTTCATGCCGCCGATGCCCCCCATGCCGCCATTGGGGTTCTGGCAGGCGGCCAGCGACAGGGCCGCGGTGGCGGCCAGAGCGGTGGTGCGCAAATGCTTGGTGATCGACCGCATGGTTGTTCCCCCGATTGAACGTTGCACGGTTAAAGTCCGGTCAACGCTTGAAAGGGGAAGTGGTTCCGCCCGAAAGTATCAAAACGGAAAGATCAGGGGGCGATGGAAGCAAAATGCGCTTCCGCGTGTTTAGACTCCGAACAGTCAACACGAGGAGGGTTGCATGATGTCCCGTTTGCGTCTGATCGGTGCGGTGTTCGCGCTTCTTTCCGTCACTGCCTGCTCGACTGGCGGCGTGGTCGGCGGTGCGGCCGGTGCGGCCGGCGGTTACGCGGTGGACGGCACCCGCGGCGCCGTGATCGGCGGCCTGGGCGGTGCGGCGCTGGGCACCGCGATCGACCACTAAGGCCATCTGCCGCCGAGTTCGGCCGCCAAGCAAGGCAATCAGTCCCGCCCCTGCCCGCGCATCGATTCGCGCGGGCCGGTGGCGAAGACGGCCAGCGCGTCGTGCAGGTCCGGCAGGACGCGCTCCACCGCCGCCTCACCCTCGCGGATGCAGTCGTCGGCACGGTCGAACTCGGTCAGGCCGATATGGCCAAGCCGCGGCACGATGTGGACGTCCGGCGGGTCGCCGGCCAGCCGCGACCGGGTGATGCGGTCGGTGACGATGCCCAGCGAAGAGACCATCACGCCGAACAGGCTCGGCCCCTCATAGTCGCGGCGGAAGATGCGGCGCGTCAGGGCGCCGATCCCGCTGAACGGGCGCTGGCCCGGCGCCTCGTCCTCCACCAGCTTCAGCAGGTCGAAGCCGGCGGCGGTCGGCACGCTGGCGCCCGGCTTGCGCGCCTTGCCCAGGATATCGCCGGACAGGTTGACGGCGATCACCATCTGCGCGCCCAGCGCCCGACAGGCCGACACCGGCACCGGGTTGACCAGCGCGCCGTCGATCATCCATCGCCCGTCGATGGACACCGGCGGAAACACGCCCGGCAGCGAGAAGGACGCCCGCATGGCGTCGACCAGTTCGCCGCGCTGCAGCCATACCTCGTGGCCGGTCACCAGATCGGTGGTGACGGCGGCATAGGGGCAAGGCAGCTCCTCGATCCGCACGTCGCCCAGATGCAGGCGCAGCTCCGCCAGCAGCCGGTCGCCGCCGATCAGCCCGCCACCCTGGCGCAGCCGCAAATCCAGATAGCCGACGATCTTCCGCCGCGTCAGCGTGCGCACCCACTCTTCCAGCGTGTCGATCTTTCCCGCCAGATGGACGCCGCCGACCAGCGCCCCGACCGACGAGCCGCAGACGATGTCGGCCTCGATCCCATAGCGCTTCAACGCCCGCAGCACGCCGATATGCGCCCAGCCGCGCGCCACCCCGCCGCCCAGCGCAAGACCGATGCGCGGACGCCGCGCACCGGTGCCATTAAGTCCGCCATTGAGGCCAATTCCGTTCGGCATGGGCGCTCCCCCTTCCCTCGGCGGCACGATGTTCGCCGCCCCGATCATCGGCAGCTTCCCACGGAACCGGTAAAGGAAGCCTGTACCCAGCACGGCTGCCTCCGCGTCGACCGGTGGACAAAGCCGAAGCCCATGGGCTAAGCCATCCCCATCGGACAAGAGCCCATCGGACAAGAGATCGGATGCGACCGTGACGAACAAGAGCGGCAAGCCCCTGCGCCTGGATGCGGCCACCGAACGGCTGGCGGCCCGGATGTGGCGCGAGTGGGTGCGACCCTATCGCGGCAAGCTGTTGCTGTCCTTCCTGCTGATGGCGATCGTGGCGGCGGCCACCGGTGCCTATCCGCTGCTGATCGACCGCTCCTATGCCATGTTCTCCGCCCAGGATCGCGGCATGCTGCTGGCGATCCCGCTGGCGATCATCGCGGTGACCGTCATCAAGGGCGTGTCGCTCTATTCCCAGACCGTGGTGACCAGCGACATCGTCCAGCGCGTCATCGCCGACGTCCGGCTGGCGATGTTCACGCACCTGCAGTCCGCCGACATGGCGCAGTTGCACGCCACCCCGACCGGGGCGCTGACCTCGCGCTTCATCAACGACGTCGACCTGATCCGCAACGCGCTGACCCGCACGCTGACCGGGCTTGTGCGCGACATCCTGACGGTGATCGCGCTGGTAGGGTCGATGTTCTATCTGGACTGGCTGCTGTCGCTGATCGTCTTCATCATCTATCCCATCGCCGCCGTGCCCATCGTGCGGATCGGCAAGCGACTGCGCCGCGTTTCCCGCGATACCCAGGCGCAGATGGGCGACATGACCTCGCTGCTGACCGAAAGCCTGTCGGGCGCGCGCATGGTCAAGACCTACAATCTGGAAGACTATGAGCGCGCCCGCGCCGGCCGCGCCTTCCACGAGAACTACCAGCTGACCATGAAGGCGGTGCGCGCCCGCTCGCGCATCGACCCGATGATGGAGGTGCTGGGCGGCGTCGCGGTGGCGGGGGTGATCGCCTTCGCCGGCTACCGCATGACGCTGGGCGAGGGATCGGTCGGCGCCTTCTCCGGCTTCGTCGGCGCACTGCTGATGGCGGCCCAGCCGGTGCGCGCCATCGGCACGCTGAACGCCGCCCTGCAGGAGGGCATGGCCGCCGCCCAGCGCATCTTCGAACTGCTGGACCAGCAGCCGACCATTGTCGAGCAGCCGAGCGCCAAGCCGCTGTCGGTTACCAAGGGCGCGGTCGCGCTCCGCGGCGTCCGCTTCTTCTACGAGACCGGGGCCGACACGCTGAAGGGCATCGACCTGGATGTGCCGGCCGGCAGCACGGTGGCGCTGGTCGGGCGCAGCGGCGCCGGCAAATCGACGGTGTTCAACCTGATCCCGCGCCTCTACGACGTGACGGGGGGCGACGTGCTGATCGACGGCCAGGACGTGCGCGGCGCCACCCTGCGCAGCCTGCGCGGCGCGGTCTCCATCGTCAGCCAGGATACGGTGCTGTTCAACGACACGGTGCGGGCGAACATCTGCTTCGGCCGCCTCGACGCCGGGATGGATGACGTGATCGCCGCCGCAAAGGCCGCCGCCGCGCATGACTTCATCTCGAAGCTGCCGGAGGGTTACGACACGGTGATCGGCGACCGCGGCGTCAAGCTGTCGGGCGGAGAACGCCAGCGTCTGGCGTTGGCCCGCGCCTTCCTGAAGAATGCGCCGATCCTGCTGCTCGACGAGGCGACCAGCGCCTTGGACAGTGAATCGGAGCGTCTGGTGCAGGCGGCGCTGGAACGGTTGACGGCGGGTCGCACCACGCTGGTGATCGCCCATCGTCTGGCGACCGTCCGCAATGCAGACCGCATCGTGGTGATGGAAGGCGGCCGCATCATCGAACAGGGCACGCACGAGGCGCTGCTGGCCGCCGATGGCGCCTATGCGCGTCTGTGCCGGCTGCAGTTCGGCGAGGATGAGGTGCGGGCGGGGGCGTGAGATCCCGCCCCGATTGCCCCCTCCCCGACCCTCCCCCGCTACGCGGGAGAGGGAGTAAGCGCCAGAACAGCGGCAGTCCCCACTCCCACCGAAGGTGGGGGAGGGTTAGGGAGGGGGCATCCGCCTCGACAACTCCCTTCACCCCGCCGGAAACACCATCACCCGCTCGGCCGCCATCGCGGCGGACAGTTCCTCGCCGGCGCGGACATTGACATGCCCCGGCAGGCGCGCATGGATTTCCGAGCCACCGAGGTCCAGGCAAACCCGCGTCGCCGGTCCCAGGAAGCTGGAATGCCGCACCCGCACCGGCACCGCATCGGGCCGAGCGCCCAGCGGCACCAGTTCCAGATCCTCCACCCGGCAGGCGACCTCGACCTTGGTTCCGCCGGGCAGGCCGGGCGCCATGACCCGGCCGAGCGGCGTTACGATGTGCCCGTCGCGCACCGTTGCCTCGAAGCGGTTCACCTCGCCGAACAGGCGGGCGACGAAGCTGTTGGCCGGGCGCTGGTAGAGGTTCACCGGCGTGTCGGCCTGGACGACGCGTCCGGCCTCCATCACCACCACGCGGTTGCCCATCTCCATCGCCTCTTCCGGATCATGGGTGACGACGATGGTGGCGATGCCGCTGGCGCGGATGATCCGCACCACCTCCTCCCGCACCGATCGCCGGAGCTGCTCGTCCAGCGCCGAGAAGGGCTCGTCCAGAAGCAGAACCTTGGGGTCGCGCGCCATGGCGCGGGCCAGCGCCACCCGCTGCTGCTGGCCGCCCGACAGGGTATGCGGGTAGGCGTCGGCATAGCGGGTCAGCGCCATGGTCTCCAGCAACTCATTCACCCGCCGCCTGCGTTCGGCGCGCGGACGGTCGGTCTGGCCGAAGGCGATGTTGCCCGCCACCGTCAGGTGCGGGAACAGCGCGAAGTCCTGGAACATCATGCCGACCGGCCGCCTTTCCGGCGGCAGAGACCGACCCGCGGTGGCGAGCTGCTGCCCCTCCACCGCGATCTCGCCCCTCTGGACAGATTCCAGCCCGCTGATCAGGCGCAGCAGGGTCGACTTGCCGCAACCCGACGGGCCGACGATGCACACCACCTCGCGCGGGGCGACCGACAGCGATACGCCGTCGACCGCGGTCAGTTGCCCGTATCGGTGGGTGATGCCGGAGAGGATGACGGAAGGGGCGAGGGTGTCGGTCATCTTACTTCCAGCCGGCACGGTCCATGATGCGCAGCGCCTGCGGCGTGTGGGCGGCGAAGGAGGCGGCATTCACCTCGGCCGCCTTGAAGCTGCCGAGCTTCACCAGTTCCGGATGCGGCTGGACCGCCGGGTTGACCGGATACTCCATGTTGCCGTCGGCGAACTGGCGCTGCGCCTCCGGGCTCAGCAGATATTCCAGCAGCTTGCGGGCATTCTCCTGGTTCCTGGAGGTCTTCACCACGCCGGCGCCGCTGAGGTTGACGTGGGTGCCGCGGTTGCCCTGGTTGGGGAAGATGACGCCGACCTTCGCCGCGGCCTCGCGGTCCTCCTGCTTGGCCGAGGTGATCATCTTGCCGACGTAATAGGTATTGGCGATGGCCAGATCGCCCTCGCCCACCGCGACCGCCTTGATCTGGTCGGTGTCGCCGCCCTGCGGCGGACGCGCGAGGTTGGCGACGAGGCCCTTCACCCACTCCTCCGTCTTTTCCTCGCCCAGCGCTTCGATCATCGAGGCGGTCAGGGCGAGGCTGTAGGGATGGGTGCCGCTGCGGGTCAGGACGCGGTGCTTCCACTCCGGCTTGGCGAGATCCTCGTAATCCTTGATCTGCTCCGGCTTCACCCGGTCGCGGGCATAGACGATGACGCGGGCGCGGCTCGACAGGCCCCACCAGGCCCCTGCCGGGTCGCGCAGGTTGGCCGGAACCTTGATCGCCTCCAGCTCCGGCGAGGTGACCGGGGCGAGCAGACCTTCCTTGGCCGCGGCGGCCAGACGGCCGGCATCCACGGTGATGAAGAGGTCGGCCGGGCTGCTGGGCCCTTCCGACTTCATGCGCTGAATCAGTTCATCATGGTTGCCTTCGATGATGTTGACCTTGATTCCGGTCGACTTCGTGAAGGTTTCATAGATCGCGCGGTCGGTGTTGTAATGACGCGAGTTGTAGACATTGACTTCCTGCGCCTGGACCGAAAAGGCGGTCAAGGCACCGACGGCAAAAGCGACACCAGCGATCTTGTCGATGAACATTCATCACTCCCGGACTGCGAATGGCTCTCAATTCCGTGAGAATGGATATCAGTTGCAGCTGGCGCTGTCGAGACAGGATTCGCCCCAAGTCGAGGGATCAGGCGATCGCAGGTGCGGCTTGGGAGCGCACCATGTCGGCCAGCGCCTCGGGCGGCATCGGGCGGCCGAACAGATAGCCCTGCATCAGGTCGCAGCCGACCGACACCAGGAAATCGCGCTGCTCCGCCGTCTCCACTCCCTCCGCCACCGTGGTCAGGCCCAGGCCGTGCGCCATGCCGACGGCGGCGCGGACCAACGCGTTGCTCTTGGGGTTCTCCGGCACGTCGATGACGAAGGCGCGGTCGATCTTCAGCTTCGCCACCGGCAGCTGCTGCACATAGCTGAGGGAGGAATAGCCGGAACCGAAATCATCGATGGCCGCCTGGATGCCCAGATCGGCCAGTTCGCCCAGCGTCCGCACCGCCACCTTCAGGTCGCGAACCGCCGCCTGTTCGGTGATCTCCAGGCCGAGATGGCTGCGCAGTGACGGATGCTCGCCCAGCAACTCCTCCAGCCGGAGGGTCAGGTTGCCGCGCAGGAACTGCTGGCCGGAGATGTTGAGGAAGACGCGGTCGGGCAGCACGCCATCCGCCTCCCAGACCGCCATCTGTGCGACCGCGGTGGACAGCACCCAGTCGGTGATCGGCACGATCAGGCCGCTTTCCTCCGCGACCGGGATGAACTCGCCGGGCGAGACCGGTCCCAGGGCGTGATGTTCCCAGCGCAGCAACGCTTCCGCCGACCGGACCTGGCCGGCCTTGTCGACGATGGGCTGGTAGACGAGGCGCAGCTCGTTGCGCTCGATGGCGTGGGTCAGATGCATGGTCAGCAGCATCCGCCGGGTCGCCGCCGCCGCCATTTCCGGCGTGTAGAAGCAGACGGCGTTGCCGCCGTTGTGCTGCACCGCCTGCAGGGCCAGCTTGGCCTTGGCGTTCAGGTCCTCCAGCGTGCTGACCGTGTCGTCCTGCACCGCGGCGCCCACCGACAGCCGCAGCCGCACCCAATGCCGGTCGGCGTAGATCGACGCGGTCAGCCGGTCGTGCAGCACGCCGGCCAGCGTGCGCGCGTGGTCGGCGTCGGTCACCCGTGACAGCGCTGCGAATTCGTCGGCGGCGATCCGGCAGATGATGGTGTTGGGCGGCAGCACTTCCGTCACGCGGCTGACCATCGCCTTCAGCGCGGCGTCGCCGACATGGAAGCCGAAGGCCTCGTTCACGTCGCTGAACTGGTCGACGTCGAGCGAGAACAGGGCGAACAGGCTTCCGCCCGCCGCCGCGTCTCCCCCTTCCGCACGGCTGCCGGCGAACAGCGCCTCGCACTCCTCGAGGAAGGCGGTGCGGGTCAGGACACCGGTCAGGGGATCGTGCCGTGCGAGGTAGGAGGCGCGCTGCTCCGCCGCGAGGCGTTCGGAGATGTCGCGGATGATGCCGACGAAGGTCACATCCTCGCCCAGCCGTGCCTGGCCGACGCTGAGATGGATCGGGAATACCGTGCCGTCCTTGCGCTGACCCAGCGTTTCGCGGCCGATGCCGATGATCTTCGCCCTGTCGGTCCGCATATAGGTGTCGACGTAGCGGCCATGGTCGCGCGAAAAGGGCGGCGGCATCAGGATCGACATGTTCCGCCCGACCAGTTCACCGTCCTCATAGCCGAACAGGCGGCAGCAGGCGCGGTTGATGGAACGGATGATGCCGGTGCGGTCCGAGACGATGATGCCATCCACCGCCGCGTCCAGCAGGGTCGCGATGAAGGAATCCCGGCAGGTCACGAATTCCGCGATGCGGTCGGGGTCGCCGGTGAGGTGAAAGGTGCCGAGATATCCGACCGTCGCACCGGCGGCATCGCGATGGACGATCATGCTGCCGCTGAGGATCGAACGCCGGCCGTCGCAGCCGACCGTCGGGCAATCGACCGGCGCGAAAGTCTGCACCGGCGATCCGTCCAGCGTCGCGACGGCCGCGGCCAGCGCCGCGGTCACGGGATGGTCGATGCCGGTCAGCGCTTGGCCGATCAGGTCCGCCGGCAAGCGGTCCAGAACCGCCGCGAAATGCGGATCGGCATGGCGGCACAGGCCGTCACGGTCCAGATAGACCAGCGCCATCCCGCCGTCGTCCAGCAGGCTGGCGGCCAAAGAGGCCAGAAAGGCGGGATCACGCGGCATCGCGGCGGCTTTCGCCCCGCTGGAACCGCTGTTTTCGGAACCGTTCATCTGATCCGCCGGTTGTAGGTCCACGAAACGATCCGCATTTTTCCACTCCGGCCGAAAGGCCGGCCTGATGATGCACCGACGGTCGCCCGGCGCCTGAATCGGATGCCCGACGGAGGTATTATGACCCCGTCCGGCTTGATTTCCAACGCCAAGCAATCCCGCAAATGCCAAACATTTGCGCAATCCGTTGCCCGTGATGCATTCGCACTCTAACGGCTAGAGTCCGATACACGATTGACATGGTTCAATGCGCGGCACCGTTCCCGGAATAAACGGCCGCGCCCGGCAGCACCACTACAGCTTTTGCGCGTGTGGTCTGCGACAATTCAGTGGCATCCGCCGCAACGGACTGGACCTGCGGCGGTATTGGCCCCAGGATTCTCTCCACACATTCCCCGCACGGGAAGCAATTCGCCTGACAGCCCGCGATGGAGGAATAAACCGGACGTCCCAGGCGTTTGTCCGACAATGGCCGCAGCCACAGGCGTGAACCACCAGCGTCACGTCGGATGCTGCCGTCGCTTCGGGTCCGCCAATGGTCCGCGGTTCAAGAAATCGATTGGGAGCATTCAGACATGACCAACGCATTCAGCCAGATCAGCCACGCCGATGGCCGTGCGTACTACCAGGGCACCCCGCTGTCCCTGGCCGATGCGCAGATCATGCTCAACGACGACATCCTCCGCCGGACCGTGCGCGTCGGCGCCTATCTGCGGGTGGACGACGCCGGCCGCCTCGTTCTGGTGAACGGCCCCGCCCTGAGGCGCTCGATCAGCCGGCCGGTTCCGCCCAATCTGTCACCGACCTTCACCCCCCGCGGGGGCCGGCAAGAATAAGCGCCGCCCCGGCCAGACAGACCAGTGCGCCGGCCGCGTCCCAGCGGTCCGGCCGCGCGCCCTCGACCAGCCAGAGCCACAGCAGCGACGCCGCGATGTAGACACCGCCATAGGCGGCATAGGCCCGCCCGGCGAAGTCGGCGTCGGCCCGTGTCAGAAGCCACGCGAACAGGCAGAGGCTTGCGATGCCGGGCAGCGTCCACCATGCGCTCCGCCCCAGCCGTATCCAGGCCCAGAAGGCGAAGCAGCCGGCGATCTCCGCCAGCGCGGCCGCACCATAGACGGCCAGTGTCGCCCCCAGCGCCCGCGCCATCCTGCCTCCGTTTCTTCCCCGTCATCGACCGGGCCGATGCTGCCCATCGCCGATTGCCGCGTCAATGCGTTGGGCGCCGGTGAATTGCGCCACAGCTCGTTTCAATTTGCCGCCGCAATATTACAGCGCATTCATGGACTTCATCGGGGGTGCGGCATAAATTCACGAGGAACGGAGACATACGGCGATGTTCATAGACGCGACCAATCCAATGCGGGACGCCTTTGAAACGATCCAGGCCACCGACGTGATCTCGGATGCGAAGAAGCACGTCCTGTTTCAGGGACTGGAGGCATTGCGCCGTCAGCATTGCCCGGAGCCGGCCCAGGCCGTCCGATGCTGCGAGGAGTGCCTGACCCGACACCGCTGCCTGCCGGCGGTTCTCGACCTGCTCGGTTCCTGACCATCAGCCCCGACGATCGGATTGGACGCGGCAGAGTGAGGCTTACGCTCGACGACGAAGCGACATTGTGTTCCGTCGAGATCCTGGCGGAGGCGGTCGAGATGGCTTTCGTTCCCGGCATCCTCGAACTGCGCACCCTGCGCGATTCCCTGAATGAGGCCCTGCGCACCCGCTCCCCGGCGGCGGTGAGGCTGGCCTACAGCGCCTTCAGCCGCGTCGACCGCGATTTCCGCGACAAGATCGCCCACCACGCCCTGCAACTGGCGGCGTTGCGCCGGCACAGCGCCGGCCCGATGCGCATCGGCGGTGGTGCCCCACCGCGCCGGGCTGATCGTGGTATCGACGAACCGCGCCGGGCCTGATCCCCGAAGCCCTCGACGGGGTCGACTTGTCTTTCGTGTACTATTTGTAATGGACCCTTTGCCCTTCCGCCCTGTTGTTCCGGCATAATCAACACGCAAGAGGTTGCCACCATGGACAAGGACCGGATCGAGGGCGCCGCCCGCACCATCAAGGGCTCGATCAAGGAAGCGGCCGGCAAGCTGACCGGCGACACCAAGACCGAGGCGGAGGGCCGGGGCGAAAAGGCTGCCGGCAAGGTGCAGAACAGCATCGGCGGCGCCAAGGATGCGCTACGCGATGCGTTGAAGTAATCCCGGCTCCCGCCGAGGGTTCCGGTACAAGCCGCGTATCCGACGCCCCGGCTCCGCCATTTCCGCGGGGCCGGGGCGTTCGTTTGCGAATTTCCGCCGACGAGAGGAACGGCGCCGGAGTTCGGCGGGGTGGAAATGGGCTGTTGCCGCCCCACCCTCCCCTATCTATGATGCGCCGCCCCGGCCGGATGGCCGAACGACGCGCTTAGATTCGGGTCCCATGCTCCAGTTCATCCGCAATTTCGCCGGCTCCTGGGTCGTCAAGATCCTGTTCGTGCTGTTGATCCTCAGCTTCGGCATCTGGGGGATCGGCGACGTGTTCCGCTCCACCACCCCCACCACCGTCGCCGAAGTCGGCAAGGTGGAGATCGGGCAGCAGGCGCTGGACCAGGAATTCCGCCGGCAGATGGAACGGCTTCGCCCGATGCTGGGCGGAAACCTGACCGCCGAGCAGGCCAAGCGATTCGGCCTTCTGGAGCAGTCGCTGCAATCGCTGATCCAGCGCACGCTGTTCGACCTTGCGGCGGCCGACATGGGCATCGCCGTCGGGCCGGAAGTGGTCCGCATGCGCATCGCCGAAGAGCCGGCTTTCCGCAACCAGCAGGGCCAGTTCGACCCGAACGTCTTCCGGTCCGTGCTGCGCAACAACCAGCTGACCGAAGACGCCTATGTCGCGATGATCCAGCGCGAGACGGCGCGCCAGCTGGTCGCCGGTGCGGTGTCCGCCGGCCTCACCCCGCCGCAGCCGCTGGTGCAGGACCTCTACCGCTATCGTGGCGAAAAGCGCGTGGCGGAGGTGGTGACCCTGCCGAACGCCGCCATCGGCGACGTCGGTGTGCCCGACGATGCGATGATCAAGCAGGCGTATGAGGACCATCAGGTCCGCTTCACCGCTCCGGAATACCGCGCCCTGACGGTCGCCCGCCTGTCGCCCGACGCGCTGGCCAAGGACATCAAGATCGACGATGGCCAGCTGCGCAAGGCGTATGAGGAGCGCGCCAGCGAATTCGGCGCCCCGGAAAAGCGCACCGTGCAGATGGTGGTGGTCGACGACGAGGCGAAGGCCAAGCAGATCGCCGAGGGCGCGAAGGCCAAGGGCCTCGCCGAAGCCGCCAAGGATGCCGGCGTCGAGCCGGTGACCCTGGACAACATCGCCAAGGCCGACCTGCCGGAGATCGGCGATGCCGCCTTCGCGCTGGAGCCGGGCAAGCCCTCCGACCCGATCAAGAGCGCGCTCGGCTGGCATGTCATGGCCGTCAACGGCGTCACCCCGGCCTCGACCAAGAACTTCGAGGACGTCCGTGGCCAGTTGGAGGCCGAGTTGAAGAAGGAGCAGGCGCTTGACTCCGTCTTCTCCATCGCCAACCGGGTCGAGGACCAGCTCGCCAGCGGCGCGCCGCTGGAGGAGGTGGCGCAGGCCCAGGGTCTGGCCCTGACCAAGGTCGCCGCCGTCGACAGCACCGGCAAGGCGCCGGACGGCAAGGATGCCGCGCCCGACCTGCCCGGCCTGAAGGCCCTGCTGCCCAACGCCTTCCAACTGAAGACCGGCGCCACCTCCAACCTTGCCGAGGGCGAGGGCAGCGTTTTCACCGCCGTCCGCGTCGACAGCGTGATCCCCGCCGCGGTCCGTCCGCTGGCCGACGTGCGCGATCAGGTCATCGCCGACTGGCAGCAGGAGCAGCGTGCCGAGCGCGCCGCCAAGAAGGCCGAGGAAATCGCCGCCAGCCTGAAGAAGGGCGCCGAGGCTGCGGCCCAGGACGTTGCCACCCAGGCCGGAGCCAGCTTCGCCATGACCGCCCCCTTCACCCGCGATGCCCAGTCGGTCCAGGGCCTGCCGGCCGACATGGTCGCCAAGCTGTTCGCCGCCAAGCCGAACGAGGTCGTCACCGGCAACACCGCGGACGCCCAGGTCGTCGCCCGGCTGAAGGAGGTCATCCCCGCCGACCCGAAGGCCGCCGACGCTGATCTTGCGCCGGTCCGCGCATCGGTCGAACAGGGGATGGAGAACGATCTGGTGGCTGAATTCACCAACGCGCTGCGTGACAAGTATCCGGTCCGCATCCACCGCCAGCGCATCGACCAGTTCTTCGCCAGCAACTGAGTCTCCGGCTCAGCCGACAGCAACCCCGAGAGGTTCCGTGCCGTGAAGGTCCAGCCCGATACCACCACCTTCGATGCCGCTTACGCCGCCGGTCGGCCGCAGGTGGTGTGGACCACGCTGGTCAGCGATCTGGAGACTCCGGTTTCCGCCTACATGAAGCTGGCGGACGGCCGTCCGTTCGGCTTCCTGCTGGAATCGGCGGAGCGTGGCGCCGGATCGCGGCGCGACCGCTATTCGGTGATCGGCTTCAAGCCGGACGTGGTGTGGCGGTCGCGCGGCAACCGGGCGGAGATCAACCGCGACGCCCTGCACGACCGCGACGCCTTCAAGCCGCTCGACAAGGCACCGCTTGAAGAGTTGCGCGCGCTGATCAACGAGAGCCGGATCCCGCTTCCGGACGAGTTGCCGCCGATGGCCGCCGGTCTGTTCGGCTACATGACATACGACATGGTCCGCCTGATGGAGCGGCTGCCGGACAACAATCCGGACGAGCTGAACATCCCGGACGCCATCCTGACCCGGCCCAGCATCGTCGCCATCTTCGACAGCCACACCGATTCGATCACGCTGGTGACGCCGGTTTGGCCCAAGGCCGGCAAGGATGCCGCCACGGCCTATGCCGACGCGCGGGAACGGCTGACCGACGCGCTGGCCGACCTGGAACGTCCCCTGCCCTATCGGCGGGAACCGCGGACGGAGAACGGCCTGCCGCTGGCCTGGACCTCCAACACGACGCGCGAGGAGTATCACGCGATCGTGGAGAAGGCGAAGGAGTACATCCGCGCCGGCGACATCTTCCAGGTCGTGCCGTCCCAGCGCATCCGCTTCCCCTTCAAGCCGTCGCCGCTGGCGCTGTACCGCACGCTGCGCCGCCTGAACCCGTCGCCCTTCCTGTTCCACTGCGACTTCGGCGAGTTGACCGTGGTCGGCTCCAGCCCGGAAATTCTGGTGCGGGTGCGCGACGGCAAGGTCACCGTCCGCCCGATCGCCGGAACCCGCAAGCGCGGTGCCACCACGGCGGAGGACGAGGCGCTGGCAGCCGATCTGCTGAGCGATCCGAAAGAACTGGCCGAACACCTGATGCTGCTCGACCTCGGCCGCAACGACGTCGGCCGGGTGGCGAAGGTCGGCACGGTCAAGGTGACGGCCAAGATGATCGTGGAACTCTACAGCCACGTCATGCACATCGTCTCCAACGTCGAGGGCGACCTCGATCCGAAATTCGACGCGCTCGACGCCTTGGTCGCAGGCTTCCCGGCCGGTACGGTGTCCGGCGCGCCGAAGGTCCGCGCGATGGAGATCATCGACGAGTTGGAGAAGGCCCGCCGCGGCGTCTATGCCGGCTGCGTCGGCTATTTCGGCGCGTCGGGCGCGATGGACACCTGCATCGCGCTGCGCACCGCCGTGCTGAAGGACGGCATGATGTATGTCCAGGCCGGCGGCGGCGTCGTCGCCGACAGCGATCCGGAGGCCGAGTATCAGGAAACCGTCAATAAGTCGATGGCCCTGATCCGCGCCGCCGAGGAAACGCTGCGCACCGCCGCGCGGGGATAAGGCCGCCGAAAAGCTCGACGAAAACAGGCCGCCTCTTTGGCGGCCTTTTTCATGCAACGAAGGTTGTGCGCGACACAGTGTTTTAGTCGCCGCACAGCTTATCCACAGAAAAGTACACGCCGCAGGCCAACGGACGCGCACACATCTGCAACCATGCATCTATAGTGGGAGTGTGTGAACGGGGTGGCGGATAGGCCGCCACCGCCGCACACAAACAAGGGAGAGAAGAGGATGGACAAGATCCTCACACTCCTGATCCTGCTGTTGCAGATCATCAAGGCGTGCCTTGATCTTCTGAACCGCTGATCGGATGGGTGCATCGAGGCTGGCCGGCCCCGATGCACCTGTCCCTAAAGATAAGCCATTTTCCACGCTTGCCAAGAGGCTTCCGCAAGCTCCCCGCGAGTTGGCGGTCAGAGATACCGCCGCTCCAAATGTCGCTTGAACACCGACGCGTCCAGCGGCCGGCCGGTTGCCGCCATCAGCAGTTCGTCGCCGGAGGCGTGGAAGCATCCGGTTTCGTGAACGTTCACCCGCAGCCAGTTCACCAGTGGCGCGAACTCGCCACGCGACAGTGCCGGGACGATCTCCGGGTCGGCGCTGCGGGCGGCGTCGAACAGTTGGGCCGCGGTCATGGCGCCCAGCGTGTAGCTGGGGAAATAGCCCCAACCGCCTCCCGGCCAGTGGATGTCCTGCAGGCAGCCCAGCCGGTCATCCGGCGGCACCACGCCGACCAGTTCGGCCATGCCGTCGTTCCAGGCGCCCGGCAGGTCCGGCAGGGTCAGATCACCGGAAATCAGCGCCTTTTCCAGGCGATAGCGCAGGATGATGTGGGCGGGATAGGTGACCTCGTCGGCATTGACGCGGATGAAGCCGCGCTCCACCCGGCTGTAGAGCCGGCGCAGGTTGTCGGCCTCCCAGGCAGGCCCTTCCCCGCCGAAGGCCTCGCGAACCACCGGCGACAGCCACGTGATGAACTCCGCCGAGCGGCAGGCCTGCATCTCCATCAGCAGCGACTGGCTTTCATGCACTGCCATGCCGCGTGATTGCCCCACTGGCTGGGTCAACCATGCGCGTGGACGGCTCTGCTCGTACAGCGCATGGCCGGTCTCGTGCAGGATTCCCATCAGCGCATCGGTGAAGTTCGCCTCGTCATAGCGGGTGGTGATGCGCACATCGCCGGTGGCCCCGCCACAGAAGGGATGCAATGACACATCCAGCCGGCCGCGACTGAAATCGAAGCCCAGCCGTTCCATCATGCGGACGCCAAGCTCGCGCTGTTTTTCGACCGGGAACGGCCCTTGCGGCTCAATTACCGCCGGCGCCGCAGCTTGGCGGTCGAGCACGCGGCCGATCAGGTCGGGCAGGAAGCCGGACAGGTCGGCGAACAGCGCATCGATGCGCTCCGCCCGTGCCCCGGGATCGTGGCTGTCGAGCAGCGCGTCATAGGCGCTGACCCCCATCACGGACCCCAGCGCCTCCGCTCCTTCGCGCACGCGGGCCAGCACCTCGGTCAGGGAGGGCAGCAGCTTGGCGAAGTCGCTCTCCGCCCGCGCCGCGCGCCATGTCATCTCGCAGACGGAGACGGCCTTGCTGGTCGCCTCCACCAGGTCGGCGGGGATGGCGGTGGCGTGGACGTGATTCCGGCGCATCTCGCGCAGGTTGGCGCGCTGCCAGGCGTCGAGGCTGTCGTCGCTCTCCGCCTCGGCCAGCAGATCGGCCATGCGCGGGTCGGTCGCCAACTCGTGCGCGATCACCGACAGGGCCGCGGTCTGCTCCGCCCGGCCGTCGTTGGCCCCTTCCGGCATGATCGTCTGGGTGTCCCAGCCGAGGATGCCCAGCGCGTCGCCGATGGCGGCGATGCGGGCGTGGCGGCGTTCAAGCTCCTGATATGCGGTCATCGGGTCGTCCGTCGGTTCCGGTGTCGGCGCGCTTGCGCTGAGACAGCACGTAGATCCCGGCGAGCGTCACCGCAAGCCCATACCAGGTCAAGGCATACTGCAGGTGGTTGTTCGGCAGTTCCACCCGCGGCGCAATCCCCGCCAACGTTCCGGCCGGCGCGCCGGGCAGCCCGGCCCCCTGCCCCGGCAGCATCTCCACCACCACGGGAGCCACCTCGCCCAGAGAAAGCGCAGCCGCCATCGCCGACGGATCGGCGCGCATCCAGGCGGAACCCGGCGACGGGGTCCCATTGCCGGGTTGGAAGAAACCGGCAGGCTGCGGCACGCGGACGATGCCCTTGACGCTCACCTCCCCCTCGACCCGCGCAGCGGTGCGGGTCGAGGGATCGCGGCGGTCCATCGGCACGAAACCGCGGTTGACCAGCACGATGCCGGCCCCATCCGCCCGCTGTAACGGGGTCAGCACCTCGTAACCCACCTGTCCCTGATGCGGGCGGGCGATCAGCGGCATTTCCTTGTCGTTCAGGAAACGTCCGGCCAGCGTCACCGGGCGGAACTCCCACACTGCCGGATCGTCGATGCGGGCGGGGAGAGGCACCGCCGGTTCGGCCATCTGCCGGTCGATCCGGGCGATCAGTTCCTGTTTCCACTGCAGCCGCTCCAGCTGCCATGTGCCGAGCCCGATGGTCACCGCCAACCCGGCGAGAGTGACCAGCGTCGCACCCAGCGACGGGCGAAAGCGGCGCCGCTCGCCCGCTTCGGCGGCGGCGGCACTCACGAACCCTTCTCCACTTCGCTGCGGCGATAGCGGTACTGCAAGGCGACGACATAGGCCTTCGCGGGCCGCAGCATGCCCAGCGTCAGCGCCAGCACGACGATGCTCCAGACGATGGCATGCAGCCACAGCGGCCAGTCCACCGTCATCGACACCCACAGCGCCACCGGCACGACCAGGAAACCCAGGATGAAGATCAGGAAGACCGCGGGCCCATCGCCGCTGTCGACCTGCGAGAAATCCAGGTCGCAGACATTGCAGCGCTCCGCCACCGTTAGATAGCCGTCGAACAGACGCCCCTTGCCGCAGCGCGGGCACGCGCTGCGCAGGCCCGCCGACAATGGGGAAACTCTGGGGTACAGATCGATCACGCAATGACCTCCCGTTCGGACCGTTCCGGCAGACATATGGGCCGCCGGAACGGCTCGGCACCGGTGGCGTCAGTGTGCGGCGATCACACCGCCATGACCACCCCACCAATAGACCGACACGAACAGGAACAGCCAGACGACGTCGACGAAGTGCCAGTACCAGGCCGCCGCCTCGAAACCGAAATGGCTTTGCGGCGTGAAGTGCCCCTTCACCGTGCGCACCCAGCAGACCGCCAGGAAGATGGTGCCGACCAGCACATGGAAGCCGTGGAAGCCGGTCGCCATGTAGAAGGTCGACGGGAAGATGCCGTCGGTGAACTTGAAGGCCGCGTGAACGTACTCATAGCCTTGGAAGAAGGTGAACAGCGCGCCCAGCAGAACGGTCAGCCCCAGCGCCTTCGCGGCCGTCCGGTTCTGTCCCTCGAGTATTGCATGGTGCGCCCAGGTGACGGTCACGCCCGACAGCAGCAGCGTCAGCGTCATCATCAGCGGCATGTCGAACGGGTCGATGACATGCACGTTCGGCGGCGGCCAGATGGCGTCGGGATTGATCGGCGAAACCTTGGGCTCCAGCGCCGCATGGAAGAAGGCCCAGAAGAAGGCGGCGAAGAACATCACCTCCGACGCGATGAACAGCGCCATGCCATAGCGCAGGCCGATCTTCACCACCGGCGTGTGCGCATGCTCCACCACCGACTCGCGGATGACGGATCGCCACCAGCCGAACATCGTCACCAGGATGGCCAGGATGCCCAGCACCAGCAGGAACTTGCCGCCGCCGTGCATGAAGATGACCAGCCCGGTCGCCAGAAGCCCGCCGGAAAATGCGCCGATCAGCGGCCAGGGGCTGGGCTTCAGCAGATGGTAGGGATGCGGGATGCCGGCGCCCGGTTCATGGGCTGATGGTTCGGCGTGCGGCATTTGCCCGTGGGTGATGTCGGCCATCGTCTCACTACCCCATATTGTTCAGTTTGTGGCGGTCGCCCCCGGCTCCGCCTTTTGTTTGCTTGCCCCCGGAGCCTCGGACGTGGATGCGGCGGCCGTGTGCTGCGCGAGCTTGGCCTCGCTGTCCTTGGCGCGGAAGAAGGTGTAGGACAACGTGATGGTGCTCACGTCGTCCATGTTCGCATCGTCGGCCATCGACGGGTCGACGAAGAAGGTCACCGGCATGTCAACGACCTGACCGGGCTCCAGGATCTGCTCGTCGAAGCAGAAGCATTGGATTTTATTGAAATAGACGCCCACCTTTTCGGGGGTGACGTTGTAGACCGCGGTGCCGACGGTGGGCTTGTTCGCCCGGTTCTCGGCGCGATAAGCGGCAAACCCGGTTTCGCCCAGCTTCAGCACCAGCTCTTTCTGCTCCGGCTTGAAGGACCAGGGAAGGGCGGAATTGGTGTCGGCGTTGAAGCGGATGGTTACCTTGCGGTCGACGACGCGCGCCGCAGCCTGCTCCGCCCGCTGGGTCGTACCGCCGAAACCGGTGACGGAACAGAACAGGGAGTAGAGCGGGACAGACGCGTAGGTCAGCCCGATCATCCCGGCCACCATTCCGAACAGGGAGCCGAGGATGAGGCGGTTGCGGCGGCGCAGCTTGTCGTCGCGCCCGGCCATCAGTGCGCCCCACCCATCCGCACCACCGTGATGGCATAGAACAGGGCGACCAGCGCCAGCAGCGCGGCCAGAACCGCCAGATTGCGGCCCCGCAGTTTCTTGGCGCGAAGGTCGGCCTCCTGCCGCCTTTGCTCTTCGACCGAGGTGCGGGTATCGGTCAGGTCGTCGCGTTCCATCACCGTCATGCCCACCCTCCAAGGATCAGCTGCTCGCCCATCATCACGGCGAACAGCAGGAACAGGTACAGGATCGAGAAACCGAACATCTTCTTGGCCGGCTTGTCGTCGGCGGCCCGCAGGACGCGGACGGCGCAGCCGACGAACATCAGGCCGAGGATGGCCGACACCGCCAGATAGACCGGTCCGGCAATGCCGACGAAGTACGGCGCCGCGGCCACCGGCAGCAGGATCAGCGTGTAGAGCAGCATCTGGCGCTTGGTCGCCGCCTCCCCCGCCACCACCGGCATCATCGGCACGCCGGCGCGGGTGTAGTCGCCGTTGCGGAACAGGGCCAGCGCCCAGAAATGCGGCGGCGTCCACAGGAAGATCAGCAGGAACAGCAGGATGGACGGCAGGTCGACCGTGCCGGTCACCGCGGCCCAGCCGATCATCGGCGGGAAGGCGCCGGCAGCCCCGCCGATCACGATGTTCTGCGGGGTCCGGCGTTTCAGCCACATGGTGTAGACGAAGATGTAGAAGCCGATGGTGACCGCCAGCAGCACCGCCGCCGTCCAGTTCACGGCCAGCCCCATCACCACCACCGACAGAACCGACAGGGTGACGCCGAAGCCCAGCGCCTCCGCCGGTTCGACCCGGCCCGACGGGATCGGGCGCTTCACCGTGCGGGTCATCACCGCGTCGATGTCGCGGTCATACCACATGTTGATGGCACCCGACGCGCCGGCGCCGACGGCGATGCACAGAACGGCGACCATCGCCAGGAAGGGGTGGATATGGCCGGGCGCCAGCACAATGCCGGCCAGCCCGGTGAAGACCACAAGCGACATGACCCGCGGCTTGAGCAACTCGATGAAATCACCGGCCGACGCCCCTCCGGTGTGGTTGAGCGTCAGTTCGTTCGTCACGTCCGTCATATCATGTCCTTGTCGTCTTCTAACCCCGGTCCGTCACCCCGGCGCCCTCTGCCATTTCCTGGCCGCCCGCACCCATTTTCGGGCTGCTCGGCTTGATACCCTTCTTTATCAGGCGGGCGCCTCCTCGCGGCGACGCCCGCCGGTTAGCATGCTTACTTCACCTGCGGCAACGTTTCGAAAGCATGGAACGGCGGCGGCGAGCTGACCGACCATTCCAGCGTGCCGGCCTGCGGCCCCCAATAGGCGCCCGGCACCCGTTCGCCGCTGCGCAGGGTCTTCCAGGCGATCCACACGAACAGCAGCGTCGAGGCGAAGGACAGGTAGGCACCCAGCGACGAGACCATGTTCCAGCCCCAGAACGCGTCCGGGTAGTCCGGGATGCGGCGCGGCATGCCCGACAGGCCCAGGAAGTGCTGCGGGAAGAACACCAGGTTGACGCCGATGAAGGTCGTGTAGAAATGGACCTTGCCCCAGAACTCCGGATACTGGCGCCCCGACATCTTGCCGATCCAGTAGTACCAGCCGGCGAAGATCGAGAACACCGCGCCCAGCGACAGCACGTAGTGGAAGTGCGCCACGACGTAGTAGGTGTCGTGCATATAGTTGTCGAGACCGCCGTTCGCCAGCACCACGCCGGTGACGCCGCCGACCGTGAACAGGAAGATGAAGCCCAGCGCCCACAGCATCGGCACCCGGAATTCGATCGACCCGCCCCACATGGTGGCGATCCAGGAGAAGATCTTCACGCCCGTCGGCACCGCGATGATCATGGTGGCGGCGGTGAAGTAGGCCTTGGTGTCGACGTCCAGGCCGACCGTGTACATGTGGTGCGCCCACACGACGAAGCCGACCACGCCGATCGCGACCATGGCGTAGGCCATGCCGAGATAGCCGAACACCGGCTTCTTGGAGAAGGTCGACACGATGTGGCTGATGATGCCGAAGGCCGGCAGGATCATGATGTAGACTTCGGGGTGGCCGAAGAACCAGAACAGGTGCTGGAACAGGATCGGATCGCCGCCGCCTTCGGGGTTGAAGAAGGTGGTGCCGAAATTGCGGTCGGTCAGCAGCATGGTGATGGCGCCGCCCAGCACCGGCACCGCCAGCAGCAGCAGGAAGGCCGTCACCAGCATCGCCCACACGAACAGCGGCATCTTGTGCAGCGTCATGCCGGGAGCGCGCATGTTGAAGATGGTGGTGATGAAGTTCACCGCGCCGAGGATCGAGCTGGCGCCGGCCAGATGCAGGGCGAAGATCGCCATGTCGACCGACGGCCCGCTGTGGCCCAGCGTCGACGACAGCGGCGGGTAGATCGTCCAGCCGGTTCCGGCGCCTGTGCCGACGAAGGCGGAGCCCAGCAGCAGCAGGAATGCCGGCACGATCAGCCAGAAGCTGATGTTGTTCATGCGCGGGAAGGCCATGTCGGGCGCCCCGATCATCAGCGGCACGAACCAGTTGCCGAAGCCGCCGATCAGCGCGGGCATCACCACGAAGAACACCATGATCAGGCCGTGCGCCGTGATCAGCACGTTCCACATCTGGCCGTCGGAGACGAACTGCAGCCCCGGCGACTGCAGTTCCGCCCGCATGATGACGGAGAACAGGCCGCCGATCAGCCCGGCGATGACCGAGAAGATCAGATAGAGCGTGCCGATGTCCTTGTGGTTGGTCGAATAGAACCAGCGCTGCACGAAGCCCGGGACGTGATGATCGTCATGCCCGTGCCCATGGTCGCCAGCATGCTCCCCATGTCCTGGTGTGCCATGTCCCGGTGTGGCGTTTGCCATGTCTCTACCCTTTGTCGCTGTCCCTGGCCGCCGTTCGCTCCGGTTCCTTGGGGCTCCGGCGGCTGGGTGGGTTCTTCTTATCGCGTCGTCCCTCTGACGGGCTGTGCGAAGTCCGCTTATTCGACCAGCGTGCCGGTCGGGCGCTGCGCCACGTCGCGGTCGCCGTCCTTCGGCGCGAAGGCGGTCTTGGCCTTGGCGACCCAGGCGTCGAACGCTTCCCGGGACACGGCTTCCACCGCGATCGGCATGAAGCCGTGGTTGGTGCCGCAGATCTCGGAGCACTGGCCGTAATAGACGCCTTCGCGCTCTGCCTTGAACCAGGTCTCGTTGATGCGGCCGGGAACGCCGTCCTTCTTCAGGCCGAAGGCGGGAACCGCCCAGGAATGGATCACGTCGCCCGCCGTCACCAGCACGCGCACGGTGGTGTTCACCGGCACGACCACGCGGTTGTCGACCTCCAGCAGGCGCTTCTGGCCGGGCTTCAGATCCGTCTCGGGGATCATGTAGCTGGAGAAGGTGATGTTGCCGTGGTCGGGATATTCGTAATCCCAGTACCACTGGTGGCCGGTGACCTTGATGGTCATGTCGGCCTGCGGAATGCGCTCCGCCGCGTAGAGCAGCTTGAAGGACGGAACGGCGATCACGATCAGGATGATGACCGGAACCACGGTCCAGGCGACCTCGAGCAGCGTGTGGTGCGAGGTCCTCGACGGGACCGGGTTCCTCTTCGCGTTGAAACGGACGACGCAATAGGCCAGCAGGCCCGCGACGAGGATCACGATCAGCGTGATGATGACGGTCAGCAGGTCGTTGAACGAGGTCATCAGGTGCTTGACCGGCGAGGCGGAGGGCTGCATGCCCATCTCCCACGGCCGCGGCTCGTTCGCCAGGGCGGTCGTCACGCCCCAGCCCCCTACCATCGACAGCACAGCCGCCAGGCCGGCGGCGTACAGGCTTTGCCTTCTCATCCCCAACCCCTTCTTAGCCGCGACGCTCGTCATGGCACGCGGTCGTCTCTTCCCGCCGACGCTCCCTCCGCCCTGTTGGTCCGGACCAATATCTGTTCGCGCGGTCCATGGTTGGGCTTATCAGCGAACGCCAGTTTATGCAGGGATCACGCCATCTTAGCGCGACATATACCCGCAGCCGGAGCTTATCCCCGCGCCCCGCTGGGTTACAAGCCTTTCCTCTCTCCCACTGTATGCATAGACTTTTCCTCACATTCGCATGAGCCGTGCGGATAAAGGTTGAGCACGGGTTGGGGTCATGCCATGCGACATTCCGCCGCAGTCCGTTGGACAAGCGGATTTTTCCGGGGATGGGGGCTGGAAAGGATCAGAGGGTGGGTCGCGGACAGCGCGCAGGATTGTTGCGGCGGCAGAGTGCGACTTAATGATTAAGGATGGGGGAAGTCCGCGCTTCGGGCGATATGGGCGAAGGTGGTAGGCGGCGCAGCCCCCTCCCCAACCCTCCCCCGCGTTCCGCGGGAGAGGGGGTTGAACGCTTGTAGTTATGACTTGAACGCGAAGCGGCGGCAGTCCCCTCTCCCGCGAAGCGGGGGAGGGTTAGGGAGGGGGCAATGCTGTGAGCAAAAGCAGAATCTCAATGCCCGCCGACGAGCACCTTGCGAATCCGGCGCACGCCCGACCAGACGAAGGCGATGACGATGGGGATCATCACCCCAACCAGCATGTCCGGATCGACCTTGAGCCCGAAGCCCTTCAGCCCTTTCGCCGCATAGCCGACGATGCCGACGAGGTAATAGCTGATCGCCACAACCGACAGCCCCTCGACCGTCTCCTGCAGGCGCAGTTGCAATTGCGCACGGCGGTCCATCGACTGGAGAAGTTCGGCATTCTGACCCTCCACCGCGATCTCGACACGGGTACGCAGCAGGTTGCTGGCCCGCGCGACGCGCTGCGACAGCGAATCGAGACGCTGCTCCACCGCCTCGCAGGTGCGGATCGCCGGGTTCAGGCGGCGGTCCATGAACTCCTGGATGGTCTGCAACCCCTCGATCCGGATCTCGCGCAGTTCCTCGATTCGCCGCTCCACCAACTCATAGTAGGCGCGGGCGGCGCCGAATCGATAGGCGGTCTCGGCGGAGATCTGCTCGGTCTGGGCCGCCAGCAGGGTCAGGCGGTCCAGCAGGTCGCGTTCGTCCTGCAGACCGCGCAGGCTGGCGATGCGGGTGGTGACGTCGGACAGCCCGGCCTCGATCGGGCCGATGCGGGGCAGCACGCCGCGGGCCATCGGCAGGGCCAGCAAGGCGAGAACGCGGTAGGTCTCGATTTCCAGCAGCCGCTGGACGACGCGGCCGGTCTGTCGCGGCGTCATCGAATGGTCGGCGACCAGCATCCGGGAGAAACCGTCGCCGTGGATGCGGAAGTCGGTCCAGGCAGTCGCCGACCGGCCGGCGATCCGCGACCCGACATAGCTTTCCGACCCGAACATCGCCGCCATCATGTTGGGGGACGGCTCCGGCTGGTCGGGGGAGAGCACGGCGACATGGATGCCGACCAGCAGCTCGCCCGGCAGCCCGGCCAGCCAGTCGCGCGGCAGGGCGTGCAGCGCCGGCTCCAGGAATGGATCGGCCAGGGAGCCGGCCGGCATCGCGCTGGGGCGGAAGACAGTCCAGGCCGAGAATTCCGTATGCCGCTCCCACTTCAGGTGAAAGCTGCCGAAGGAGGCGCTGTGGTGGGTGGCGCCCTGCGGCGGCCGGACCACGCCGGCCCAGTCGCACAGCGCCTCCAGATGGCGGCGGTCGGACTCCGCCGCGCCCTCCCCCGACAGCATCGCCAGCATGGTGGCGCGCACCGGCGCGGTCAGCGATTCGGGTGGCCGGGCATGAACCTCGTTGGTCAGCGTCTGCCGCAGCGGATGGTCGCGCAGCGGACGCGGCCCGGTCATGCCGGTACCGATTCCGGAGGCGCCGGCGCGGTTCAGGGTATCCGTGGTCGTCCGCACCGCTCCGTCGCCCATGCTTTCCTCCGCCATCCCAGCACCGTACCGTGAGGATACACAATCCGGCATCGGCGAACTTGCCGGATCGCGCCAGCGTCGCCACACTATAGTCAGTCCGTTAGAACACATCGTACGGTGCGGCGCGAGACCGCCCGCTATGACACTGTGTCCTACCATGGAACAAGGCCGGCACAAGCCATCGGGCCGGGCAGACCGGGTTCCGCCCCATCACAGGTTCGGAGTTTTCATGAGCGCGCTTGCCGTCACCGACGATCTCTTCTTCAACCGCGCCGGCATGGACCGCGCCCGCGTGGAAGGCGTCGTGCAGGACGCCCTGCACAGTGCCGACGATGGGGAGCTTTATCTCGAATACGCCCAGAGCGAGTCGCTGGGCTGGGACGATGGGAAGCTGAAGTCCGCCAGCTTCGACACCACCCAGGGGTTCGGCCTGCGCGCCATCGCCGGCGAGGCGACCGGCTACGCTCATGCCAGCAACCTGTCGGAAGAGGCGATCCGCCGCGCCGCGGCCACCGTGCGCGCCGTGCAGGCCGGCCACACCGGCACGCTGGCGGAACCGCCGGCCGGCACCAACCGCGCGCTCTACATCCCCGACAACCCCCTTCACCTCGTTCCCTTCGAGGAAAAGGTGAAGCTGCTGGCCGACATCGATGCCTATGCCCGCGCCAAGGACGAGCGGGTGCGGCAGGTCAGCTGCTCGATCAGCGGCGAATGGCAGGCGGTGCAGATCATGCGCGCCGACGGCGTGCGCGTCGCCGACCTGCGTCCGCTGGTCCGCCTGAACGTCTCCGTCGTGGTGGCCGAGGGCGACCGGATGGAAACCGGCGGCTATGGCGGCGGCGGCCGAGTGACCTACGAACACTACATCCAGCCGGAGACCTGGCGCGGCTTCGTCGACGAGGCGCTGCGGCAGGCCCTGGTCAACCTCGCCTCCGTCCCGGCCCCGGCGGGTGAGATGACGGTGGTTCTGGGCAGCGGCTGGCCCGGCATCCTGCTGCACGAGGCCATCGGCCACGGGCTTGAGGGCGACTTCAACCGCAAGAAGACCTCCGCCTTCTCCGGCCTGATGGGCCAGCGCATCGCCGCCCCCGGCGTGACCATCGTCGATGACGGCACCATCGAGAACTCGCGCGGTTCCATCAGCGTCGACGACGAGGGCACGCCCGGCCAGTGCACCACGCTGATCGAGGACGGCATCCTGGTCGGCTTCATGCAGGACCGCATGAACGCCCGCCTGATGGGGATGCGCCCGACCGGCAACGGCCGGCGCCAGAGCTTCGCCTACAACCCGATGCCGCGCATGACCAACACGGTGATGCGCAACGGCAACCACACGCCGGAAGAGATCATCGCCTCCGTCAAGAAGGGCATCTATGCCAAGAACTTCGGCGGCGGCCAGGTCGACATCACCAACGGCAAGTTCGTCTTCTCCGCCAGCGAGGCCTACCTGATCGAGGACGGCAAGCTGGGTCCCGCGGTGAAGGGCGCCACCCTGATCGGCAACGGGCCGGACAGCCTGACCAAGGTGTCGATGATCGGCAACGACAGCCGTCTCGACCCCGGCGTCGGCACCTGCGGCAAGGATGGCCAGGGCGTGCCGGTCGGCGTCGGCCAGCCGACGCTGAAGCTGGAAGGCCTGACGGTCGGCGGCACCGCAGCCTGACGCCTAGGGGCATCCCCACTCCCGTGCCTTGAAGAGGGGCCGGACCGTACGTGCGGTCCGGCCCCTCTTCGCATTTCGGGCTTGGAGCACCCGATTGCATTGGTATCGTCCTTTCGGAGATTTTCAACCTTCCGGACTGGATGATTGCCCATGTATTCACTTCCGCGTATTTTCAAGGCAGCGACACTCGCATTGGGACTGGCATTGGTTTCGGCACTGCCGGGACACGCCCAGACCGCCCCCACCGCCGAACAGGTGGTCGCCGCCAAGTCCGCCGGCACCGGCGCCGACCAGCTGAACGCGCGCGTGGTGGTGGCGAGCTATTTCTATTCCTCGACCGACCTCACCTCCGCCCGCTACGCCGATGATTCCAAAGGCATCGATTTCTCCAAGCCGCTGGAGGTGATCGACGTGGCCGCCGGCACCACCTGGTACCAGTATGTCCGCACCGGCTACGACAGCATCCGATTCGGCAACTTCTTCTCTCCGGTGGTGACGGCGACGCCCGACTGCCTCGGCATCTCCGGCACCGGCCGGGCCGAATACAAGGCGGTTCTGCCCGCCGGCCAGGGGCTGAAATCGGTCGCCGCCCCCATCGTCGACAGCTGGACCACCCCCGGCACCAGCGTGCAGACCAAGGGCGGCTGCGCCCAGGTCGTGGTGCCGAACACCGTCAAGGCCGGCGTCACCAGCGGCGGGCTGGTGCAGTAAGGTCGTGACCAACCGCCGCCGTCGCTGTTCTCCCGATGGCGGCGATGGTCCAGACTGGCCGCCGCCTTTCGCCACGGAGTCCCGCCATGTCCGACATCGCCACCACCGACGATCTGCGCCGCCATATCGCGCAGGCCCAGGCCGGGGTTGCCGCGCTGGAACGGCGGGAGCCGGAGAACAGCTGGCTGACCAGCATCCGGCGCCAGCTCGACTATGTCGACTCTGCGGCGCGGGACGGAGCCAAGCGGCTGGACCGCGCCGAAGACCTGAATTTCGGCCTGCTCGCCTCCCATTACGTCGATGACATCGACCCGGAGTTGGCGGCGAAGCTTCACGCCATCAGCGCCGCCACCCGCCTGCTGTTTGGCGGCTAAGCGATATTTTGTGCTGGCGTTCCCGGCACCCCGCTTCGATGATCGCCCATCCGGACGGCACGGCCGAACCCGTGCCCCTCGAAGAAATCCGATCACGGGAGACGTGCGATGGCGACGGAATCGACTGCTGGCTTGGCCCTGGTTTCCACCTTCTGCCCCGACCGGGTCGGTCTGGTCTCCGGCATCACCAGCCACCTGTTCGAACAGGGCATCAACCTGCGCGACGCCACCTTCGCCTCGCTGGGCAGCGGCGCCGAGTTCTCCGCCGTCTGCGAGTTGCCCGACAACCTGACGGTGGCGGAGGTTCAGGCCAGCCTGTCGTCCCTGCCCGTCCTGGCCGGCGCCGAGGTGAAGGTCAGCCCGTTCGCCTTCGACCCGCAGCCCGGCCCGCAAGCGCTGATCACCCACCGCGTCGAGGTGTCGGGCGGCGACCAGCCCGGACTCGTGGCGCGCCTGTCTGAGATCTTCACCCAGTTCGACGCCAACATCGTCCGTCTGGACGCGCAAACCCTGCCCGACCGCGCCGGCGAGCGCTACGTCCTGCGCTTCTCGGTATCGATCCCGGCGGAGCGGGCGGAGATTTGCCTGTCGGCGGTGGCGAATACGGCGGAGACGTTGGGGCTGACCTGCCGGACGGAGGCGCTTTGAGGGGGTGCTGTACGCCCCCTCCCCATCCCTCCCCCGCTTCGCGGGAGAGGGGGTAGGACGCTTGTCGGAGTGAACTGAATCGCAAAGCGGCGGAGTTCCCTCTCCCGCGTTAGCGGGGGAGGGTTAGGGAGGGGGCAATATCTTGCCCCCCCCTCACCCATGCAGAACCTTCAGCCCCACGATCCCGCCGATGATCGCCGCGATGCACAGCAGCCGCAGCGCCCCGGCGGGCTCGCCGAACAGCATCATGCCCAGCACCGCGGTGCCCACGGTGCCGATTCCCGTCCACACCGCATAGGCGGTCCCCAGCGGCAGGCTTTTCAGCGCGACGCCCAGCAGCAGGATGCTCGCCAGCATCGCCGCGGCGGTCAGCACGCTCGGCACCAGGCGGGTGAAGCCCTCGGTGTATTTCAGGCCGACGGCCCAGGCGATTTCGAAAAGACCGGCGAAGAACAGCGTGACCCACGCCATGACGGCGACTCCGTCCTGGAATGGCGGGGTCGTCCCCACCCGGTTACCCTCTTTCCATCGGTGGGGTCGTCCCCACGGGTCTGAGCGCAGATAGGACATCAGTTGGCCAGGGTCAAGGCAGGCAGCCATGGTTGCATCGCCGCGCCGGCCCGTGCAGGATGGGGTTCCTGAATGGTTCCCCTCTTCGCCGCTGGTGGCGCTGGGGGCTTTCGACGTTGGACAGAAATGACCGAAAACGGCACCCCCACGGCTTCCAAGACGCAGGCTCCCGAGAAGGCCGAATCGCTTGAGAACCGGCGCAAGCGCCTGCGCTTCCGCTCCTGGCACCGCGGCACGCGCGAGATGGACCTGCTGATGGGCAGCTTCGCCGACGCCCATGTCGGCGACTTCGACCACGACATGCTCGACCGGTTCGAGGCACTGCTTGAGCTTGGCGATCCCGACCTCTACGACTGGATGTCGGGGCGAGAACCGGTGCCGGCCGAGCATGACAATGACGTGATGCGCCTGTTGACGGCATTCCGTTACACACCACGTCAAGGCTCCTGACGGAGCCGGTCAAGGCTCCCGACCGTGCCGGTCAAGGCTCCTGACGGAGCCGGTCAAGACTCCTGACGGAGCCGGCCCAGGCTCCCCGACAAGCACTCCCCTTCTCCGAGGCATCCTCCTTTGGTCAGTTACGATCTCCAGCCCGGCCGCGCCGGCCGTCTCCTGATCGGCGGCGCGCCCGAGGGTCATGACGCCCGCATCCTGGCGGAGCTTGCGCAGAAGGCCGGGGCCTATGGCCTGCTGCATGTGGCGCTGGACGACACGCGCTGCGCCCTGCTGGCGGAGGCGCTGGCCTTCTTCGCGCCGAAGCTGGAGGTGCTGACCTTCCCGGCCTGGGACTGCCTGCCCTATGACCGGGTGTCGCCGAACGGCGGCATCGTCGCCCGGCGCATCGACACGCTGACCCGGCTGATCGCCCGGCGCGAGGCGGCGTCGAACCGGGACGGGCTGGCGCCGCTGATCGTGCTGACCACCGTGAACGCCGTCGTGCAGAAGGTGCCGCCGCGCAGCGCCTTCAAGGACGCGGTGTTCACCGCCAAGCTGCGCGACCGGATCGACCTGGAGAAGCTTCAGCGCTACCTCGCCGGCAACGGCTACACCCGCGCCCAGACGGTGCGGGAGCCGGGCGAGTTCGCGGTGCGCGGCGGCATCGTCGACCTGTTCCCGCCCGGCACCGAGGAGCCGCTGCGCCTCGACCTGTTCGGCGACGAGCTGGAGGGGGTGCGCGCCTTCGATCCCATGACCCAGCGCACCACCGATAAGCGCGACCGTGTCGAACTGAAGCCGATGTCGGAGGTCTTCCTCGACGAGGCCGGGATCGCCCGCTTCCGCTCCGGCTACCGCGAGCTGTTCGGTGCGGTGACCGACGACGATCCGCTGTACGAGGCGATCTCCGCCGGGCGCAGCTATGGCGGGATGGAACATTGGCTGCCGCTGTTCCACGAGAGCATGGACACGGTGCTGGATTACCTGCCGCGCGGCATCGTCAGCCTGGACCATCAGGCCAACGAGGCGCGCGACGCCCGCATCGCCCAGGTCGTCGATTTCCATGCCTCCCGCGATTCGATGATGACCATCGAGAAGCGGGCGGGATCGCCGGTCTACAAGCCGGTGCCGGTCGCCTCGATGTTCCTCGACGCCACCGTCTGGGACGCGCTGATGGCCGAGCGCGCGGTGGCGCAGCTCCAGATCTTCTCGACGCCCCCCGGGATCAAGGGCACGGTGGATGCCGGCGGCAAGCGTGGCCACGACTTCGCGGAAGAGCGCAACCGCCCCGACATCAACGTCTTCGACGCGGTGAAGGACCATATCCGGGCGCTCCGTGCCGACGGCCGCAGGGTGCTGATCGCCGGCTATTCCGCCGGGTCGCGCGACCGCCTGTCCAACGTGCTGGCCGACCACGGCATCCCCGGCCTGGAGCCGGCGGAGAACATGGAGGATGTCCGCCGTTTCGACCGCGGCATCATCGGCACCATCGTGCTGGGGATGGAGCATGGCTTCACCTCCCCCGACCTCGCCGTCATCACCGAACAGGACATCCTCGGCGACCGTCTGGTCCGCCCGGCCAAGAAGAAGCGCAAGGCCGCCAACTTCATCGCCGAGCATTCCGCCCTGCACGAGGGCGACATCGTCGTCCACATGGACCACGGCATCGGCCGTTATGACGGGCTGGAGACGCTGGAGGTCACCGGCGCCCCGCACGACTGCCTGCGCATCGTCTATGAGGGCGGCGACAAGCTGTATGTCCCGGTCGAGAACATCGAGGTTCTGTCGCGCTACGGCTCGGAGGACGCCAATGTCCAGCTCGACAAGCTGGGCGGCGCCGGCTGGCAGGGCCGCAAGGCGCGGGTCAAGAAGCGCCTGAAGGACATGGCGGAAGCCCTGCTGAAGATCGCGGCGGAGCGCATGCTGAAAAAGGCCGATCCGGTGCTGACGCCGGAGGGGGTCTATCAGGAATTCGCCGCCCGCTTCCCCTACCCCGAGACCGACGACCAGTTGAAGGCGATCGAGGACATCTTCACCGATCTCGGCAGCGGCCGGCCGATGGACCGTCTGGTCTGCGGCGACGTCGGCTTCGGCAAGACCGAAGTGGCCCTGCGCGCCGCCTTCATGGTGGCGATGAGCGGCAAGCAGGTCGCCGTCGTCGTGCCGACCACCCTGCTGGCGCGCCAGCATTTCAAGACATTCTCCACCCGCTTCGCCGGCCTGCCGGTGCGCGTGGTCCAGCTGTCGCGCATGGTCACCGCCCGCGAACAGACGCTGGTGAAGAAGGAATTGGCGGAGGGCACGGCCGACATCGTCGTCGGCACCCATGCCCTGCTCGCCAAGGGGCTCGACTTCAAGCGGCTCGGCATGGTGATCGTCGACGAGGAGCAGCATTTCGGCGTGAAGCAGAAGGAGCGGCTGAAGGAACTGCGCGCCGACATCCATGTGCTGACGCTGACCGCCACGCCGATCCCGCGCACCCTGCAGATGGCGCTGTCCGGCGTGCGCGAACTGTCGCTGATCGCCACCCCGCCGGTCGACCGTCTGGCGGTGCGCACCTTCGTCCTGCCCTACGACCCGGTGGTTATCCGCGAGGCGATCCTGCGCGAGCATTACCGCGGCGGCCAGAGCTTCTACGTCTGCCCGCGCATCGAGGATCTGGCGAAGGTGGCCGAGCGGGTGCGCGATCTGGTGCCGGAGGTCAAGATCGTCACCGCCCACGGCCAGATGCCGGCCAGCGAGCTGGAAGACGTGATGACCGCCTTCGACGAGGGCAAGTTCGAGGTCCTGCTCGCCACCAACATCATCGAGAGCGGCCTGGACATCCCCAATGCCAACACGCTGATCGTCCACCGCGCCGACCTGTTCGGGCTGGCGCAGCTTTACCAGATTCGCGGCCGCGTCGGCCGGTCGAAGAAGCGCGGCTATGCCTATCTGACCTACGCTCCGAACAAGCCGCTGAACGCCACCGCCCAGCAGCGCCTGCACGTCATCGAGACGCTGGACAGCCTGGGCGCCGGCTTCCAGCTCGCCAGCCACGACATGGACATTCGCGGCGCCGGCAATCTGCTGGGCGAGGAGCAGTCGGGGCAGGTGCGCGAGGTCGGCGTCGAGCTTTACCAGCAAATGCTGGAGGAGGCGGTCGCCAATGCCCGGGCATCCATGCAGGAGGGCGCCGTCGCGGCGGCGGCGGCACAGGAATGGGTGCCGCAGATCAACCTGGGCACGCCGGTGCTGATCCCGGAAAGCTACGTCCCCGACCTGACCGTGCGTCTGTCGCTCTACCGCCGCATCGCCGATCTGGTCGACCGGGCCGAGGTGGACGGCTTCGCCGCCGAACTGATCGACCGCTTCGGCAAGCTGCCGGAGGAGGTGGAGAACCTGCTGGACGTCGTCACCATCAAGCGCTGGTGCAAACAGGCCAACATCGACCGGGTCGATGCCGGGCCGAAGGGTCTGGTGCTGGCCTTCCATGACAATTTCTATGCCGAACCGGCAAAGCTGCTGACCTACATCGCCCAGCACCTGACGCTGATGAAGCTGCGGCCCGACCACAAGCTGGTCTATATCCGCGAATGGTCCGATCCGCAGGCCCGCGTGCGCAGCGTGCAGAAGCTGGTCAAGGATCTGGCGGAAATGGCGTCGGGCGGTGGCGTGCCACGCGGCGAAACACCGCCGCCGCCGCCTCCCCCGCCGCCGCCCAAGCCGACCGGCGCCAAGATCGCCTCGCGATTCGGCACGCCGTCGCGATTCGGCCGACCGACCGGGCGACGCTGAGATGGATGAGCTGATCAGGAATGCCTCGCTCGCCCGCCGGCTGGCAATCGGCGACCGGCGGACGGTGGGCGACGCCCCCTCCGTCGCCGACGAGGTATCGGCCGACCGCGGCAAGCTGGCGGAACTGGTCGGCTGCCTGTTCGACCGCAACGCCAGCGTCCGTATGCGCGCAGCCGATGCGCTGGAACGGGTCTCGCGCGGCAATGCCGGCTGGCTCGATCCCTATGTCGAGCATCTGCTGACCGACGCCGTCGCCATCGAGCAGGCGGAGGTGCGCTGGCATCTCGCCCAGATCGTGCCGCGCCTGACCATGACGGAGGAGCAGCGCCACCGCGCCGCCGTCCTGCTGGCGGACTGGTTCGAGAACAGCCCCAGCCGCATCGTCCAGACCAGCGCATTGCAGGCGGTGGTCGATCTGGCCGAATCGGACGCCAACCTGCGCGCCACCTCGGCGGAGATGCTGGGCCGCGCCATGCGCTCCGGCGTCCCGTCGCTGGCCGCCCGCGCCCGGCGCATCCTGAAACCTTTCGAGGTGGACGAAGCCACGCTGACCGCAGCATTGGTGCGGGAGCAGACCGGCCTGACCCTGTCGATTCTGCCCGACCGTCTTGCGGTGGCGCAGCTTCCGCCCGGCAGCGGCCTGCCCGACTGGCTCGACTGGACGGACCCGCTGGTCGGCGCCACCCGGACGGGAGAGGAGCTGTCGATTCTCTGCCGCGAGGACCGGGTGCCGGAGGGCGTGAAGGCCGAACGCGGCTGGCGCGCCTTCCGGGTGGAGGGCGTGGTCGATTTCACCCTGTTCGGCATTTTGGCCCGCATCGCCGTTCCGCTGGCGCAGGCCCATCTGCCGATCTTCGCGATCTCCACCTACAACACCGACTATGTGCTGGTCCGCGCCGACGATCTGGAAAAGGCGGCGGACGTGCTGGCGCTGACCTGCACGGTGAAGCGGTAGAGGCCGATTGCCCCCACCCTCCCACGCCTTCGGCAGGAGAGGATGGATTCGCGATGCGGCGGAGTTCCCTCTCCCTCGAAGAGGGGGAGGGTTAGGGAGGGGGCAAAACTTTTCCTTTAAGTCCCGCCGCCCTCGCGCTGGCTTTGTTCGATGATCTCCTCCCGCTCACCCATCTCCTCCCACTTCTTCTGGACGGGCTTGTCGGGATCGCCGGACGCTTTGCCGGTCTTGTCGACCAGTTTGTCCTCGATTCGCTGGGCGGCGTCCGACGGCGCATCGGAGGTCACGGATTTGGAGCGGTCCTGATCGGTCATGGCGGCGGTCTCCCGAAAAGATGGTTGACCACTCAAACACTCACCGCCCGATAAAGTTCACGGCGTCGTTCGGAACGCCTCGGCCAGCCGTTCCGCCAGGGCATCGGCCTCCGCCGCCTCATACGGTTCGGCATGGCCGGAACCCCACACCGGCCCCGGCCAGGCCGGGTCGCCGCGCGTCCGCCCGATCACATGGACGTGCAGCTGCGGCACCATGTTGCCCAGCGCCCCGACATTCATCTTGTCGGGCGAGAACAGCCGCTCTACCACGCGGGAAGCCTGCGCGATCTCCCGCATCAGCGTCGCCTGATCGTCCTCGTCCAGCCGGTGGATTTCCACGGCCCCCTCGCGCATCGGCACCAGGATCAGCCAGGGCCACAGCCGGTTGTTCATCAGCAGCACCCGGCAAAGCCCCAGATCGGTCACATGACGGGTGTCGGCCCGTAGCCGTTCGTTAAGGGAAAACATGCTTCACTCCATTCATGGCCTGCGCCGGGCGCCGCCGGGGAATAAACCGGAGGCTGCCCTGTTATAGCCGGCAGTGGCGGGGCAACCGCGAAGCTTGTATAGATTGCCGTGCGCGCCGGCCATACGGCACGGGCGGCATTCGTTTGACGATTGTAGAGTTCGGTCCGAGGATATGGTCGGGGCGGCAACGGTCCCCTTGCGCCATCTCCGCGGGCCGTATCCATGTTTTCTGGTGCGGCGAGCGAGAACGACCCACATGCGCAAATCGGCCTTTGCGGTTCTGATCCTGGTGATCCTCGGCAACATCGCCTTCTGGGCGCTGTGGAACCGTCCGGTGGACGAGCGGTCCTGGGCCGGCGCCATCACCGGCGTCGCCTATACCCCCTTCCATTCGGACAAGAGCCCGTCGAAGGGCGACAAGGCGTCCGCCGAAGACATCGAGCAGGACATGGACGCGCTGGAGGGCGCGGTAAAGGCCGTCCGTACCTACTCGACCACCGACGGTTCCGAAATGGTGGCGGCCATCGCCGCCAAGCATGGGCTGCCGGTCACCGCCGGCGCCTGGACGACCGGCAAGCCGGAAATCGACGAGCCCGAACTGGCCGGCCTGATCAAGCTGGCCCGCGCCAACAGCAACGTGCGCCGCGTGCTGGTCGGCAACGAGGCGATCCTGCGCGCCGACCTGACCGTTCCGCAGGCCATCGACTACATCAAGCGGGTGAAGAAGAAGGTCAACGTCCCGGTCTCCATCGCCGAGCCGTGGCACGTCTGGCTGAAGAACCCGGAACTGGCCGAGGCCGTGGACTTCCTCGCCGTCCACCTGCTGCCCTATTGGGAAGGCGTGCCGGTCGACCAGTCGGTCGACTACGCCATGTTCCGCTACAACGAGCTGAAGCAGAAGTTCCCGAACAAGCACATCCTGATCGGCGAGATCGGCTGGCCGGCCGATGGCCCGTGGCGCCGTGGCGCCGAGGCCAGCCAGGTCAATCAGGCGAAGTTCATCCGCAACTTCCTGAACGTCGCCGCCCAGAACAAGCTCGACTACTTCATCATGGAGGCCTTCGACCAACCCTGGAAGCGGGAGATCGAGGGCACCGCCGGCACCAGTTGGGGCCTGTGGGACTATCAGCGCAACCCGAAGTTCCCGATGATCGGCGGGGTGCATGAGGTCCGCAACTGGGAGATCAAGTGCGCGACCGCCATCGCGCTGGGCTTCCTGCCGCTGGTGTTCTTCCTGTGGCGCCGCAGCGACCTGAAGATCGGCGGCCAGATCTTCTACGGCGCGCTTATCCAGGCGGTGGCTTCCGTCCTGGTCTTCACCGTCAGCGCGGCATCGGCGGCCGGACTGGCGCTCACCACCGAAATCGCCTGGGGCCTGCTGATCTTCTGCCAGCTGGTGCTGTTCGCGGTCATGCTGATCGACGGCATGGAGCTGACCGAGGTCGTCTGGCAGCACAAGTTCAAGCGCAAGTTCATCCCCTGCTCCGCCGCCCCGCTGCCCAACGCGGCGAAGGTGTCGATCCATGTGCCCTGCTACAACGAGCCGCCGCACATGGTCATGCAGACGCTGGACGCGCTGGCCAACCTCGATTACCCGAATTACGAAGTCCTGCTGCTGGACAACAACACCAAGGACCCGGCGGTTTGGCGTCCGATCGAGGAATACTGCAAGAAGCTGGGACCGAAGTTCCGCTTCTTCCACCTCGACAACTGGCCGGGCTTCAAGGCTGGTGCGCTGAATTTCGGTCTGGCGCAGACCGCCCCCGACGCCGAACACATCGCCGTCATCGACAGCGACTATCAGGTCCATCCCGACTGGCTGAAGGCGACCATCCCGCACTTCAACCGGCCGGAGGTCGGCTTCGTGCAGTCGCCGCAGGACTATCGCGAGTGGGAACATGATCTGTTCCAGCGCATGACCAACTGGGAATATGCCGGCTTCTTCCACATCGGCATGATCCAGCGGAACGAGCGCAACGCGATCATCCAGCACGGCACCATGACCATCATCCGCAAGTCGGCCCTGGAAAAGGTCGGCCGCTGGGGCGAGTGGTGCATCACCGAGGACGCCGACCTCGGCCTGCGCCTGTTCGAGCATGGCTATGAGGCCGTTTATATGCCGGAAAGCTATGGCAAGGGCCTGGTTCCCGACAGCTTCTCCGCCTACAAGACGCAGCGGTTCCGCTGGGCCTATGGCGCCGTGCAGATCCTGAAGCATCACTGGCGCCAGCTGTCGCCGGGCGCGAAGGAGCTGACGGCCGGCCAGAAGTACCATTTCATCACCGGCTGGCTGCCCTGGTTCGCCGACGCCGCCCACATGATCTTCGGCATCGCCGGCATCATCTGGTCCATCGGCCTGATGGCCTTCCCGAAATATTTCGAGTTCCCGCCGAACGTCTTCATGATCCCGACGCTCAGTGTCTTCGCCTTCAAGGTCGGCGCTTCGCTCTGGCTCTACGAGGCGCGGGTGAAGTGCGGCTTCTGGGACAAGGTCGGGGCGGCTGTGGCCGGCATGGCGCTGACCCACACGGTCGGCCGCGCCATGTGGCTGGGCATCTTCACCTCCGGCCGGCCCTTCGTCCGCACGCCGAAGTGCGAGAACCAGCCGGCGCTGATGCAGGCCTTCCTGATGGCGCGCGAGGAGCTGGTGCTGCTGGTGTCGCTGTGGGGCGCGGCGCTGGCCATTGTCATGGTCTTCGGCCACGAGAACCGCGACGCCTTCATGTGGTCGGGCCTGCTGGTGGTGCAGTCGCTGCCCTATCTGGCCGCCTTCATCACTGCGTTGATCAACGTTTTCCCCACCATCGGCTTCGGCAAGAGCAAGCCGGAAGCCGCCGACAGTGCCGTCGGGGCCGGGGCCGGCGACTGACGGATCGGACGATTGGCCGATGGAGGCCCGGCGCTTTCGCATTGACGAAAGCGCCGGCTCTGCCAGACTTGACCGCTGAGGGAGTGGTTTCCCCGGGAGGCGGCTCATGTCCGGCAATCTCACATCCGGGCGCGGCATCGGCCCGCCGGAGTTCAGCGTCCGCACCACCACGGGCGTCGAGCGGAGCGGCAGCGCCACCGACCGCAACAGCCGCCGCAACAGCCGCCAGGAACGGCACGACCGTGAGCAGGAACGGCGCGACCATAATCCGCCCAATCCGCAGCGCCGCCGCCTCTATGACCTCTTGTTCGATGAGGTCGACCAGTTCGATGGGTTGGATGAGCGTCAGCGGACCCGGCTGAAGGACAATCTCCGCAGCCACCTGTCCAACCGCGCGCCGCACCCACCGGCCGCTCCGCCCCAGGTCCACCATGACGAAGAGGCGCTGGCCGAAGCCCTGCTGAAAGATCCGGCAGCGGCGGTCCCCGTCGATCCCGAGCACATCGTCCAGGCTGCCATCGCCGCCGCACCGGAACTGGATCCGGAAACCGCCCGGCTGGCCGAACAATTGCGTGATTGCCTCGCCCGCAACACCGACCGCGCCCGCAAGGTGGCGGTCTACCTGCACCTGCTGCTCACGCTGGAAGGGGCGTTCCGACCGCATATGGTGGTGGATGTGTGAGGGGTTGCTATGGGGAGGTGTCGGCTGGCGGCTGCCCCCTCCCCATCCCTCCCATAGGCGCTAACATACCGGCTTCCTTATGAAGGGAGCCGGTATGTTTTCGGTCTGGCGTTTTCGTCGTCGGGGCGG
>NZ_VTTK01000079.1:0-5261 GCF_008365135.1 Azospirillum sp. Sh1 | reverse complement strand
CCAGACCGAAAACATACCGGCTCCCTTCATAAGGAAGCCGGTATGTTAGCGCCTATGGGAGGGATGGGGAGGGGGCAACCGTCGCAACCACTCTCCTCAAACCCCCTCCACCTCCTCCATCGCCACGCCAAGCGCCGTCCCCGTAACCGACTGCACCGTCACCCGGCTGCGCCCGCCGCCCAGCGGCATCACGCGGATCTGCGTGCCGATGCGCTCGACCATCGCCGGAACGTGGCTGATGACGCCGACCTGACGCCCGCCGGCCTGCAGAGCCTCCAGGCAGGACAGCGCCACGTCCAGACTGTCGGGGTCGAGCGTGCCGAACCCCTCGTCGATGAACAGCGTGCCGATCCCGCCGGCTGTCCCCGCCGCCATCGCCGACAGGCCGAGCGCCAGGGCCAGCGACACCAGGAACAACTCGCCGCCCGACAGGCTGTGCACGCCGCGCCGCTCGTCGCCCATCTCGCGGTCGACCACCTGGATTTCCAGATCGGCCCCCGTCACCCGCTCCAGCCGATAGCGGCGGGCGAGGTCCTCCAGATGCCGGTTGGCGTGGGTCAGCAGCAGATCCAAACTCAGGCTCTGGGCGAAGTTGCGCATCTTCTGCCCGTTCGCCGAGCCGATCAGCTGCGCCATCTTGCCCCACAGCGCACAGCGCGCCTGCTGCGTCTCGATCGCCACCCGCAGTCCGGCCAGCCGTTGCCGGTTGCCGTCGTCGGCCTCCAGCCGTCCGCGCGCCGAACCCAGCCGGTCGCGGTCCCGTTCCAGCACCGTTCGGGAATTCTCCGCGGCGGCGGCAGCGTCTCCGACGCTCAGCGCCGGCACGCCCGCCGCATGGTGATCGGCGCGCTGTCGCCGCCGCTCGGCAACCACCAGCGCGGCATCGCCGCGCGCCCGCTCCAGCACCGCCAATGCCAGCTCTTCCGCCTCCAGATCGCTTTCGGCCGTGGCCAGCAGCCGGCGAACCTCCTCCAACCCGGCGCCACGCTCCGCCGCCGCCCGCTCCAGCCGCTCGCCGGCCGCCCGTGCCTTGTCGGCGCACTGCCGGGCCGCCTCGCCACGGGTCTCGCGCTCACGCTCCGCCGCCGACAGCCGCGCGACGGCGTCCTGCCGTGCGAACGTGGCTTTTTCCACCAGGGCTTCGGCCTCGTGCCGCGCCCCGGCCAGAGCCTTCCGCACCATTGCCACCGGTTGCCCGCCCAGCAGGGCGCTCCGCGTCGCCCGCGCCTCCGCCAGCCGGCCGGCGAGATCGTCCGCCCGCTTGCGCGCCTCCTCCTCGGCCCGCAGCGCGGCGTCCAGCTCCGCCGTCTGCACCGCGAGTTCGCCGGTGGACCGTTCCACCTCGCGTGTGGCACGGGCCAGCGCTTCGGCCTTTTCCCGGAACTCGGCCACCCGCGACGCCAAAGCGGCCCGATACCCGTCCGCTTCCCGTTCCAGCCGCGCCCGCCAATCGGCGTCCCCGGCCAATCCCTCATCCAGTTCGGCCAGGGCGGCATCCCGATCTGCCTTTGCCCGGTCCAGCGCCGACACTGCCAGCGCCAAAGCCTGCCGTCCGTCGGCCAGCCGATGCCGGTTCGCCTCGCACTCCGCCGCCAGTCCAGCCGCCGCGGTTTCAAGCCGCCGATGTTCCTGCTGTGCGGCATCCACCCGCCTGCGGTGGTCGAGTGCCCCTTCCTCTTCGGCCGCAATGGCCGCCAACTGCCGCTCCACCTCCTCGACCGCCTTGCCGATGTCGGTCAGCGTTCCGCCCTCGGCCTGCCAGCCGGCCGCCGTCGCCTGCTCCGCCCAGCGCAGATCCAGCCCTTCGGCGTCCCGCGCCATGGCGGCCAACCGGGCCGTCAGTCCATCGGCGCCCTTGCGCGCCGCCCCTTCCGCCGCCTCCAGCGCGGCATGGCGGGCGACCGTCGCGGCAAGCGCCTCACGCAATTCGGCACGGCGCTTTTCCTGATCCCGCGTCACCCGGACGAGCGGCGTCGCTCCCGCATCCGCCCAGGGATGCTCAGCCGATCCGCAGACCGGGCAGGGCTCTCCCTCCACCAGCCGCCCGCGCAGGCTCTCCACATCCTCGCGCTGGGCCAGCATCAGTCGCTGCAGCGTGTGCTCCGCCTCCTCGACCGCCGCCTGCTGCCCGGCGCGATGCTCGGCAAGCTCCCGTGCCGCCGTCCCGTCGCGCTCCGCCTCGCCAAGCAGCCGCAGCCGCTCACCCTCCGCGGCCTCGCGCTCGGCGGCCAGCCGGTGCCGAGCTTCGCCGGTGGCAAGCAGCGCCAGCAGCCTGTCCCGCCGCAACCCCGCCGTGGCCCGCGCCTGCCGCGCCTCCTCTAGCGACGGAACCGCCTCACCCCGAAGGCTTTCCAGCGCGCGTTCCGCCGCCTGACAGCGCTCGCGCGCTTCCGCCAGCCGGGTGTCCGCCGCCTCGGCGGTGGCGGCGGTCGCCGCAAGCTCCCGCTCCAGCCGCCCGCGCTCCTGGGCCGCCGCCTCGCCGGCCCGGGTGTCGGCGATGGCGCGCGCCAGCAACCGGTCCCATCGCTCCCACTGCCCGGCCACCGTGGCGAGGTCGGCCTGCTCCCGCAGCCAGATCTCCAGCCGCGCTCCGTCGTTCCGCGCCGCCGACAGCATGGTCTCGATGTCGCGCACCGCCTTTCGTGCCGCCCCGACGCGCTGCGTCGCCACCCTCGCGGCCGCCTCGGCAGTCTCCTGCTCGCCGGACAGCATCGCGATCCGCCCATCCAGATCGGCCGCGCGTTCAAGATCGGGTTCGGCCTTCATCTCGGCCGAGCGGGCATCCTCGAACCGTCGCCGGGCCTCGCCATGGCGGGTGGCGGCTTCTTCCACCGCAAGCCGCGCCTTTTCCCAGGCCTCCGCCGCCCGGTCGACCGCCGCTGCGGCCTCCGCCGCGTCGCCGTTCGCCCGGTCGGCATCGGCCAACAGCGGCCGAAGCGGTTGCAGGCCGCGCAGCCGGGCGGCCGCCTCGCGCCGCTCCTCCGCCTCGTTCCAGGCCCGCTCCGCCGCGTCCGCCGCCTCGACCGCCTTGCTCTCCGCCGCCGCGAGCTGCCCGTCGCGCTCATGCCAGGCCAATGCCGCCTGGGCGAGCGCCAGTGCCTGCTCGCCGTTCCGCACCGCCTTCGCCGCCTCTTCGGCTTCCGTCTGCAAGGCCGCGCGGTCGTCATCGCTCAGCACGCCAATGCCGCCCGCCTGGGCAAGCAACTGGTCGAGCGCCTGCTTTTCCTCGTTCCCGCGCTGAAAGGCCCTGGTCGACAGGCGGGAGTAGATTTCCGTCCCCGTCAGCAGTTCCAGCAATTCGGAGCGGTCCCGCGCCGGCGCCTTCAGGAAGGTGGCGAAATCGCCCTGCGCCAGCAGCACGGCACGGCGGAATTGCTCGAAGCTCAGGCCGAGCCGCCGTTCGATCTCCTCCTGCACGCTCTTCTTGCCGTCGCCGAAGCGCCGCTCGCCATCCAGGCTGCTCAGCGACATGCTCTGCTGCTGCAAGGCCCCTTGCGCCTTCTGCCGGGCCCGTCGCACCTCCCAGCGCGCGCGATAAGCCTCGCCGTCGATCCCGACAAAATCGACCTCGGCCCAGCCGAATCCGGCTCCCCGCCGCAGGACCGTGCGCACGTCGGTGGTGCGGATGCTGTTGGGATCGCCGTCCAACCCCAGCATCTCGCCGCGTCCTTCCGGCAACCGCGGCATGCGGTCGAACAGGGCAAGGCACAGGGCGTCGAGAATCGTGCTCTTGCCGGCGCCGGTCGGCCCGGTGATGGCGAACAGCCCGGCCCGCCGCAGCGGTTCACGGTCGAAGTCGATGGAGAAGGTGCCGTCCAGGCTGGTCAGGTTGGCGCCGCGCACCGCGAGAATCCGCATCACATCGTCTCCTGCACGCCGGTCAGCAACTCGTGGAAGGCCGCCATCAGGTCCGGCTCTGGATCGCCTTCATGACTGCGGCGGTAGAGGCGCCGGAAGACCTCCTCCGGCTCCAGCGAGGCCAGATCGACCGGCTGCGCGCTGTCGGCCAGCGTCTGGCCGCTGCCGGTCAGACGCACCCCCAGCTTCAGCAGGCGCACCGGCCGGCCGGCCAGCACCGCCTCGACCTCGTCGCGCAGGGCGGGGCGCGGCTCCGGCAGGGCGACCGTCACCTCCAGGAAGGGCCAGGCATCGCGCGGCCGGGCATTATCCAGTTCCAGCCGCTTCAGCCTCTCCAGCGCCGCGTCCGGGGTGGCCTCGCTGATTCGGTGGATCGGCACATGGCGCGGTACGCGCAGGGGCTCATGCCCGACCAGCCGGCCGCCCGCGAACTCCGCCAGCACCACCTGATGGGGATAGGGCTCTTCGTCCAATGCCAGCGGAATCGGCGAGCCGCTGTAGCGCACGGCCTCGCGCCCGCCCACCGCCTGCGCCCGGTGCAGGTGCCCCAGCGCAACATAGGCCGCGTCTTCGGGAAAGATGTCGACCGGAAGGGCATGCAGGTTGCCGCCCAGGATCTTGCGCTCGCTCAGCTCCGACAGGGCGCCGCCGCGCATATAGCAATGGCCGGTGAGAATCAGCGCCTCTCCGCGTCCGCAGCGCTCCCGTCCCCCGGTCCAGGCTCGTGTGTAGAGCCGCCGTACGCCCTCGATCAGCGGATCTGTGTCTTCGGCTTCCTCGATTCCCGGAAGGTCGGACGGTCGCAGATAAGGCATGGCGACGCAGCGCGCCGCGACGGTCCCATCGGTATCGCGCAGCGGCACGATCAGCGGTGCCGGATCGAACAGGCCTTCGGCCGAGGAGGGCAGGGTGCCGATCACCCGCACACCCATCTCCGTCATCAGCGGCGACGGCGCTTCCAGCCGGCTGGCGCTGTCGTGGTTGCCGGCGACCACCACGATGTCCAGCCGTGGATGGAGAGCCTTCACCCGCGCGACGAACCGGTAGAACAGCGCCAATGCCGGGATCGGCGGATTCTGCCCATCAAAGACATCGCCGGCGATCACCAGCGCATCCACCTGGTGATCGCCGATGCGATCGATCAGCCAGTCGAGGAAGCAGGCATGCTCGACATCGCGGGGGATGCCGTGCAGCGTCTGGCCGAGATGCCAGTCGGCGGTGTGGAGAAGACGGAAGCTCCGCATGGTCCTGTGCTCGCAACGAAACGATGCGCCACTCTACGGACCCCGCTTCGGTCGGGGTTTACGAAAAAATGACGAGGCGATGAAAAAAGCGCTTGCGTGGTTTGGGGGCGGGCGCCTATAAACCGCTCCACCGACGGCGGGGCGCTGAACGAGGCGCAG
>NZ_VTTK01000078.1:0-5293 GCF_008365135.1 Azospirillum sp. Sh1 | reverse complement strand
CCGCCCCGACGACGAAAACGCCAGACCGAAAACATACCGGCTCCCTTCATAAGGAAGCCGGTATGTTAGCGCCTATGACCCTCTCCCCCCCGGGGAGAGGGGATCTCTTCCTGCGTGTATAGTTTAGCGAAGGAAGAGGGCGACCGTCAGGCGCCGAAGCCGCCGTCGATGGTCTGGAACGAGCCGGTGATCATCGCGGCATGCGGCCCGGCGACATAGGCGGTCAGTTCGGCGACCTCGTCGGCGTCGATGTGGCGCTTGATCGCCATGAAGCTGTGCATGGCGGGCGCCATCGGGCCGTCGGCCGGGTTCATGTCGCTGTGGGTCGGACCCGGCTGGATGGCGTTCACGGTGATGCCACGGTCGCCGAAATCACGCGCGAGTCCGCGCACCATGCCCTGGACCGCCGATTTGGTCAGCGCATAGGCGGCCCCGCCGGCGAAGGGCATGCGGTCGCCGTTGACCGAGCCGATGACGATGATGCGCCCGCCGTCGTTCATGCGCCGGGCCGCTTCGACCGCCGCATGGTAGGGCGCCCGGACGTTGATGTCGATCATCCGGTCGACGGCGTCGGGATCGAAGGTCAGCGGATCGCCCAGGATCGCCGTTCCGGCATTGACGACCAGCACGTCGAGCGCGCCGCGATCGGCCACGGTGGCGATCAGGGCGTCGCGGTTCGCGCTGTCGGTTTGGATGGCTTCCGCGCCGGTCTCGGCGGCAAGCGCCTCGGCGGCGTCCTTCGACCCGGCATAGGTGAAGGCGACGGTGCCGCCGGCCTTGGCGAAGCGGCGGACGATGGCCTTGCCGATGCCGCGGCTGCCGCCGAGGACCAGGATCTTGCGGCCGGTGAACTCACCCATGATGCGCTCCTTGAGAAAATGTAGTGAGCGCTATATAAATTCAGGCAGGGGGTTTGTGCAAGGAGAAAATATAGTGGTCGCTACAGAAACGTCCGGAGCCCGGGGACGGCGGCGGTCCTTCGATGTGGACGAGGCGGTCGAGACCGCGATGAAGCTGTTCCATGCGCGCGGCTACGACGCCGTGGGCGTCGCCGAGCTGGGGGCGGAGTTGGGGATCAAGCCGCCGAGCTTCTATGCCGCCTTCGGCAGCAAGGCCGGGCTGTTCGAGCGGGCGCTTCGGCGCTATGCGGCGGGGGAGGCGAACATCTTCGCCCGTGCGCGGGCCGAGGGCGGCGACGTGGCCGAGGTGGTCGAGCGCACGCTGCTGCTGGCGGCGCGGCTCTATCCGGAGCGGAACGGGGTGGCGGGCTGCCTCGTGCTCGACGGCGCGCGCAACAGCGCCGATCCGGAAGCCTGCGCGCTGGCCGAAGAGATGAGGAAGGCCGGCGTGGCGGCACTCCGCGACTTCATCGCCGGGGAGGCGCCGGAGCGGGCCTACGCACTGGCCGACTTCGTGACGATCGCGATGCGGGGAATGTCGGCGGCGGCGCGTGACGGCGCCGACGAGGCGGCGCTCACCAGCTTCGCGCAGATGGCGAGCCGCGCCTTCCGCCGCGAACTGGCGGCGGAAGGGTGATCTGGAAGCCGAAAAAACCTTGGTTCAGGCCGGCATCGCCTCGCGCGGGATGATGGCGCCGCGGTGCTGGATGACGGCGGCGGCCAGCCTGTGGGCGGCGCGGGCGGCATCGGCCGGCCCCTCGCCGCGCAGGCGGGATGCCAGATAGCCGGCGCTGAAGCTGTCGCCGGCCGCCGTTGTGTCCACCACCGTGGCGACCTTCTGCGCGGGCACCTCGACGGCGTTGCCGTCCTGGAACACGACGCAGCCGGGCTGCTCCAGCTTCAGCACGATCTCGGAGACACCGGCGTCGCGGACGCGGGCCAGCACGGCGTCGGCATCGGCATCGCCATAGAGGTCGCGCAGGTCGGTGACGCCGGGCAGCGCGATGTCGGTCAGCCGCAGCATGCGGTCGAAGGCGGCGCGGGCGGTCTCGATGTCCGGCCACAGGCGCGGGCGCCAGTTGGTGTCGAAGGCGACCTTGCCGCCGCGCGCGCGGACCTGCTGCAGCACCTGGAACAGCCGCTCGCGACCCTGCTCGCCCAGGATGGCGATGCTGATGCCGGAGAGGTAGACGACGCCGTAGCCCTCCAGCGCCGCGCACAGCTCCGGCGTCTGGGGCAGGGCGAACAACTCGCGCGCCGGCGCGCGGTCGCGCCAGTAGAGGAAGCGGCGTTCGCCGCTGGAGTCCGTCTCGATCAGGTAGAGGCCGGGCAGGCGGTTCGGCACGCGCAGCACATGGCCGGTGCCCACACCCTCCGCCGCCCAGGCGGCGATCATGTCGTCGCTGATGCTGTCGTCGCCGAGTGCGGTGACATAGTCGACCGGCGTGCCCAGACGCGCCAGATAGACCGCGGTGTTCAGCGTGTCGCCGCCGAACCCCATGGTCAGCGACCCGTCCGGCCGCCGGAACATCTCGATCATGCATTCGCCGAGCGCGGCGACGCGGTTGGGCGTGTCGGTCATGCTTGTTCTCCGCAAGCCGGGGATGCCCCCGGCAAATCCTTAAGTCATGCCGCCGCAGGGCGGCTTTGGCGCGCCCGCATGCGTTCGCGGTGCGCGGTGTAGAGGCCGCTGGCGATGATCACGCCGGTGCCGACGAAGGTCCAATGGTCGGGCACCGCGCCGAAGACCAGGAATCCCAGCGCGGTCGACCAGATCAGCTGCACATAGGTGAAGGGCGCCAGCACCGATGCCTCGCCCTGGCGGTAGGCCAGGATCAGCAGCCATTGCGACGCTGTGTAGACCAGCCCGATGAAGACCCCCAGCAGCATCTCCCACGGCGTCGGCCAGACCGCATGCAGGGGAAGCAGCGCCGTCAGCGCGATCAGGCCGGTCAGCGCGCTCCACACCATGGTGGTCAGCGGGTTTTCCTGCACCGTCATCTTGCGCGTCGCCACCAGCCCCAGCGCCCAGCTGAAGGCGGTCAGGATCGGCAGCAGCGAGGCCGGCTGGAAGCCGTCGGCCCCCGGCCGGATGACGATGATGACGCCGGCCAGCCCGACCAGCAGCGCCGCCCAGCGGCGGATGCCGACCTTCTCGGCCAGCAGCAGGATCGACAGCACGGTGACGAAGACGGGGGAGACGAAGCTGATCGCCGCCGCCTCGGCCAGCGGCAGATGCTGCATCGCCATGATGAAGAACAGCGCCGAACCCAGCATGCCCAGACCGCGCACGACCTGAAGCCCCGGCCGCGTCGTCTTCAGCACGCTCAGTCTATCTTTATGACGGGGCGAGCCGCCGCGCAGGGCCAGCGGCATCACCAATGCGGTGAAGACGACATAGCGCATCCAGGCGATCTCGGCCGGCGGCAAGGTCCGGCCGAGATATTTCGCCGTGGCGTCGGAGCAGGACAGGCAGGCCACCGCCAGCACCACCAGCAGGATCGCCCGCATCGGCTCCGTGCCCTTGGCCCCCGATCCGGTTGGCTGGATCGGGGTCTGCGGGGCGTTCACCGGCTGGGGGCCGGGATCGCGGTGGGGGCCAGGGAGAGGGGTGGAACTGTCAGGCATGGCGCCGGCTCTTCAACGGTTTCCGACAAGGGGGCGGACCCCTTACATAACCGCTCCCATCTGCCAAGGAGCGAATTCATCGGCGCCGACGCCGAGTTCCTCGCTCTTGGTCTTGCGGCCCGACGCGGTGTCGAGCACCAGTTGGAAGATCGCGCGGCCGACCTCCTCGATGGTGGCGTCGCCGGTGGCGATGGCGCCGCAATCGATGTCCATGTCGTCCGGCATCCGGCGGAACAGCGTGCTGTTGGTCGCCAGCTTCAGGCTGGGCGTCGGCTTGCAGCCGAAGACGGAGCCGCGGCCGGTGGTGAAGCACAGCACGTTGGCGCCGCCCGCCACCTGTCCGGTCGCCGACACCGGGTCGTAGCCGGGGGTGTCCATGAAGACGAAGCCCTTGTCGGTGATCGGCTCGGCATAGCGGTAGACGGCGGTCATCGGGGTGGTGCCGCCCTTGGCGACCGCGCCGAGCGACTTTTCCAGGATGGTGGTCAGGCCGCCCTTCTTGTTGCCGGGCGACGGGTTGTTGTTCATCTCGCCGCCGGTGCGGCTGGTGTACTCCTCCCACCAGCCGATCCGCTCGACCAGCGCCTCGCCCACCTCGCGGCGGACGGCGCGGCGGGTCAGCAGATGCTCGGCGCCATAGACCTCCGGCGTCTCGCTCAGCACGGCGGTGCCGCCGTTGCGGACCAGCAGATCGACGGCATAGCCCAGCGCCGGGTTGGCGGTGATGCCCGAATAGCCGTCGGAGCCGCCGCACTGCAGAGCCAGCGTCAGGTGGCTGGCCGGCAGGGTCTGGCGGGTGACGTCGTTGATCTCCGGCAGCAGCGCCTCGATCCGGCGGATACCCTCGCGGGCGGCGGCAGCGGTGCCGCCCATGTCCTGGATGCCGATGGGGATGACGCGGGCGCCCGCCTCAAGGCCGGTGGCCTCCATCAGCTTGTCGATCTGGTTCACCTCGCAGCCGAGACCCAGCAGGATCACCGCGGCGAAGTTGGGGTGGCGGGCATAGCCGGCGATGGTCCGGCGCAGCGTGTCCATCACCTCGCCGCTGCCGGCCATGCCGCAGCCGTAGCCGTGGGTCAGCGCGACGACGCCGTCGATGTTGGGATAGGCGGCCAGCGCGGAGCCACGGAAATGGTCGGCGATCATCCGCGCCGCGGTGGCGGAGCAGTTCACCGAGGTCAGCACGCCGATGTAGTTGCGGGTGGCGACGCGGCCGTCCGGGCGCAGGATGCCCTGGAAGGTGGCGCGCTCGGCCTCCGGGATCGGTTCGACCGGGTGGACGTCGGCGCCGAAGGCGTAATCGCGCTCGAAATCACTGCCCATGCCCATGTTGTGGACGTGGACATGGTCGCCCGGCTGGATCGCCGCGGTGGCGAAGCCGATGACCTGGTTGTACTTGCGCACCGGCTCGCCGGCCGCGATGGCGCGCACCGCGACCTTGTGCCCGGCCGGCACCGGCCCGGTGGTCGCGACTTCTGTGCCGGGCAGAGTGATGCCGGGCTCCAGGTCGGCGCCGGCGACGACGACGTTGTCGGCGGGGTGCAGGCGGATGGTCAGCGATGCCATGGAGGGTGTCCTTGAGGAGACGTGATGTCGCGATATCCCCTCTCCCCCCCGGGGAGAGGGTTAGGGTGAGGGGGACGCACAGCGAGGATTCTTGGGATAGCCACGCCGTGCAACACCCCCCCCCCCCCCCCCCCCCCCCCGGGGGGGGGGGGGGGGAGGCGGCGCGCCCCCCCCCCCACACCTCGCAGAGGGGATTTGGG
>NZ_VTTK01000077.1:0-5484 GCF_008365135.1 Azospirillum sp. Sh1 | reverse complement strand
CCAGAGCCGCAGGTCCGCCGCCGTCAACCCGTCCGCGATCTTCAGGCTTGCCGACATGCTCACCCCCACTCCCGGTGAAGCTTCAGTGAATCATGCTCGCTATAATTTGGGAATCCCCTGCGACCCGAGAGTCAGTTCAGGCGTGAGCCGGTATGAGAACACGGTGAGAACGCAGGCGCACCCGCACTGACCGAGGTTCGCTTTGCCGATTCAGTCCGGACAAGCCGGGTTTCAACCTTCAGGGGCCGGCTGGAAGCGGATCGTCCACAAGATGTTGATCTGAGGCGGCCCAGCGGGTGCCGCATAACTTCCACTGCCACGCGAAAGCGAACTGGATCAGGGGCTTGACCGGGCACAACCCGGGCGCCGAACAGCGATTATGGAACATGCACTTCTGCAACCGCCCAGGACGGCGCGGTAGGGGCGGCCAGCCCGCCCCGCCGCCGTCCCCATCGGCCAGCCCCCGGCACCGGGCCTCCGCCCGGATCAGCGCCTCCAGCTCCCCCGCCATCGAGCGGCTGTCCGCCGCCGCCAGCTCGGCCAGCAGGGCGCGCACCTCCGGCCGGAACCGCACCATCATCTGCTCGGTCTTGACCGACACCATGCCTGCCCCTCCCCTTACGGCTGGTCGGCCGGATCGGCCCCCGCTCCGATGATCGTCACCACGCCATCAGCTGGCGCTTCATCACCCCGAGCAGGGCCAACGCCACGGCAACAGCTCCCGTGGCAAAGGCCGAGATGGCAACCGGCAGAGCACCGCCGGGATCATGGGGATTGTGCTGGGACAGCATCGTCAGCAAGCCGAACGGAACGACTGTAAAAAGATGCCACGTCGTGGCGGCGGATAGACCCAAAGCGATCACCAGCACGATACGGGCAGCTTCAAACGACCATGGCATGTGCAAACACTCCATCCATTCCAGAAACTCACTTTTCCGAGAGCGGCCCACGCCGCCCTCATGCGCGTCGGCCGCCGCTGCGGTGCCCACCGTCGCGCCGCGCGGCACCGCGCAAGCGGGAAACCACAGCCAATGCGGGAAAATCTCCGCAATCTTAAAACAGACACCGGGCGTTATGACAAGCCGGCCCGGCGGGATATCCACGTTCTCAACGTGTTCCCACATCCCGGACAATCTGCGCACTTTCGTGTAGTGACCCCATCAAGCCGCTTTTCCGCTTCACAAACGCCACGGTTTCCATGGCGTACTCCCCCACCGTCACCAAGCCCGACTTCTTTGCACCAACGTCGGTTCAGTTGGACGACGGTGTGGACCGTTCGGCGGCCGGAATTACTGAAAGGTCAAAACCAGCGGCAGCCAGTTCACGCGCATTGACATCGCCCTGCACGGCTGCCTTGCGGATCCACTCCTTTCCAGCGTCCAGGTCGCAGGGGATGCCGTCACCGCGCAGGAGAGTCAAACCATAGTCGTATTGGGCGGCGGCGTAACCGGTTTCCGCTGCTCGAAGCATCCACCGCGCCGCAATGGCAGGGTCGCGTGGCACACCCAACCCGTCCGTATAGATTTGCGATAGAAAGATCATGGATTGGGCATGGTTGCGCTCGGCGCAGGTTTCGAACACCTCCTTCGCCTGTTGAAAATCGCCGCTTTTATAGGTCTCATAGCCGACCCAGCAATAAAGGCCCAGACGTTCGGGATAGCGGCGAACGACGTCGCGGTAATAATCGATGGTCAAGTCGCCGAAGGCGCTGTCATCCTCGCTCCTCTCGAACTCCGACGCCGTGGCCGCGATCGGGAGGAACAGGGTGACGGCCAGGGTTACGGCAAGCAGGGTGCGCATGCGGTGTCCTCCTTCGTTCAAAGCAATGTCTCGTGCCAGCCGTTGCCGCGGATCCGGATGCCGGCGTAGCGGCAGGACCCCGAACCGCGCAGGAAGACGCTGTTGGCAATCATCCAGACGCGCGTGATCCGCGTGGCGTTGCCGCCGATGTGGGCCTTGTAGTCTTCGAAAAGGTTGCGGCTTTCGGGCAGCCATCGGCCCAGTTCGGCAACGCCGCTGCGGGCCACCATGTGCGTTTCGATGGCCGTCCAGAACGGCAAAGGGCAGGGAAACACCGTCCCCACGGGCAGGCCGGCGCTCCACATGTAGGTGATGTCGCGGCCATCGTCGAATTCGACGGCGATCGACAGGTAATCGTGAGTGAGCGCTTGATCCTCGGGCACGTCGGCGGGCAATTCCTCGACGATCCATCGCCAGTCGATGGTCGCGCCGGCCTCCAGCGGCAGGGACACGTCCCGTTGCAGCACGCCCACGTTTTTGTGGGTGTGGCAGCAGATCTCGTCTCCATGCGCGGAGAAGATGCCGCCATCGCCGAACTGGTGGTAATAGCGCCAGCCGGCCGGTACGGAGGGGGCGAATTGCAGCCGGGCGATTTCGGCGGCGACAAGGCCGCCGACATCGCCGCGGGCAGCAAGAGCTTGCAGCCCCATCAGCGGATCTCCCTGCCAGAACAGAGCGATGCCCTCGATACGCCCCTCGCCCTGGACATAGCTGTCCACCGGCGTGAACAGGCGGCCGTCTTCGTCGGCCCATTCGCTGACCGCCCGCGCGATTTCAACCGGGCCGTCATGGGGAGCGATCAGGGTGCCGGTGTTGAACATGGGATTGTAAAGCGGGCCGCGGCCGGCGATCCGGGCGTGAAAGGCGACACCCGGCTCGACCCAGACGTCGTGTTCGCGGGCGACGTGCCATCGCCCGGCCAGCAGGAACGTGACCGCCTGCCCGGCGGCGGCGGCCGGAAGTTGCTTGGCCCAGGGCAGGTCGGCTTCGGCCAGGGCGAACCCGTCAAAGGCGGCAAGGCCGGGGAGCGGCGCGGCCAGCAGCGCCGCGAAGCCGGCGGACAACGCCCCCGGCGCCAGGGGCTCGGCGGCCAGGTCGCCGGAATGGACATGAGGGGGGAGAGAAAGCATGACCCGGACCTTCCTTCTGATCGGCGACACGGGCAAGTCTGCCAGGGGCCGGGGCCGGAAGGGTCAGGTCGGGCGCAGAAGATTTTCAGAAATCAATCAGCATCGGGATCGTGACGGTAGCCGACGCCGTAGACGGACCGGATGATGCGCGGCGCGCCGGCATCCCGTTCGATCTTGCGGCGCAGGGCGGACACATATTGATCGAGGGAATGGCTGTTGGGTAGGTAGTCCCGGCCCCAGCACAGATCGTACAGGTCGTTGCGGCTGACCGCCTCGCCCATGCGCGCATGCAACACGCTCAGGATGGCCACGTCGCGCCGCGTCAGGTCGATGCGCCGGTCACCGCGGAAAGCCCGCAGAGCCTTGGGATCGACATCCAGATCGTCCATGCGGAACCGTCCCATGCTTTCGACAGGCCGCCCGGGAGATGCGGAACCGCCGCAACGGCGTTGGATCGCCCGGATGCGCGCCACCAGTTCGCGGATGCCATACGGTTTGGAAACGTAATCGTCCGCGCCGATTTCCAGGCCGATGACCCGGTCGATTTCCTGGTCGCGGGCCGTCAGCAGCAGGATGGGAACCCGATCGTCCTCGCGGCGCAGGACGCGGCACAGTTCGAGCCCGTCCATACAGGGCATCATGATGTCCAGAATGCAGAAGTCCGGCCGCCGGGCCCGGAAGGCCGCCAACGCGGCCGCCCCGTCTCCGGCGACCGAGCAGTCGAAGCCTTCAAGTTCCAGGAGGTCGGCGAGCCCCCGACGCAGGTTGATGTCGTCGTCGGCGATCAGGATGTGCATGGCGGCTCCTCTCCGTCCGTGCCAGGGGCCGGGGCGCAACGAAGCCAGGCGGTGGCGCGCGTGCCGGGGGCGGCGTTCTCGATCCGCGCATCGCCGCCGTTGGCGCGGGCAAGGCGCCGGATGGTCGCCAGCCCCAGGCCGAAGCCGGATCCGCTCTCCTGCTGCCACGGTGTGAACGCGCGTTCCGCCGCGGCCGGCGGAATGCCGGGGCCGTGATCGCGCACCGACACCATCAAGCGGTTGCCCTCCACCCAGGTGGCGATGTCGATGGGGCTTCCGGCAGCGTATTTGCGGGCGTTGTCGAGAAGGTTGGTGACGATTCGTTCAAAAGCCGCGCGGTTGAAGACGACGGATCCCGTCGCTCCCAACCGGACGGCAGGGGTGCATCCCGCTCCGTCGAGCAAAGGGCGCAGACGGGCCAGTATGGAGGACACCAGTTCCGCGGGCCGGGCGGTGCCGTGATCGGTCAGTTCCGCCGCACCGCCTTTGGCGATGGCCACCGCGTTGTCGGCCAACAGGCTGAGACGGGTGATTTCCTCCTCGACAATGCGGCAATAGTTCCGGATCGAGGCGGGATCTTCGGCCTTGCGCGCGATGAGAAGAGCGTAAAGGTGAAGATTGGCGAGAGGCGTGCGCAGGTCGTGGGACACCTGGGCGGCGATTTCCATGCGCCGCCGGCCTTCCTCCAACCTCATCCGCTGCGCGCGGTGAACGACCCAGCCCAGGCTCACCCAGCTTGCCAGCAAGGGCGCGATGATCGCCATCAACATGGGCCAGCGGCCGGCGCCGGGGTCCGCTCCGTTGCGGCGGCGGGCTTCCGCTTGCCAGCCGCGCAACGGAACATCAAGGCGCGCCGCCGCGAGGGCCGGCTCTTCGCCGATCCCGGCCTCCGGCCAGACCGGCGCGCCGGCGGCATCGGTCAGGCTCAGATCCCAGAGATCCGATTGTCCGGGGTCGGCATCCAGGGCGGCGCGAACGGCCTGATCGACCGCGGCGGCGGCAAGCACCACGCAGAGCAGCCGGTCCGGCAACTGGCGCCGGCAATGCAGAAGGGCGCGGCCATCCTCGTCCGCCACCCAGGCCCAGCCTTGTCCCCCGGCAGACACGGCCGTGTCCGCCCGCACCCCGGCCAAGGCGCCCAGCAGGCTGTGCAGCTTGCGCTTTTCCAGCAGCGGTTCGGGGTTGTCTTCGGAAGGAAACAGCCGATGGCCGCCCTCTTCCACCAGGGCAAACCCCATGTTCTGGGCCAAGATCAGATTGCGCAGGGCGGATATGGGGTCGGACGCGGATGACAGCGTCGAGGCAACCCGGGCGACGGCTTCGGCGGCCTGTCGTTCGACCGAAGACCGGGCGGCATCGCTGACAAGACGCAGGCGAGCGGTGGCAGCGTCGGCCTGTTCCGCCCGCAGCACGATGCGGTCGGCCTCGCTCGCTTGGAAGGTCAAGATGCCGATGACAAGCAATGGAATGCCCATCAGTACCAGGGAAACCAGTGGCTGTCTGCGTGTCGCCGTCATGAGGCCAGTGTGCAACACGCCCACGTCCCGTTCCATTGGCCATTCGTCGATGAATGAACCGCGCGCGGCCTCCCTGGGACTTGGAGGGGGACGAAAGTTCACACAGGAAGCGGCATGCCCGCTTCACGGCGTTTTCGACGGTCAGGGGTGACGACATAGGACGGGCGGGAAAACAGCGGACTTATGTAGCATCCGCCACTATGGCCGGCGGGTGAGCTGGCCTGGTGAGCACAAATCATG
>NZ_VTTK01000076.1:0-8809 GCF_008365135.1 Azospirillum sp. Sh1 | reverse complement strand
TGTCTGCCGTGCAGCTGCAATCCATTCAAAAATCCCGGACAGCAGTGCGCGAAGGCGGGAATCCAGACGTTTCAGCCACTCAGCCTCGGAGTTTCCTGGATCCCCGCCTTCGCGGGGATGACGGCTGAGAAAAGCCCTGGAAACTCACAAGATCTCAATTCACCTGCGGCAGCGCGAAAATCTGGCCGGGATAGATCAGGTCCGGGTTGCGGATCTGCTCGCGGTTGGCGGTGTAGATGGTGGTGTAGAGCATGCCGTCGCCGTAGGTGCGGCGGGCCAGCCGCCACAGGCTGTTGCCGGGCTGGACGACGATGTTACGCCCGTCGGTGGAGGCCGCCGGCATGGCGGAGACCTGCACCGGCAGTTCGGCCCGCGCCACCACCTTGCCGCCCTGGGTGACCTGATCGGCGCGCAGGGTGTAGACGCCGGGGTCGATCAGCTTTTCCGGGGTCAGGCGCCAGTTGCCCTTCGGGTCGGTGTGGGCGCTGCCGACGAGGATGTTGTCGAGATAGAGCTGGACGGCGCTGTTGGGCGCCGCCCGTCCGCCCAGCGCCACCCGGCCGGCGGGATCATAGTCCATCGTCTCCACCGACACGCCGCCCGGCGGCGGGGGCGCCCCGTTTTCCGGAACCGGCGGAGCCTGCAGGACCGAGCTGCCACCCATGGCGGGCGACGCGCCGGCCAGCCCGTCGCGCGGCACCGCCACGGCGACCGGAGCGGCCGGACTCGTGGCCGAGGCCGACGATTCGGGTGCGGGCTTCGCCGCGGGCTCGGGCACCATCACCACGACCACCTTGTCGGCGGGGACCGCGGTTTCGGCGCCGGGACGGGTCTCGGTCAGGTTCAGTTCGCGGGTGCCGGGGGACAGCGGCTTGTCCGGCAGCATCACCCACTCGCCGCGCTGGTCGGCCTTGGCCGACGCAACCCGATTTCCGCCGTCGGTGACCGTGACCTCCGAACCGGGTGCCGCGCGGCCGGCCATCACCGTCGCGCCGTCCGGCGCTATCCGCACCACGTCGAAGCTGGGAGCAGCGGGCTTCGCCGGTTCCGGCGCCGCGGCGGCCTTCGCCGGAGTCGCCGTCTGTGTGGCTGCCTGTGTGGTTGGCTGTGCGGCCGACTGCGCCGATGCCGCCGTGGCGGCGGGGGCCGAGGCAAGGGCCAATGTCGCCGGCTCCTCGGCCGGTTTGCCTGCCGGCCACAGGGCGACCGCCGCCGCCCCGCCCATCAGAGCCACGCCCAAAGCTGCGAACAACGCGTTTCGTTTCACCTGAGCACCCATCCGGCGGCCCACCACAATGGCAGGATAACTGACTATAGCAGAAGGACAGGTCGCAAAAGAATGGCGCCGTTGGAGCGGAACCATCCGCCAAACGGGCTCGGTTGCCCCATAGGATCATGAGTCCACGGCAAATCGGCGCCTGTTGCCGAGAAGACTCACTCCTTCGCGGGGACGGTCTTCAGATAGGCGACGATGGCGGCGCGGTCGTCGGCTGTCAGCTTGGAGGTGGTGTTGCGCACGACCTCTCCCATGGCGCCGCCGACGACGTCGCCGTCCGGGGTCAGGCCGGTCTCCAGGAGCAGCGTCAGGTCGCCGTCCGACCAGGCACCGATCCCGCCCTTGCCCTTGGCGCCGGTGATGCCCGGAACCTTGTCGCCGTCCGGCCCGTCCGGATTGCCGGCCAGATAGCGGTCGGAGTCGAGCCCACCCAGCAGGGTGCGCGGGCTGTGGCATTCGGCGCAGTGGCCCAGCGCATCGACCAGATAGCGCCCGCGGTTCCAGGCCGCCGGCTTGGCCGGGTCGTCGGGTACCGGGCCGGGGGTCAGGTACAGCCACTGCCAGACCGGCAGCAGGAAGCGCCAGGAGAAGGGCGGCGTCAGGTCGTGCGGCTTGTTCGGAGCCGCCACCGCCGGGCGGCTGAACAGATAGGCCTTCAGGTCCAGCAGGTCGCGGTCGGTCATCCGCGAGTAGCTGGCATAGGGGAAGGCCGGAAACAGGGCGGCGCCGTCCGGCCGTACGCCCTCGCGCAGGGCGCGGATGAAGTCGGCGTCGCTCCACCGGCCGATGCCGGTCACCGGATCCGGCGTGATGTTGGGGGTGTGGAAGGTGCCGAAGGGCGTCGCCAGCGCCCGGCCGCCGGCCAGAGGCTGACCGCCGCCCTTCACGTCGGTGTGGCAGCCGAGGCAGCCGGCGGCGTTGAAGATGTAGGCGCCCCGCTGGACGGCATCGCCGGCGGGAGCTTCGCCGGCGGCATGCGCGGCGCCGCCCGCGACGGCAAGCGGCAGCAGCACGGACGCGGCGGTCAGGAGACGCCGCACCGGTCAGTTCTTCTTGACGCGGAAGTCCTCGTGGCAGCTTCCGCAGGCCTTGGAGGTGGCGCCCAGCGCCTGGGCGATCTGCGCGCGGTCGCCGCTCTTCAGTGCGGCGTCCAGCTTCTCGGCCGCCGGCTCGACGGCGCCCCAGTATTTCTGCACCTCGTCCCAGTTCTTCCACAGCTCCGGCTTGGCGGCGCTGTCGGCCACGCCGACGGCGGTGCCTTCGGGGAAGATCTTCTTCGGGTCCATCTTCGACACCGCCAGCACGGCTTCCGCCCCCTTGGCCGCGTCCTCGACGGTGGCGCCCTCGTTCTTCACGAACTTGGCGACCGCGCCCATGCCGCCGCCCATCTTCTTCATCGTCTGCTGCCGGTCCTTCACCTGCTCCGCCGGATCGGCGGCGCCGGCGCTCTGCGCCGACATGCCGAACAGCGCGAACATCAGACCGGCGACGGATGCCGCCGCAAGGACATTGACGACCCGGTTGCTCATGTGGTCCCTCCCGATGATGCCGTGGCTCTTAACGGTGCCTGTGCCGCTGTTGACGCGCCGCCCTCGCCCGATATTCCATGGCATTCACCGGATTTTTTGCGGCCCCGCTCCCGAAGGGTGACGGTGGCGAGAAAGGTTGACCCGCGATGAAGAGCCTGTCGTCCGTCTGCGTCTATTGCGGTGCGTCGAGCCGCGTCGCCGATGTCCACAAGGAAGCCGCCCATGCGCTGGGCGACGGGCTGGCCCGCCGCGGCATCCGCATGGTCTATGGCGGCGGCCGGGTCGGGCTGATGGGAATCGCCGCCGACGCCGCCATCGCCGCCGGCGGCGAGGTGGTCGGCATCATCCCGGAACACATCCAGTCGGCGGAGATCGAGCACACCGGCCTGACCGAACTGCTTGTCGTCGACAGCATGCACACCCGCAAGCGCATGATGGTGGAGCGGTCGGACGCCTTCGTCATCCTGCCGGGCGGGCTGGGCACGCTGGACGAGGCCTTCGAGATCCTGACCTGGAAGCAGCTGCAGCTGCACGACAAGCCGATCGTCATCGCCGACGTCGACGGCTACTGGCGCCCGCTGCTCGGCCTGATCGACCACATGGTCGCCCAGGGCTTCGCCCGCATCGACCGCTCCGCCCTCTACCGCGTCGCCGACCAGATCGACGGCGTGTTCCAGGCGCTGGGCGCGATGCCCGACGCGGCGCATCCGGACCAGCCCCGGAAGATGTAGGGCTTGAGCTTCAAAGCCCAGCCGCCGTTATCCCCAGACTTCCCAGCCTGTGGATAACTTCTGTGCACAGCTTTTGTGGAGGGTCCCCCGCCCTTCGCCGAGCGTTCGCGTTCTGTTTCTGCTATTGTGTCCTCCATGAGCAACCAGACCTCATCGCTGTTCGATCCCCGCCCGTCATCCGCGGTCAAGCCGACGGCCGAATACCGCACGCCCCCCAACAACGAGGAGGCGGAGCAGGCGCTGCTGGGCGCGATCCTGGTCAACAACAAGGCCTATGAGAAGGTCGGCGAGTTCCTGCGGCCGGAGCATTTCTACGACCCGGCCCACCAGCGCATCTTCGCCGCCATCACCAAGATGATCGACCGCGGCCAGATCGCGAACCCGGTCACGCTGAAGTCCCTGTTCGACAACGATCCCGAACTGGCGGTGGAAGGCGGCAGCGCCTATCTGGCGGAGCTGGCGGCCAACGTCGTCACCGTGGTCAACGCCGGCGATTACGGCAAGACCATCCACGACCTGTTCATCCGCCGGCAGCTGATCGAGGTCGGCACCGACATGGTGAACGAGGCGTACCGCCACGACCTCGACATCACCGCGCTCGACCAGATCGGCGAGGCGGAAAAGCAGCTGTTCGACCTCGCTTCGACCGGCGACGTGCAGGGCGGCTTCGTGGCGTTCGGCGAGTCGGTCAAGCATGCGATCACGACGGCGGAGGCGGCCTTCCGCCGTTCCAGCCACGTCACCGGCGTCACCACCGGGCTGATCGACATCGACCGCAAGCTGGGCGGCCTGCACCCGTCGGACCTGATCATCCTCGCCGGGCGTCCCTCCATGGGCAAGACGGCGCTGGCCACCAACATCGCCTTCAACGCCGCCAAGGCGCACATGCGCTCCAGCGGGCAGGAAGGCGGAGTCGTCGGCTTCTTCTCGCTGGAAATGTCGGCGGAACAGCTCGCCACCCGTATCCTCGCCGACGAGGTGCAGGTGCCGGGCGACAAGATCCGCCGCGGCGAGATCCGCGACACCGATTTCCCGAAATTCGTCCAGGCCAGCCAGGACCTCGCCCGCTGCCCCTTCTATGTCGACGACACGCCGGCCCTGTCGGTCGCCGCGGTGCGCACGCGCTGCCGCCGGCTGAAGCGGACCTCCGGCCTCAGCATGGTGGTGGTCGACTATCTCCAGCTGCTGCGCGGATCCTCGTCGCGCGGGTCGGAGAACCGGGTGCAGGAAATCTCGGAGATCACCCGCGGCCTGAAGGCCATCGCCAAGGAGCTGGACGTGCCGGTGGTGGCGCTGTCGCAGCTGAGCCGCGCGGTGGAGCTTCGCGAGGACAAGCGTCCGCAGCTGGCCGACCTTCGCGAATCGGGCTCGATCGAGCAGGACGCCGACGTCGTGATGTTCGTCTTCCGCGAACAGTATTATCTTGAGCGCGCCGAGCCCTCGCGCCGGCCCGACGAGAGCGACGACAAGTTCAACGACCGCTATCAGCGCTGGCAGCAGCGCCTGGGCGAGGTGCACAACACCGCCGAGGTGATCATCGCCAAGCAGCGTCATGGTCCGATCGGCACCGTCCGTCTCTACTTCGACGGCCAGTTCACCAAGTTCGGCGATCTCGACCAGCATCACCAGAGCGACGAGTGACCAGAGTGACGAGCGACCTGAACCCGCGCGCCGGCGCCATCCTCACCGTGGATCTCGGCGCCGTCGTCGCCAACTGGACCCAGCTGCGCGACCGCGTGGCGCCGGCGGAATGCTCCGCCGTGGTCAAGGCCGACGCCTATGGGCTGGGGGTGGCGCGCGTCGTGCCGGCCCTGGCCGCCGCCGGCTGCCGGACATTCGTCGTCGCCCAGTTCGAGGAGGCGCTGGCCGTCCGCCGCGCGCTGGAACCGGTGGCGCCGGAGGCGCAAGTCTTCTCGCTGGGCGGCCTGCCGGCGGGGTGCGAGGGGGAGTTCATCGCCAACCGCATCCTGCCAGTGCTGAACCACCTGGGCGAGATCGCGGCGTGGCGGGCCTTCGCCGCGTCGCGCGGGGAGGTTCTGCCGGCGGTGATCCACATCGACACCGGCATGAACCGCCTGGGCCTCGGCCCCGACGAGCTGGACGACCTCGCCGGTCATCCGCAGTGGCTGGAGGGCATCGACGTCCGCTATTGGATGACCCACCTCGCCTGCGCCGACGAGTTCGACAGCCCGATGACCGGGGTGCAGCTCGACTGCTTCCGCGCGGCGCTGTCCCGGCTGCCGAAGGCGAAGGCCAGCTTCGCCAACTCGTCCGGCATCTTCCACGGCAAGGACCATCATTTCGACCTCGCCCGGCCGGGCTGCGCGCTCTATGGCGTCAACCCGACGCCGCATCTGCCGAATCCGATGCGGGATACGGTGCGGTTGGACGCCAAGCTGCTGCAGGTGCGCAACTGCGACGCGTCGATGACGGTCGGCTATGGCGCCGCCCACAAGGTGACCGGCCCGGCGCGGATCGCCACCATCGGCGTGGGCTACGCCGACGGCTACATGCGGTCGCTCGGCGGCAAGGGGCATGTCTTCGTCGACGGCGTCGCCGCCCCCATCGTCGGCCGCATCTCCATGGACCTCATCACCATCGACGTCACCGGCCTGCCGGAGTCGGTTGCCCATGCCGGCCGGCTGGTCGAGCTGATCGGGCCGAACCGCCCGGTCGACACGGTGGCGGCGGAAGGCGGGACCATCGGCTACGAGATCCTGACCTCGCTCGGCCGCCGCTATCACCGGGTCTATGTGGGCGGGTGACCAGCTTCTCCTCTCCCCCGCTCCCGCGCAAACGTCGTTTGCGCTGACGCGACAGGCGGACCTGTGGTCCGCCGAAAGCGGGGAGAGGGCGAGATCACCGCGACGACCAACTCGTCCCACCATTGCAAAGTCCAAGGATGACCTAGGCGCTCATCGGTGCTATGACCGCATCGCCCAAACGAGTCTCTAACCAAGGATGCGGGCCGACTGATGGGTTTCCTCGCCGCTACCGGCCGGGCCTTCCTGATCTTCCTGGAAGCGACCGGACGCCTTGCCCTGTTCACCGGATCCGCCCTGTCGCACTGCGTGCGTCCGCCGCTCTATCCACGGCAGATCATGCGGCAGATGATCGACATCGGCTATTACTCGCTGCCGGTGGTCGGGCTGACGGCGCTGTTCACCGGCATGGTGCTGGCACTGCAGAGCTATAGCGGCTTCTCCCGCTTCCAGGCGGAGGGGGCCATCGCCACCGTGGTGGTGTTGTCGATCACCCGGGAGCTTGGCCCGGTGCTGGCCGGCCTGATGGTGGCGGGCCGCATCGGCGCCGCCATGGCGGCGGAGATCGGCACCATGCGGGTGACCGAGCAGATCGACGCGCTGTCGACCCTGTCGACCAACCCGCACAAGTATCTGGTGGCGCCGCGGCTGATCGCCGGCCTGACCATGGTGCCGCTGCTGGTGGTGGTCGCCGACATCATCGGCGTGTTCGGCGGTTTCCTGGTCGGCGTCTACCGGCTGGACTTCAACGCCGCCAGCTACATCAACCGCACCTGGGAATTCCTGGAACCGCTGGACGTGATCTCCGGTCTGGTGAAGGCGGCGATCTTCGGCTTCCTGATCGCGCTGATGGGCTGCTACCACGGCTACCACTCGAAGGGCGGCGCCCAGGGCGTCGGTGCCGCGACCACCAACGCGGTGGTGTCGGCCTCCATCATGATCCTGGTGTGGAACTACCTGATCACCGGCCTCTTCTTCTCGACCAAGTGAGCGCCAGTTCATGACCACTGTCCCCAAGATCGCGCTCAAGGGCGTCACCAAGCATTTCGGCCCGAAGAAGGTGCTGAACGGCATCGATCTGGAGGTGGCGAAGGGCGAGTCGCTGGTCGTCATCGGCGGGTCGGGCACCGGCAAGTCGGTGATGCTGAAGAGCATCCTCGGCCTGCTGACGCCGGATTCCGGCTCGATCAAGGTCGACGGCGAAGAGACGACGCGGCTGCGCTCGCGCGAGCGGGAGAAGCTGCTGCACAAGTTCGGCATGCTGTTCCAGGGCGCCGCCCTGTTCGACAGCCTGCCGGTCTGGGAGAACGTCGCCTTCGGCCTGATCCAGGGCGAGCATATGCCCCGATCCCAGGCCAAGGAGATCGCCATCGCCAAGCTGGGCGCGGTCGGCCTCACCCCGGACGTGGCGGAACTGTCGCCGTCGGAGCTGTCGGGCGGCATGCAGAAGCGCGTCGGCCTTGCCCGCGCCATCGCCGACGAGCCGGAGATCATCTTCTTCGACGAGCCGACGACCGGCCTCGACCCGATCATGGCCGACGTCATCAACGAGCTGATCGTGCAGTGCGTGAAGGATCTCGGCGCCACCGCGGTCACCATCACCCACGACATGGCGTCCGCCCGCAAGATCGCCGACCGCATCGCCATGATCTATCAGGGCCGCATCATCTGGACCGGCCATGCCCGCGACATCGACAATTCGGGCAACGCCTATGTCGATCAGTTCGTCCATGGCCGGGCGGACGGACCGATCAAGATGCAGATCAAGGCGCTCTGACCGGAACATAGTCCGGCGTCGCGAGTTGTCGGACGGGGGCCTGCGGTAGCGCCCCGTCCGTTCAGCCCGTGCCCGGAGACGATGCCGGTGAGTTTGCAGTCCGCGGCGTCCCAGTCCTTCGACATCGACGAGGCGTTCCGCCGCCTGCGGGTCGCCGTCGCCTCCTATCCCAAGGCGGCGATGTTCGAACTGCGCGACCGCGGCCATGCCTCCCCTTTCGAGCAGCTGGTCGCCAGCCTGATCTCCGCCCGGACGCGGGACGAGACGACGCTGGCGGTCGCCGAGCGGCTGTTCGCGGTGGCCGCCACCCCCGCCGCCATGGCCGCCCTGCCGGAGGACCGGCTGGTGGAGCTGCTGCACGGCGCCACCTTCCCGGAGCCGAAAGCCCGCGACATCCGCGAGCTGTCCCGCCGTATCGTCGATGAGCATGGCGGCGAGGTGCCCGACACGCCGGACGGGCTGATGCGTTTGCACGGGGTTGGGCCGAAGATCGCGGCGCTGACGCTGGCCGTCGGCTTCGACATTCCGGCGCTGGCGGTCGACATCCATGTCCACCGCGTCACCAACCGCTGGGGCTATGTGCGGGCGCGGACGCCGGAAAAGACGATGGCGGCGCTGCTGGCGGTGCTGCCCAAGCGCTATTGGGTGGAGATCAACGGTACGCCTCCGGTGAGTGCCGCCTTGGCAAAATAGGGTCCGACGTCTGAGTTTTGCGTGGCGCGTCATTGCGCGGA
>NZ_VTTK01000075.1:0-9135 GCF_008365135.1 Azospirillum sp. Sh1 | reverse complement strand
CGACAAGGCCACGGCCACCGCAAAAACGACCGCCAGACCGCCAACTCAGCCTCAAACTGGCCGAGCCCTGAAAATCCTGGACAGCAGTGCGCGAAGGCGGGAATCCAGCTTTCCCATTGATCTTCCTATGGAAACGCCTGGATCCCCGCCTGCGCGGGGATGACGGCCGAGTTAAGCGTCTAGTTAGACGGAAAGAGCCCTCGCCCGAGCCTTCGGACGGGGGCTTTTCCAGTTTGCTTACCGCTCCACCGCGACGGGGACGTTCAGGGCGTTGCGCTTCGACACCGCCTCGTAGACCGGCGGGAAGGCGGGGCGGTTGACGTAGCGGCCGGCGCCGCGCACGGCGCGGCTTTCGCCGAGCGCGTGGACGATGCGGCCCTGGCTCAGCGTGTAGGCCGGGGAGCCGGTGACGGTCATGCCTTCGAAGATGTTCAGGCCCACCTTCTGCATCTGGGTCTTGGCCGAGATGGTCCTGCTCGCCTTCGGATCCCACACCACCAGATCGGCGTCGGCCCCGACGCTGACCGAGCCCTTGCGCGGGTAGAGGTTGAAGATCTTGGCGGCATTGGCGGAGGTCACGGCGACGAACTCGTTCATCGTCAGCCGGCCGGTGTTGACGCCGTGGGTCCACAGCGCGGTCATGCGGTCCTCGATGCCGGCGGTGCCGTTGGGGATCTTGGTGAAGTCGTTGCGGCCCATCGCCTTCTGCTCCGCACAGAAGCAGCAATGGTCGGTGGCGGTGGTGTGCAGGTGACCCGCCTGGAGACCGCGCCACAGTGCGTCCTGATGCTCCTTCGGGCGGAAGGGCGGGCTCATGACATGGCCGGCGGCGAAGTCCCAGTCGGGGTTGCGGTAGACGCTGTCGTCGATCAGCAAATGGCCGGCCAGAACCTCGCCGAACACGCGCTGGCCGCCATTCTGGCCACGCTCGATCGCCTCCAGCGCCTCCTTGGCGGAGACATGGACGATGTAGACCGGGACGCCGAAAACCTTGGCGACCTGGATGGCGCGGTTGGCGGCCTCGCCCTCCACCTCCGGCGGGCGGGAGAGCGGGTGGGCCTCCGGCCCGGTCAGACCCTGGGCCAGCAGCTTCTTCTGGAGCTGGAAGACCAGTTCGCCGTTCTCGGCATGGACGGTGGGGATGGCGCCGAGTTCCAGGCAGCGCTGGAAGCTGTTCACCAGCGTCTCGTCGTCGGCCATGATGGCGTTCTTGTAGGCCATGAAGTGCTTGAAGCTGTTCACGCCATGGTCGGCGACCAGCGTGCCCATGTCCTGCCGCACGCTTTCGTCCCACCAGGTGACGGCGACGTGGAAGCTGTAGTCGCCGGCCGCCTTCTCCGCCCAGCCGCGCCAGGTGTGGTAGGCCTCCATCAGGCTCTGCTTCGGGTTGGGGATGACGAAGTCGATGATCATCGTCGTGCCCCCGGCAAAGCCGGCGGCGGTGCCGCTGAAGAAGTCCTCCGTCGTCACCGTGCCCATGAAGGGCAGTTCCATGTGGGTGTGCGGGTCGATGCCGCCGGGCATGACATAGCAGCCGCCGGCATCCACCACTTCGGCTCCCGCCGGCACGTCCAGCGTCTCGCCCACCGCGGTGATGATGCCGTCCTGACAGAGAACGTCTGCGCGGCGGGTGTGCTCGGCGGTGACGACGGTGCCGCCGCGGATCAGGATGGTGGACATGCTCGGGCGCTCCCTCAGAGGTTTGGTGGGACGGAGTCGGTGGGCGGTTCGAGTTCGGATACTTGTGGTTCGGCGATTTGCGGTTCCGGTAGCCCGGCGGCGCGCAGGACCATGCGCAGCACCTCCGCCGTCATGGCGGCGAAGTCCTGGCGGGTCAGGCTGCGGCGGCCCAGCACCTTGCGGATCTGGACGTCGAAGTCGGCGTAATGCTGGGTCACCGCCCAGATCATGAACAGGAACTGGCGGGCGTCCACCGGCGCCATGCGGCCGGCGGCGACCCAGCCGTCGATGACGCCTGCCTTGGCGTCGACCAGCGATTTCAGGTCTTCGGCCAGGAAGCGTTCGACCTGGGTCCCGCCATGCAGGATCTCGTTGGCGAAGACCTTGGAGGCATGGGGCCGCGTGCGCGACGCCTCCATCTTGGCGGTGACGTAGGCGGTCAGCGCGACGGACGGATCGGCGTCGGGGGTGAAGGAATCGATCGGCGCCAGCCACATCCGCAGGATGTTGTCGAGCACCGCACGGTAGAGATCCTCCTTGGTGCCGAAATAGTAATGCAGGTTAGCCTTGGGCAGGCCGGCCCGCTCGGCGATGTCGGCCATGGTGGCGCCGGCGAAGCCGGCCTCGGCGAAGATGCGCTCGGCCGCCTTCAGGATGCGCTCGACGTTCTCACGCCGGATGCGCCCCTGGGGCGACGTGGTATCGGTGGTGTCGGCAGCCGTTCGCGCCATCGCTCGTCCTTTACCGGAACTGGTCCCCTCTCCCCCCTGGGGAGAGGGTCAGGGTGAGGGGGATGCTCAGGGTGGATCAACAAGGAACGGAAAATTCCGCCCGCTCACCGACTCCACGCAATGCGTCCCCCTCACCCAACCCTCTCCCCGCTTTCGGCGGACCTATGGTCCGCCTGTCGCGTCAGCGCAAACTACGTTTGCGCGTGAGCGGGGGGGAGAGGGCCCAGTTCGGCCATGGCATTCGCGCGGTCGAGCACGGCGTGCAGCAGCACCTCGCAGCCGGCGGTCGACCATTCCGGGGTCGTCTCCTCGACCTCGTTGTGGCTGATGCCGTCGATGCAGGGGATGAAGACCATGGCCGTCGGCGCGACCTTCGACAGATAGCAGGCGTCGTGGCCGGCGCCCGACACGATGTCGCGGAAGCTGTGGCCGGTGCGCTCCACCCCCTTGCGGACGGCGGCGACGCAGGTCTCGTCGAACTTGATCGGGGCGTAGTACCAGATCTGCTGGAAATCGCTCTCCAGCCCGATCTCGCCGGCGATGCGCTCCACCTCGGCGCGCAGTTCGCCGTCCATGGCGGCGAGGATGGCGTCGTCGGGATGGCGGAAATCGACGGTGAAGAAGACGCGGCCGGGGATGACGTTGCGGCTGTTGGGGTGGATCTGCATCAGCCCCACCGTGGCGCAGGCCAGCGGGCCGTACTTCATGCCGATCCGGTTCACCGCATCGACCACGCGGGCGGCCCCCAGCAGGGCGTCCTTGCGGCGCACCATCGGGGTCGGGCCGGCATGGGCCTCCTGGCCGGTGAAGGTGATCTCGTACCAGCGCTGGCCCTGGCAGTCGGTGACGACGCCGATGGTCTTGCCTTCGATCTCCAGGATTGGACCCTGTTCGATGTGGGCCTCGAAATAGGCGCCGACCTTGCGGCCCCCGACTTCCCGGTCGCCGGCATAGCCGATGCGGGCCAGTTCCTCGCCCATCGTCTTGCCGTCGAGGTCGGCGCGGGACAGGCCGTAGTCCAGGTCGAACACCCCGGCGAAGACGCCGGACGACACCATGGCCGGGGCGAAGCGCGAGCCTTCCTCGTTGGTCCAGACCGCGACCTCGACCGGGGCCTCGGTGACGTAGTTCATGTCGTTCAGGCTGCGCACCACCTCCAGCCCGGCCAGCACGCCATAGACGCCGTCATACTTGCCGCCGGTCGGCTGGCTGTCGAGATGGCTGCCCATGATGACCGGCGGCAGGCTGTCGTCGCGGCCGGGACGGCGGGCGAAGATGTTGCCCATCTTGTCGACCGAGACCGTGCAGCCGGCCTCCTCGCACCAGCGCACGAACAGGTCGCGGCCCTGTTTGTCGAGGTCGGTCAACGCCAGCCGGCACACGCCGCCCTTGGGCGTGGCGCCGATCTGCGCCATGTCCATCAGGCTCTGCCACAGGCGCGAGCCGTTCACGGCGACATTCTGCGGGGTGGACATGATTGCATTCTCCCTGAGCGGAACGGCGCCTTATCCTTCTTCGGTCGGGCCGGCGCCATCCCTGTTTCGACGTCATCCCCGCGAAGGCGGGGATCCAGAGTTTCGGAAGCGGTCCCTGTGGCAAGGCCTGGATCCCCGCTTTCGCGGGGATGACGGCCGAGGGGGGCTTTATTCGGCGGCTTCGGGGACGCGCATCGGGTTGCGGGCGTCGTTGGGCCAGGTGACATAGGGCAGGTCGGTCTGCTCCGGCACCATGGTGATGCAGTCGGGCACCGGGCAGACATGGCTGCACAGGTTGCAGCCCACGCACTCCTCGTTGACCACGGTGAAGACGCGGCGGCCCTCGCCTGCGTCGATGCGGATCGCCTGGTGCGAGGTGTCCTCGCAGACGATGTGGCAGCGGCCGCAATCGATGCACAAGGCGGGGTCGATCACCGCCTTGGTCGAGAAGTTCATGTTCAGGTCGTTCCAGTTGACGACATTGCGCACCGCGCGGCCGCTCAGTTCGTCAAGGGTCCGGTAGCCCTTCACGTCCATCCAGTTGGACAGGCCGCCGATCATGTCCTCGACGATCTTGAAGCCGTAGGTCATGGCGGCGGTGCAGACCTGCACGTTGGTGGCGCCCAGCGCCAGGAACTCCGCCGCGTCGCGCCATGTGGTGATGCCGCCGATGCCGCTGACCGGCAGGCCGCGGGTTTCGGGATTGCGGGCGATCTCCGCCACCATGTTCAGCGCGATCGGCTTCACCGCCGGGCCGCAATAGCCGCCATGGCTGCCCTTGCCGTCGACCACCGGGGTGGGGGCCATGGCGTCGAGATCCACCGCGACGATGGAGTTGACGGTGTTGATCAGCGAGATGGCGTCGGCGCCGCCGCGCTTGGCCGCTTCGGCCGACCACAGGATGTTGGTGATGTTGGGGGTCAGCTTGACGATCACCGGCAAATTGACGGCGTTCTTCACCCAGCGGGTGACCTGCTCCACCATCTCCGGCACCTGCCCGATGGCGGAGCCCATGCCGCGCTCGCACATGCCGTGCGGGCAGCCGAGGTTGAGTTCCAGCCCATCCGCCGCCCCGGTCTCGGCGATGCGGCGGGCGAGGCCGGCCCAGGCCTCCTCCTCGATGCGGGCCATCAACGAGACGACCATGGCGCGGTCGGGCCAGTCGCGCTTGACCTCGATGATCTCCTGCAAATTCACGGCGAGCGGCCGGTCGGAGATCAGCTCGATGTTGTTGAAGCCGATCATCCGGCGGTCGGTGTCGAGATGGGCGCCGTAGCGGCTGGAGACGTTGACCACCGGCGGGTCCTCGCCCAGCGTCTTCCACACCACGCCGCCCCAGCCCGCCTTGAAGGCGCGGACGACGTTGTACGCCTTGTCGGTCGGCGGGGCGGAGGCCAGCCAGAAGGGGTTGGGGGAGCGGATGCCGGCGATGGTGCTGCTGAGATCGGCCATGATGTGGCTCCCTTTCCTCAGGCGGTCAGGTGGCTGTGGATGGCAAGCGCGGCGAGCTTGCCGTCCTGCACGGACTGGACCGTCAGATCCTCGCCCGTCGCGACGCAGTCGCCGCCGGCCCAGACCTTGGCAAGCGTGGTGCGATAGGCCTCGTCGATGGCGATCTTGCCGCCGGTGATTTGCAGGCCGCCCAGCGCGTCGGCCGACAGCTTTTGCCCCACCGCCTTCAGCACCATGTCGGCCTGGAGGGTGAAGGTCTCGCCGGTGCCGGACAGCTTGCCGTCGGTCAGGCGGGTGCGTTCGAAGGTGATGTCGGTCTCGCCGATCGCCGAAGGAGCGGCGAAGGTCTTCAGCACGACGCCCTCGGTCTGGGCCAGCTCCTGCTCCCAGGCGGTGGCGCCCATCTGGGCACGACCGCGGCGGTAGACCAGGGTCACGTCCTCCGCACCCAGCCGCTTGGCCTGGATGGCGGCGTCGATGGCGGTGTTGCCGCCGCCGATCACCACGACCTTGCTGCCGACGGCGGGCGGATTGCCGGGGGGAGCCTGACGGACGCGCTCGATGAAGGCAGTGGCGTCCTCGACGCCCGCACGCTCCTCGCCGGGGATCCCGAGGCGGTTGTTGGACCCGAGGCCGATGCCGAGGAAGACGGCGTCATAGTCGGCGCGCAGGCTGTCCAGCGACAGGTCGGCGCCCAGTTTGCGGCCATGCTCCACAGTGATGCCGCCGACGCCGAGGATGAAGGCGACCTCGCGCTGGGCGAAATCGTCGGCCATCTTGTAGGGGGCGAGGCCGTATTCGTTGAGGCCGCCGGACTTCGCCTTGGCCTCGAACACCGTCACCTCATGGCCGAGCGTGGCGAGGCGGTGGGCGCAGGACAGGCCGGCCGGGCCGGCACCGACCACCGCCACGCGCTTGCCGGTCGCGGCGGCGCGGGGGAAGGGATGGGCGGGTTCGCCATCAATGAGGCGGTCGGTGGCATGGCGCTGCAGCCGGCCGATGGCGACGGGGCGGTCCTCCGCCCGGTTGCGGACGCAGGACTGTTCGCACAGCGTCTCGGTCGGGCAGACGCGGCCGCAGGTGCCGCCCATGATGTTCTCCGACAGGATCGTCGTCGCGGCGCCCTTCAGGTTGCCGGTGGCGATCGAGCGGATGAAGGCGGGGATGTCGATCCCGGTGGGGCAGGCCTTGATGCAGGGCGCATCGTAGCAGAACAGGCAGCGGTTGGACTCGGCCAGCGCCTGCACCGGCGTCATCGCCGGGCTCAGGTCGGCATAGGGCGAGGCGCGATCATCTTCGGCAGGGATTGGGGCGGTGGCAAGCGGAGCGATCAGGGTCATGGCGGATGGCTTCCCTTCGGTCGCGGAGCGGCGTGTCTACCGAAGTGTCAGCAACCCGCGTGCCAAGAGAACCAACCAGCACTGCCAACGGAGAGGGGCGGCGGAAAAGCTGACTGTTCGGTCAAGAACTGACGAGATGGACAGGCATGGCTCCATCATGCCAGCCATGCGGATTGCACGCAACTCAGCCTTTTGGCGCCTGAAAGTTGGGCAGAGCAGCGCTTAAGGCGCCGAATTACGGGCGTGGCGCCAGCAAAAGCCAACTGGAACAAGCACATGCCAAACGGCGGCATGCCTGGAAACCAGTCATGGCCCATGGAAAGCGCCTGGTCTTGAACCGAATGCATTGACAGCGGCCGGTTGCAGTAATCCAATCAATGCAAATCTGGTTGAATTTATATGCATGCAATCCCGTTCCGCGAGTGAACTGGCGGGGTGGGAAGCTTTCGATTGTTCGCTCACCTCGGGAAGACTTCAGGAGAATATTTATGCAGCCGATGACATCACCAGCATCCTTTATCCATAAAGAGATGATAAAGAACTCATCTTCACAGATCGTCGCGAACATTGCCAAGAAAAGCACTCCGGTATCCGATCTGGCAATCAGTGCTTCAGGGGCGGACGGTCAGATAGCGACAGGTTTTCTCCGTACGATGTATGCGGTACAGGATGCGTCGGCGGATTTGATCTGCGACTATACGATTTTTGCAGCCTGGGTCGGGCCTGGAATGCCATGGGACCACAAGAAGGAAATCCGCAGCGCCTATGGAACGTGGAGCTATGACGGGGACACCGGCCGGGACTACTATTTCGACATCTGGTCAAACATTCATTATGGCTATGTCGGCCGTGCCTGTGGGTTCAGCGTCTGGACGTTGAAGGCCGGCGGCGGAGCTGCGCAGTTGATCGCCCGAACGATGCCTGACGGCTATTGGAAACGCCGCTTCGAGTCGCTTGGTGACGCCGATTTCCTCGCCGCCTGCGACGACCCCTGTGACCAGCAGGCGATCATCCTCGGTGCCGACCTGTGGGACCGCCATGGCAAGACCCTGACACTGACGCAGATGATCGCACGCTGCCGGGAAAAGGCGACCGTGCTGAGCACCCGCAGCCACGTTGCCGGATCATGAAGCGGCTGATTTTCTTGATACTTCTGTCGAGTGTCGTCGTCGCGGGGCTGTTCTGGTTTCGCAGCCTCGGACCGGCGACCGATGGGAGCCTGTTGGAGGCGCTTGCCGCCAACCGCGTGGTCCTGAGCCGCGTGGGCGACGCTTTGCTCGAGGCCGGGGACGGCGCGCGCATCGACATCAGTAAGGCGGGCGCGATCACGGGTACGGCCTCTCCCGAAAGCGACTTGACCCGGCTGCTGCGTGGGACACCGGTGGAAGTGGCGGAGGTCCGGGCGGAGTTCAACGGCGTCCTCTTTCAGATGAGCAGCGTCGGCATCAGCGTATCCGGCGCCTCCTCCGGCCTGATCTACAGCCCTGATGGACGCCGATTGCCGTCCTGGGCCATCGAAGTGCCGTCGCTCGATTCGGGGCTGGAGCGGGAAAAGGAGGCCAAGCGCGGAACCGGTCGCAAGGTTTCAGCATTTTTCGTCCGACCGATCGACCCGGTTTGGGCCGCCTATCTCGACGTCTTCTGACCGGCGCTCGACGGCTGAGGGGCCGGTGGCCTAGGATGCTCTCATGCCTGCTCCGTCCAGCCTGCTGATCGACCGCACCGCCACGCCCATCGGCGAACTGATCGTGGTCGCCGATACCGACGGCGCCTTGCGTGCCATCGACTGGACCGACCATGAGGACCGGCTGCACCGGCTGCTGCGCCTGCACCATCCCGGTGGTTACGAACTGCGGCCGTCCGCCGATCCGGGTGGACTGACGCGGGCGATGGATGCCTATTTCGCGGGCGAGCTAGCGGTAATCGACCGGTTGCCGGTGCGCACCGGCGGAACGCCGTTCCAGCGTGCGGTGTGGGCGGCGCTGCGCGGCATTCCCCGCGGCGGGACCATAACCTACCGTGAACTGGCGGCGCTGGCCGGGCGTCCGGCGGCGGTGCGGGCGGCGGGGCATGCAAACGGCGCCAACCCGATCAGTGTCGTGGTGCCCTGCCACCGGGTGATCGGCTCCGGCGGGGCGCTGACCGGCTATGGCGGTGGGGTGGAACGCAAGCGCTGGCTGCTGGCCCATGAAGGGGTGGTGGCGGAGGAAATCTCCCTCTCCCCCCCGGGGAGAGGGTCGGGGTGAGGGGGATGCATTGCGTGGCTATCCCAAGAATCCTCGCTGTGCGTCCCCCTCACCCTAACCCTCTCCCCCATAGGCGCTAACATGAGAGGGAAGCGATAGACGGGTCGGGCGTGACGAATTGCGCTGGGCTGTGTTTTTTCCTGGATGTTTGCGACCGATCCCACCGATGCCCCCTGGCACGCGGTTGAGACGCTGGTCCGCTCGGTCATCG
>NZ_VTTK01000074.1:0-9618 GCF_008365135.1 Azospirillum sp. Sh1 | reverse complement strand
GGAGGGAGTCGAACCCCCACGGCCTTTCAGCCACTAGGACCTGAACCTAGCGCGTCTACCAGTTCCGCCACAAGCGCTTTCCCCGCACCGCGTTGGGCGCCGCGGGGAGCGCCTATGTAGCGGGATGGACCGCGGCCCGCAAGCGGAGAATTCACTCTCTGCGAAAATTTTTCCCAAGCCCGTTCCGGCGGGCCAGAAGGGCCAGTCCAACCCCCACCGCCGCGCCCGCCGCGACCCCGGCGCCGATGCGCCACGCCGCCCGGTTCACGTCGCCGAACACCGTCGCGCCGCGCAGGATCGTCTCCGCCATCGGCTCCGGCCGGTCGGGGTCGAGCAGGCGCTCGTCCACCAGCCGGCGCTCCGTCTCGTTCAGCGGCTCCGGCTCCAGCGGGCGGAGCGAGCGGCCGGTGGGGCGCATCAGCCGGTCCACCATGGCGGTCAGCGATCCGGTCTCCTCCTCCGTCCGCTCCACCTCGGCCACGGTGACGCCCAGATGCTCGGCCATCAGGCGGGTGCGGACGGAGCGGATGGCGCGGCACACCTCCGGCCGCTCGCCCTGCGGGACCTCGATGGCAAGGTCGCATTCGGTGTCCAGCCCCTGGGACCGGTTGTTGATGTTGGACGACTCCACCCGCAGCAGCCGGTCGTCGACCACCAGCACCTTGGCATGGACATAGATGCCCTCTCCGCCCTCGGTCACCGGGACCAGGATGCGGAAGCGGCGGTGGGTGTCGGCCGCGCGCAGGCGCTGGAGCAGCAGCGAGCGTGCACTGCCCATCGCCTCCTCCTCGACCCAGGCGGGCGTGCGTTCGGGATTGATGACCACCACCTCCGGCCCGTCGGGTTCCGACAGCCGGGCGGTGATGGCTCCGACGATCTTCTGCGAGGCGAAATACTGGCTTTCCAGGTAGATGAAATCGCGCGCGGCGGCGATGGCGGCCAGATACAGCGCTTCGATCTCGCGCACGCCGCGCTTTCCCGTCTTCTGCGTTCCCTCATGGTCCGCCATCGGATCTGTACGCGCGATGGCGACCGGGAGGTCGCGGAAGTCGGGTTCCAGATCGTCGGGCCAGAATGCCGGGACCGGCGGCGGCGGGACCAGCGTCTCGCCGGTCGCGCGGCGCCAGCGCTCCCGCGCCAGGTCACCCAACGCCCGCGCAGCCTCCCCGTCGACCGCCGTGGTCACGTCATGGAAGGGGCCGTATGGCTCGCCGCTCGGCCGCACCCGGCGGGGGTCGCCGTCGCGGTGGTCGGGCGTGTCCCAGCGGTCGGTGGTCATGTCGATGCCGCCGCAGAAGGCGAGGGCATCGTCGATGATGGCGATCTTCTGGTGGTGGCAGGCGCCCGGCGGATGGGCGGAATCCAGGCGGAAGCGCAGGCGCCGGCTGGTCATCCAGTCCAGCAGGACCAGCGGAGTCCGGCCACGGAACGGCATCTTCAGGACCGCCAGATCCCATTTCAGCACATTGATGGTCAGTTCCGGCCGCACCCGGACGATCCAGCTCAGGAAATCGCCCAGCTCGTTCGGCACGCCCGGCATCGGGTCGTCGGGCTCCAGCTTGATCCGGGTGTCGAAATCCCAGCCGATCAGCATCACCGTGTGGCGGGCATTGAGGATGGCGGCCTTGATCCGGGCGAAATAGGCGGCGGCGTCGATGATGACCGCCACCCGATCCGCTGTTTCGATCCGCCAGCAGGTCCGGCCGGGCACCAGAACCGGGCCGGCCGGAGTCCGGCCAGCCTGAAACGGGGAGTCTGGGCGGGAGGCGTCCGGCATCGCTGCCATGTCGAGCTTTCCTTCCGGCGTTGTGGAGCGGCATCGCGGGACCGGCAGCGGAACCGCTGCCATGCCCTTCGATGAACCCCGCAAGCCGGCGGACGGTTCCCCGATTCCGTTCAGACCGCCCCGAATCGCAGCAGCATCCGATGCCGGTAGGTTTCGCCGGGGTCGAGCCGAGCCGACGGAAAATGGCCGATGTTCGGGCTGTTGGGAAACCGCTGGCTCTCCAGCGCCAGTCCGGCGAAACGACGATAGGGCTGCCCGCCCTTCCCCACCATTTTCTCGCTGAGATAGCCGCCGGTATAGACCTGCAGCCCCGGCTGGTCGGTCGCCAGCTCCATCCACCGGCCCGATGCCGGGTGCTCCAGCATCGCCACCGGCCGCAGCTCTCCCACCGGCCCGTCCAGACACCAGTTGTGGTCGAAGCCGAAACCGCCGACCGCCGCCAGCGCCTCGCCCAGCTCTACCCTGCCGCGCCCCACTCCGCCGCGCAGGTCGAAGGCCGTGCCGTCCACCGGCCGTACCTCCCCCGTCGGGATCAGGTCGGCGCCGACCGGCGTGGTGAAGCCGCCCCGCACCGTCAGCCGATGGTCGCGCAGATCGCCCGACGCATGGCCCCCGAGGTTCCAGTAGCTGTGATGAACGAGGTTGACGACGGTCGGCCGGTCGGTCGTCGCCGTCATGCGGATGTCCAGCACCCCGTCTTCGCTCAGCTGGTAGCGCGTGCTCGCCGTCAGCGTTCCGGGAAAGCCCTGGTCGCCGTCCGGCGAGACCAGCGTGAAGGTGACGGCGTTCTCCGCCTCATCGACCTCGGCCTCCCAGACCCGCCGGTCGAACCCTTCCGGTCCGCCATGCAGCTGGTTCGGCGGCTCGTTGACGGCCAACTCATGGCAAACGCCGTCCAGCGTGAAGGACGCCCCGCCGATGCGGTTGCCGTACCGGCCGCAGGTGGCGCCGAAATAGGCGTCGCTCGCCAGGTAATCGGACAACCGGTCGAAGCCCAGCACCACGTCGGCGCCGGTCCCGTCGCGGCCGGGCACCATCATCCGCACCAGCCGGGCGCCATGGGCGATGACGGTCGCCTCCAGCCCGCCGGCGGACAGGATGAACCCCTCCACCGGCCGTCCTTCATGCGTATCGAACAGGAAACTCTCGATGGGCATCACGCCTCCGCCGGTTCACCGCCACGGCCGGCCCAGACCGTCAGCAGACCCTTCTGCAACAGGATGAAGACGAACAGCAGCACGCCGATGGCGATCTTGGTCCACCAGCTGCTGAGCGTGCCGTCGAAGGTGATGTAGGTCTGGATCAGCCCCTGGATCAGCACCCCGACGAAGGTGCCGACGACATAGCCATAGCCGCCGGTCAGCTGCGTTCCGCCGATCACCACCGCGGTGATGGTATCCAGCTCCACCCCCGTCGCCGCCAGCGAATAGCCGGCGCCGGTGTAGAGCGAGAAGACGATCCCCGCCAGCCCGGCCAGCAGCCCCGACAGCGCATAGACCGCCACCGTCGTCCGCCCCACCGGCACGCCCATCAGCTCCGCCGATTGCCGGTTGCCGCCCAGCGCATAGAGGTTGGCGCCGAAACGGGTCCAGTGCGCCAGCACCACCGCGGCGACCACCACACCCAGCATCAGCATCGCCGGCAGGCTGAGCTTGCCCCCCGCCCCGAAGCGCAGCGCGATGTCGTTCAGCTCGCCATAGAGCGGATGGTTGATCGGCACCGAATCGGTGGTCAGGACGAAGCCCAGCCCACGGGCGATGAACATCCCGGCCAGCGTGACGATGAAGGGCGGCATCTGGAAGACATGGATCACCCCGCCCATCGCCGCGCCGAATCCGCCGGCGGCGATCAGCGCGACGGCGAAGGCGGCCAGCGGGTGCCAGCCGCCATGCTCGATCAGCACGGCCAGCAGCACGGTGGTGAAGCCGATCACCGCCCCCACCGACAGGTCGATCCCGCCGGACAGGATGACGAAGGTCATGCCGATCGCGGTGATGCCGAGAAAGGCGTTGTCGGTCAAAAGGTTGCCCACCACCCGCCAGGAGGCGAAGTTGGGGAACTGCGCCGCGCACAGCAGGAACCCGACCACCAGCACCGCGGTGGTGACGATCAGCGGAAGGAACCGCTGGAGTGCACTGGTCATGGCTTTGCCCCTCCGCTGGTCGGCGCCACCGGCGGCTTGACCGCGCCCATCGGACGCGCCCCCTTCGGGCGCGGCAGGAACAGGGTCAGCGTCGGCGATTGCAGCAGCAGGACGACCAGCAGGACGCCCGCCTTGACGATCAGGTTGAATTCCGGCTTGAAGCCGCTCAGCAGGATGCCGGTGTTCATCGCCTGGATGATCAGCGCCCCCACCACCGACAGCACCAGCCCGAACCGCCCGCCCAGCAGCGACGTGCCGCCGACCACCACCGCCAGGATGGCGTCCAGCTCCAGCCACAGCCCGGCATTGTTGGCGTCGGCGCCGCGGATGTCGGCGGTGACGATCAGCCCGGCCACCGCCGCGCACAGCCCGCACCAGACATAGACGGCCACCAGCACCACCGGCGTGTTGACGCCGGCCCCGGCGCTGGACAGCCGGTTGATGCCGACCGCCTCGATCATCAGCCCCAGCGCCGTCGCCCGCACCAGCAGCGCCGTCACCGCCAGCAGCGCGATGGTGATGACCACCGGCATCGGCACGGTCAGGAAGGACCCGCCGCCGATGAAGGCGAGCGCCGGGCTGGTGAAGGTGACGATCTGCCCCTCCGTCACCAGCTGGGCGATGCCGCGCCCGGCGACCATCAGGATCAGGGTGGCGATGATCGGCTGGATGCGCAGCACCGCCACCAGCAGCCCGTTCCACAGCCCGCACAGCAGGCCGGCGGCCAGCGACGCAGCCAGCACCGCCGGCAGGCTCCATCCGGCACCGGTCATGGTGGCGGCGACCGCGCCGGAGATCGCCATGACGGCCCCCACCGACAGGTCGACGCCACGGGTGGCGATGACCATGGTCATGCCGATGGCGAGCAGTGCCACCGGGGCGCCGCGGTTCACCACGTCGATCAGGCTGCCGAACAGCCGGCCGTCCTGCAGACGGATCGCGAAGAAATCGGGAAACAGCAACCAGTTGGCCAGCAGAACGGCGACCAGCGCGCCATATTGCGGCAGGTTGCGCGACGGGCCGGGAGCGGACAGCGTCATTGACGCACCTCTGAATTGGGCGTCTCCGACGCGATGGCGTTCGGCGTCTCCGACGCGATGGCGGCGACGATGCGCTCCACGCTGACCTCCCCTCCCCTCAATTCCGCGACATGGCGGCGGTCGCGCAGCACGACGACGCGGCGGCTGTAGGCGACGATCTCCTCCAACTCCGACGACACCACCAGCAGCGCCATGCCGTCGGCGCACAGCCGCTCGATCAGGCGGATGATCTCGGCATGCGCGCCCACGTCGATGCCGCGCGTCGGCTCGTCGAGGATCAGCAGCCGCGGCTCGGTCGCCAGCCAGCGCGCCAGCAGCGCCTTCTGCTGGTTGCCGCCCGACAGCAGCTGGATCGGTCGTTCGGCGTCCGGCGTGCGGATGTCGAGCAGGCGGATGAAGCGGTCGGCGATCTCCTCCTGGCGGCGGCGCGGGATCGGCTTCAGCCAGCCCTGCCGCGCCTGCAGCGCCAAGATGATGTTCTCCCGCACCGACAGTTCGCCGACGATGCCCTCCTTCTTGCGGTCCTCCGGACAGAAGCCGAAGCCGAGCCGCACGGCGTCGCGCGGCCCCTTCAGCCGGATCGTCCGGCCGTCCACCGTCGCCTCGCCCCGGTCGGCGCGGTCCATGCCGAAGACCAGCCGCACCGTCTCCGTCCGGCCGGATCCCAGCAATCCTGCCAGCGCCACCACCTCGCCCGGACGGATGTCGAGGTCGAACGGCTCGACGCTGCGCGCCTTGCCGAATCCCTTGAAACTGGCCAGCGGCGGACGGCTGTCCAGCTCCGCCGGGCCAAGGTCGATGCGGTGCGCCGCCGCCTCCAGCTCGCGCCCCAGCATCATGGCGACCAGATCCAGGCGCGGCAGCTCGGCCGTCCGCCGCTCCCCCACCAGCCGGCCGTTGCGCAGCACGGTGATGCGGTCGCAGACCTCATAGACCTGATCGAGGAAATGGGTGACGAAGACGATGCCGATCCCGCGCGACCGCAGGGTCCGCATCACCTTGAACAGCACCGCCACCTCCTGCGCGTCCAGGCTGGCGGTCGGTTCGTCGAGGATCAGCACCTTGGCCGACATGTCGACCGCGCGGGCGATGGCGATGATCTGCTGGGTCGCCACCGAAAAGCGGCCGAGCGGCGCCGTCACGTCGATCGACAAGCCGTAGGGCATCAGGATGGCACGCGCCCGCCGCCGCATGGCGCCGCGGTCGACCAAACCCCAGCGCATCGGCTGGCGCCCCAGGAACAGGTTTTCCGCCACCGACAGGTTCGGCAGCAGGTTGACCTCCTGATAGACGGTGCCGATGTGCAGGCGCTGCGCCTCCTCCACCCCGCGCGGCGCGATCTCCCGCCCCTCCAGCGCCACGGTTCCGCCGTCGCGCTGGTAGACGCCGGTCAGCGTCTTGATGAGCGTCGATTTGCCGGCGCCGTTCTCGCCCAGCAGGGCATGGATTTCGCCATGGCGCAGGGTGAAATCGACGCCGTCGAGCGCCTGGACGCCGAGGAAGGCCTTGGACAGCCCGCGGATCGCCAGCAGCGGCGCTGAAGGAGGAGCGGTGGACGCCGTCATGACGGACCTCGCCGGAAGCGCATCGGAAAAGGCAGGGCCGCGAGAGGAACGCCCCCGCGGCCCCAAAGTTCAAACAGGATCAGTAGGCGTCCTTGCGGCGCTCATACTCGGCCTTGGCGGTGTCGGGCGTGAACAGCTTCGATTCCGTCTGGATCCACTTCGGCGGCATCTTGCCGTCCTTCTTGAAGGCGACCAGCGCGTCGAAGGCCGGGCCGGCCATGTTCGGCGTCAGCTCCACCGTGGCGTTGGCCTCGCCTTCGGACATCGCCTTGAAGATGTCGGGCACGCCGTCGATGGACACGACCAGGATGTCCTTGCCCGGCTTCAGGCCGGCTTCCTTGATCGCCTGGATGGCGCCGACCGCCATGTCGTCGTTGTGGGCATAAACGGCGCAGATGCCCTTGCCGCCATTCTCGGCCTTGATGAAGCTTTCCATCACCTCCTTGCCCTTGGCGCGTGTGAAGTCGCCGGACTGGGTGCGGATGATCTTCATCCCCGGATTCTTGGCGACGATCTCGTCGAAGCCCTTCTTGCGGTTGATGGCGGGCGAGGAACCGACGGTGCCCTGCAGCTCGACCACGGCACATTTGCCGCCGGTCTGCTTGGCCAGCCATTCGCCGGCCACCCGGCCCTCATGCACGGTATCGGAGGTGACGGCGGTCATGTAGAGGCTCTGGTCCTTGGTCTCGATCTGGCGGTCGAGCAGCATGACCGGGATCTTCGCCTCCTTGGCCTCCTTCAGCACCGAATCCCAACCGGTCGCCACCACCGGCGCGATGAAGATCGCATCGACGCCCTGGGCGACGAAGGAGCGCACGGCCTTGATCTGGTTCTCCTGCTTCTGCTGAGCGTCGGAGATCTTGAGGTCGATCCCGCGCTTCTCGGCTTCAGTCTTGGCGGTCTTCGTCTCTGCCGCGCGCCAGCCCGATTCGGACCCGATCTGCGAGAAGCCGACGACCAGCTTCTTGGCATCGGCGGCCTGGACGGCGCCCAACCCGATGAACAGCGCCGCGGCGGCGGTCGCGGCGGAGATCACCCATTTCCTGGACATCCGTTTCACTCCCTGAGGTTTATAAGGCGAGGTTTTTTAGGCGAGGTTCTGAGGCGACGATTTTTTGCAGTGCTTGCTGGATGGAGGCAGGCGACGGCACGGGGCGCTGAATTTCCTGATCGGAGCCCGATCCGAAATTGTTCGTCATGCCTACTTTAAGTACGCAGAACCATAACTGTCCAATACGATTCTCGACCTGCATGATGCCGAAAAGAATATGGCCGGCCTAAAAATCAGGCCCAAACTCAGGTCGAAAAAACGGCCGGGCAGCGCAGGGCCGCCCGGCCGTGAGGTGACCCTGCTCCAGTCCGGAACAGGGCCGACGCACCCGAGGGAGAGCGCGCCGGGACGCAACCGCCGCGGCGGGATGGAGAGAAACACCGCGGGCGGCGCGAAGCCGAAGGAAAGGGCCAGGACGTCAACCGGCCGGTATCAGAAGGCGGGGCCCTTAGAATGCAAGGCCCTTAGAAAGCAAGATTGGCCTGGACCAGGAACATGTCGCCCTTGTCGCTGTTGGCGGCGACGTCGGAGCTGAGCTTGAAGTGGTTGTATTCCGGCCCGATGGCGAAGCCGGGGGCGACGACATACTTGGCGCCGACGGTGATCAGCTCGAACTTGGACCGGCCGCGCACCGTCAGGTCGCCGGCGTCCTTGGCGTTCAGGTAGCCGACGCCCAGCGTGGTGGGCCCGAAGGTGTACTGCGCGCCGACGGTCCAGACATCCTGCTTCTCGCGGCTGACGATGCCGGCGGTACTGGACTTGGCATAGCCGCTGTCGCCCGACCAGGCATAGCTGCCGCCGACCTTCAACCCGCCATAGGCCACCGTCAGGCCGGCATGGGTGGAGGACAGATCGTCGAAACTCGCGCCTGTGAGGCTGGAGTCCTTGGCCTTGCCGCCCAGGTAGAACAGGCTGCCGTTGATCGCCACGCCGCCGAAGCTGTTGGTATAGGTGCCGCCGACCTCGTAGACGTCGCGATAGGCGCCGGTGCGGTTGGCAGAGGCGAGCGCGAACTTGGAGCGGTTGACGTCGGTGCCGCTGCTGTCAGACGACGGCTGGTAGGAGGCGCCGAGCTTGAAGCCGGCGATTTCCGGGGTCCAGTAGGTGGCGCGGGTGGCGCTGTTGCCGGAGATCAGGGCGCGGATGTTGCCGATGGTGACCGGCGCGTTGGCGGCGCTGTTGCCGAGCCAGGACGGGAAGGAGCCGTCGACGCCGCCGGTGCCCCAGTCGGACGGGGCGATGATGCCGCTGTCGTCGGACGGGCCGTTCTCCACGCCCAGATGCAGGACGCCGAAGCTGCCGTTGACGAACAGGAAGGCGCGGTCGTAGGTGGCGGTGCGGGCGTTGCTGGTGCCGTTCTCGGCCAGCAGGCGCAGGCGGGCGCCATATTCCAGCCCGTTGTCGGCCTTGGCCTTCGGCGTCACCAGCAGGCGCAGGCGGTTGCGGAACTCGGTGGAGCGCAGGCCGGCGTCACGGTCCTGGTCGACATAGCCGGCCTCGAAATAGGCGTCGCCGCCGATGACCACGTCGAACTTCGACTGGGCGAAGGCCGGGCCGGCTCCCAGGACGGAGACGAGCGAAAGGGTGGCTGCGCCAAGCAGCAGAGCGGATCTCACCATCAGGGTTTCCTCTTAATGCGGTTTGTTCTTGCTTCGGTACCGTGTGCGGGAGCGATGATTCGGCGATGCGCGGACGCACGCCGTCCCCGGCCGCCGAATCCGGCACTCGGCCGGTTCCGACGGTTTGCCCTGCGTCAGCGCTCCCTCTGACGCAGCCGTTGCGGGTTGCTGGTGTCGGTCAGTCTTTTCCGGCGGTTAATCTCGTCCAAGCGTCCCGTCGACCCGCCGCCACAGCCCCAGCGGGTTGCCGTCGCGCAAGGCCTCCGGCAGCAGGTCGGTGGGAATGTCCTGGTAGCAGACCGGGCGCAGGAAGCGGCGGATCGCCAGCGTGCCGACGGAGGTGCTGCGCGGGTCCGACGTCGCCGGGAACGGGCCGCCATGCACCATCGCGTGGCAGACCTCCACCCCCGTCGG
>NZ_VTTK01000073.1:0-10218 GCF_008365135.1 Azospirillum sp. Sh1 | reverse complement strand
AGGGGGGGGGGGGACTCGCCCACCACCCCGCTCCCGGGGGGGGCGGGGCCCCCCCCCCCCCCCCCCCCCCCCCCCGCGCGCGCCCCCCCCCCCCCCCCGGGGGGGGGGGGGGGGGGGGGGGGGGGGGGGGGGCCCCGCACGGGGAGGATTCTCGGGAATGGGCCGCAATGCACCCCCCTCACCCTAACCCTCTCCCCGGGGGGGAGAGGGGACTTTCCGCACCGCCTTGTGCAGCGCCTGCAGCAACGTGTCGATCCGGTAGGGCTTCGGCAGCACCGCGATGCCTTCGGTGCGCGCCACATCCTCGCTGTAACCGGTGGTCAGCACCACCGGCAGGCCAGGGCGCAGGATGGCCGCCTCGCGGCTGAGGTCGACGCCGCTGAGCCGGCCCGGCATCACCACGTCGGAGAAAAGCAGGTCGATCCGCTCTTCGCCGGCCAGCAGCGGCAGCGCCTCGTCGGCGGAGCCGGCGCGCAGAACGGTCCAGCCGCTCTCCTCCAGCGCCGCCGCGACGGAGGAGGCGACGACCGGATCGTCCTCCACCATCAGCACCCGCGCGCCCGCGATGAACGGCCCGGCCGCGTCGGCGGAAACGGCCGGCGCCCGCGGCACCCCGGCCGTGGCGCGCAGCAGCAGGACGATGCGGGTTCCCTCCCCCGGCCGGCTTTCGATCCAGACGGTGCCGCCCGCCTGCCTAGCCAGTCCATAGACCTGCGCCAGACCGAGGCCGGAGCCCTTGCCGACCTCCTTGGTGGTGAAGAAGGGGTCGAAGGCCTTCGCCGCCACCTCCGGCGCCATTCCCATCCCGGTGTCGGCGACCGTCAGACGCAGGAAATCCCCCTCCAGGCCTGCTCCTTCCAGCCCCGATGCGTCGCCGGGACCGAGCGTCCGGTTCTCCGCCTCGATGGACAGCGTGCCGCCCTCCGGCATCGCGTCGCGCGCGTTCACCGCCATGTTGATGAGCGCCAGCTCGAACTGGGTCGGATCCGCCTCGATCGGGTGGAGGCAGGGGGCAAAGCGGGTTTCCAGCCGGATGTCGGCGCGGAGCGCGCGTTCCAGCAGTCCGGCCATGCCGAGCACACGGTCGCGCACGTCGATCGGTTCCGGGCGCAGGCTGTCGCGGCGGGCGAAGCCCATCAACTGCTGGACCAGCTTGGCGCCACGGTCGACCGCCTGCATGCCCGCCTCCAACAGCGGTGCCAGCTTCGGCTCGGCGCTGCGGCGGCCGATCATGGTCAGGCAGCTGCTGAGCGCCTGGAGCAGGTTGTTGAAGTCGTGCGCCACGCCGCCGGTCAGCTGGCCCACCGCCTCCATCTTCTGCGCCTGACGCAGCTGGTCTTCGGCCCGGCGCAACGCCGCCTCGGACTCCTTGCGCGCCGTCACGTCGCGTCCGACCGCATGGATGAAACGGTCGTCCGGCACCGCGGTCCAGGAGATCCAGCGATAGGATCCGTCCTTGTGGCGATAGCGGTTCTCGAACCGCATGGTGGTCAGGCCGGATTCCAGCCGGCCGACCTCCGCCACCGTCGCCGCGCGGTCGCCGGGATGGACAAAATCGAGGAATGCCGCGTTCTGCAGCTCCGCCTCCTCCCAGCCCAGCAGGGTGGTCCAGGCCGGGTTGACCGCGGTGATCGTGCCGTCGAAACGCGCCACCAGCATGATGTCGGTCGACAGCCGCCACATACGGTCGCGGTCGGCGGTTCGCTCCGCCACGCGCTGCTCCAGCGTCGCATTCAGGGCGCGCAGGGCGTCTTCGGCGCATTTGCGGTTGGTGATGTCGTAGCAGGCGCCGAGAAGCCGCGCCCCCTCCCCATCCCTATCCCCGGTTATGGCCTGCGCCCGCCGGGCGATCCAGCGCTCCGCCCCGCTGTCCGGCCGATTGATGCGGTATTCGACATAGCCCAGCCCATCCTTCGGTACCTGTCCGGGCCGCAGCGTGTTCAGATTGGGCCGGTCATCCGGGTGGATCAGGGCGACCAGTTCCTCCAGTTGCACCAACGGGCGCTCCCCGATGCCCCAAAGGCGGCAGAATTCCGGCGACACCGCCACCATGCCGTCGGCCCGCAGTTCGAAGGTGCCGATCCCGCCGGCATCCTGGGCGATGTGCAGCCGCTGCTGGCTCTCGCGCAGCGCCTCCTCCGTCTGCTTCATGCCCGTCACGTCGCTGCCCTGGACGAACATGCCCATGACCTGACCCTGGTCGTCGCGGATCGGCTGGAAGACGAAGGTGACGAAGCGCTCCTCCAGCGGCGCGCCGGGCCGCCGGGCGATCCGCGCCGGCATCCCCTCGCCGACGAAGGGCTCGCCCGTCGCATAAACCTGATCGGCCAGTTCGAAGAAGCCCTGGCCGACGATCTCCGGCAGCGCCTCCCGCGCCGGCTTGCCGATGATGTCGCGGCGGCCAATCAGGTCGAAATAGGCGTCGTTCGCCATCTCATAGACATGGTCGGGTCCGCGCCAGACATACATGAAGCCCGGCGCCTGCCGGAACAGCGCCCGCAGCCGCTCGTTGGCGAGCCGAACCTCCTCTTCCGCCCGCGCGCGCTCCACCGCCGACGTGGTCTCGGCGACGATGCAGAGGAAGCCACCGGTCCGCCCGGCCTCGTCGGTGATCGGCGTGTAGGAAAAGGAGAAATAACAGTCCTCGACCGCTCCGCGCCGCTCCAGTCGGACCAGCAAATCCTCGTGCAGCAACGATTCCCCGTCATAGACGCGGCGGACGAGGTCGCGGGCCTGCGGCCAGGCGTCGGGCCAGACCTCCCTCATCGGCCGGCCCAGCGCCTGTGGGTGACGGGTCCCGAGAATGTCCAGGTAGGCGTCGTTGTAGAGGAAGGCGACGTCCGGTCCCCAGCCGATGAACATCGCCTGCCGCGACCGCAGCATCAGACGGACCGTGGCACGCAGGTCCTGCGGCCAGCCTTCCATCGGGCCGAGCGGCGTGGCCGCCCAGTCATGGCCGTGCATGAGCGAACCCATCTCTCCCGCCCCGGTCGAAGCGACGGGCGGAGACACCCCGGCCGAAAGCGGGCTCACCGGCGCCGTCCGGCGCCGGCAGGAAGCGGATAACCTTGGACGTTCATCAAAGCGGTCGAATGATCGGAGACGAATTGACAGCCTTATCCCACGCAAACGGAGTGGTGTGATAGCTATCCAATCGTCAGCCCACCGTCCGCCTGCCCGCGACCGCGTGGTAGATCCACAGGACGACGATCGCGCCGAAGATGGCGACCAGAATGCTCCAGATGTTGAAGCCGGTGATCCCGGCGCCGCCGATGATGCTCATCAGGAAGCCGCCGACCAGCGCGCCGAGGATGCCCAGCACGATGTCCATGACGGCGCCCTGCCCCGACTTGTTCACGATCTTGGAGGCGATGAAGCCCGCGATCAGGCCCAGAATGATCCAAGCGATGATACCCATGGCCGTTACTCCTTTGCGGTGAGTGGTCGTTGGTGTCGGCTCCGGCCGTATCGCCTCAACAGAACGTTGATCTCCGAACCGAGGAGGATCACCAGCCCGGCGATGTAAAGCCAGAGCATCAGCGTGATGACCGCGCCGATGCTGCCGTAGGTGGCGTCGTAATCGGCGAAATGGCCGGCATAGAGCGAATAGCCGAGCGAGGCCGCAATCAGCAGAGCGGCGCCGACCACGCTGCCCGGGGAAATGAAGACGAAGCGTTCCCTGACATTCGGGCCATAGCGGTAGATCACCGCGAAGCCCAGCAGCAGCGCCAGGACGATGACGACCCAACGAAAGGTCGAAAAAAAGTCAGCAGCAATCCGGAAAAGCCGTACCGGTTGCCGATCCAGTCCTGCAGGATGCCGCCCAGCACGATCAGCGAGAAGGCGCCGATCACCAGGATTTCGAAAAGCAGGCTCAATCCCAGCGCCACCAGACGGGCGTGGATGAAGCTGCGCGCCTCCTTCACGTCGTAGGTGATGTTGAGCTGCTGCATCACGGCATACATGCCGGTGGTGGTCGCCCACACCGTTCCCAGCAGGCCGAAGGACAGCAATCCGCCGCGCCGCTCCCCGGTCACCTGCCCCACCACGTCGCGGACCAGGCCGGACGCCTGATCGGGCAGTGCCTGCGCCAGCAGATCCATGATCGCCCGATCCACATTGTCGATGGGCAGGTAGGGGATGATGCTCATCGTCGCGATCAGCGCCGGGAACAGGGCGAGCGTCAGGTAGAAACCGAGTGCGGCGGCCCCGTTGAAGACATTGTCCTCGGTCGTCGCGCGATAGAGGTCCCGGAGGAAGCGTCCGGGAGATACCCCTGGGAACATGACGGATTTCCGTGATGGGCGCGGACGCTGCCCGGGGCGTGGCCCCGCGGCGACCGTGCCGCGGGGCCTTGCGTCCTCAGCTCTTGCCTTTCAGGGCATCCTTGACGCCGCCGACGGCGCTTTCGGCCTTGCCCTTCGCCTTGTCGGCGGCGCCTTCGGCCTTCATCTTCTCGTCGCCGGTGACCTCGCCGACGCCCTTCTTGATGCTGCCCTTGGCCTTGTCCATGGCGCCTTCGGTACGGTCCTTGTCCATGACGTCCTCCTGATCCCGTGGGTTCGACCGGAGTGAAGCCGGCCGTCGTCACTATCAACCCTCGAGCGGGCGTATCGTCACACGCCGGCGTTACAGGCCGGCCTGCGAAGTCAGCGCCGCCGGCGGCGGGTCCGCCGCCTCTCCGGCCAGTTCCCTGGCCGGCGCCGTCGCCAGCGCCGTCTGCAGATATTCCAGGAACGCCCGTTCGGCGCGGTTCAGCTTGGCCTGCTCGTTCCAGATCAGGTGGACGTTGACCGGGGCGATGCCTTCGTAGGGCGGCAACTCCCACAGCAGCCCGTCATCGACGTCGCGGGCGGCGATGTGTTCGGGCAGCGGGCCGATGCCGAGGCCGCAGAGGATCATCCGCCGCACCTCCTCCAGATTGGCGGAGGACGCGACGACGCGGCCGGCGAAGCCCTCCCGCGCGCGGAACAGGGTCAGCGGCGACAGGGCGCCGTCGATCTGGTCGGAAGTGAAGGAGACGAAATTCTCGTGCCGCAGTTCGGCGATGTCGATGTCGTGCTGGCCGAACAGGCGGAATCCGGGACCGCAATAGAGCCGGTAGGTCTGGCGCAGGAAGATCTGGCTCGACAGCCCCGGGATCGGTTCGCGCAGCAGGCAGATCGCCATGGCGCCGACCCGCTGCTGCAACGCGATATGCGCGTCGGCCGACGCCATCACGTCGATGCGGAAGGTCACCTGCGGGTACATCCGGTGGAACTCCCGCAGCGAACGGTCGAGCAGCGGGGTCTGGATCCGGCTCGTCATCAGGATATGGACATGGCCGCTGATCTCGTCCTTGGCGTCGCGCACCATGGCGCCCAGCCGGGACACGGTGGCATGGATCGACACCGCCTCGTCATAGACCTGCTCGCCGGCGGCGGTGACGGCGAAGCGTCCGGGGCCACGGTCGATCAGAGTGCGGCCAAGCTGTTCCTCCAGCCGCTTCAGCGCGAGGCTGACCGCCGGCTGCGTCAAAAACAGGCGGACCGCGGCCTTGGTGAAGCTCCCTTCCTGCACGATCACCATGAAGGTGCGCAGCAGGTTCCAGTCCATCTGCTGGCCCAGTCGGGCCAATGCCTGCCGTTCCGCCTCGCTTTCCGTCAACGCCCTGCCCCTCTCCATCGGTGCCCGATTCCGGTGCATCCCTGCTGCCGCCCAAATTCTACGCACATGATCGCACTGTGAGCAACTGCGGCATAAATCAGATTCATAGGCCAAATGAAAAATGCTTATTTGCCTGATCGATTTGTTCATCGCCTAATCGACACATGGCGACCCTCAAACATCGCCAAGCCGGACACTGCATAACGCGCCGATATGGCGGTCATATCCATTAGGGATAGGCCGCAACGCAACAGATTCGTCTTTTTCCACCCGCCCGCGCAGTCATACCGCAGAGGCGCAGAGGATTTGGGCGGAGGATTTGGGCAGAGGATTCGGAATGACACGAGATACGGCAGCCCGTCTCGACCATGCCTTGCCGGACCCCGGCCTGCGCGCCGCGATCCTGGATGCCGCCGACGCGGCGCAGGGGGATTGCGTCTCGCATCTTTCCGAACTCGTCCGCCAGCCCTCTCTGCTGGGGGAGGAGGCCGGGGCGCAGGCGCTGATGGCCGACCGCTTCGCCACATTGGGGCTGGAGGTCGACCGGTTCGACATCGACGAGCAGGCGATCTCCCGCATGCCGGGCTTTTCGCCGCCGGTCCTGCCCGGCGCCTATGCCGGCCGCGAGAACGTCGTCGGCGTGCACAAGCCGCGTGAAGCGAAGGGCCGCTCGCTGATCCTGAACGGCCACATCGACGTGGTGCCGACCGGCCCGGCGGAGCTGTGGACCACCCCGCCCTTCGAGCCGCGCATCGCCGACGGTCGCCTCTACGGCCGCGGCGCCGGCGACATGAAGGCCGGCATCGCCGCCTACACCGCCGCCTTCGCCGCCTTGCGCACGCTGGGCTATCAGCCCGCCGCCCCGGTCTATCTGCAGTCGGTGATCGAGGAGGAGTGCACCGGCAACGGCGCGCTGGCCTGCCTGCATCGCGGATACCGCGCCGACGCCGCCGTGATCCCGGAGCCGTTCAACCACTCCATCTCCGTCGCCCAGGTCGGGGTGATGTGGCTGCGGCTGGTGCTGACCGGCACGCCGGCCCATGTGCTGGACACCTCGGCGGGCGTGAACGCCATCGAGGCGGCCTACGCCCTGGCCGCCCATCTGAAGGCGCTGGAGGTGCGGTGGAACGAGCCGTCCTGCCGCCACCCCGCCTTCTGCGGCCATGCCCATCCCGTCAACATCAATCTCGGCCGGATCGAGGGCGGCGAGTGGCCGTCGTCAGTCCCGACACGCTGCGCGCTCGACCTCCGGCTCGGCTTCTTCCCCGGGCAGGAGCCGGAGGCGGTCCGCGCCGAGGTCACCCGGGCGGTGGAGCAGGCGCGCTCCACCGACCCGGCCCTTTCCGGCGTCGGCATCGAGTTGCAGTGGAACGGCTTCCAGGCCGCCGGCTGCGAGATCGACCCGGCCCATCCGCTGGTCACCATGCTGGCCGACAGCCATCGCGCCGTGCGCGGCGGCGATCCGGAACTGGTGGCGCTGACCTGCACCACCGACGCCCGCTTCTTCCAGCTCTATGGCGACACGCCCGCCACCTGCTACGGGCCGGAGGCGACACGCATCCACGGCATCGACGAGTCGGTGTCGCTGGACAGCCTGCGCGACGTGACCCGCGTGCTGGCGCTGTTCATCGCCGGCTGGTGCGGCCTGGAACCCATCTGACCCTTTCCTTCCCGACGAGACCCGCCCGATGATCGCCGCCACCCTGAAAGCGAACGCCGCCCACGCCCCTAGCGCCACCCGCGACTGCTCCGACGTGGAGTGGAAGGTCCGCACCGATCTGGCCGCCGCCTACCGGCTGTTCGACCGGTTGGGCATGACCGACCTGATCTACACCCACATGTCGGCGCGGATCCCCGACACGCCCGACCATTTCCTGATCAACCCCTATGGCCTGATGTTCCACGAGGTAACGCCCGACAACCTCGTGAAGGTCGACATCGACGGCAATCTGGTGGACGGGCGCGACGGCGACGCGATCAACCCGGCCGGCTTCACCATCCACAGCGCCGTGCACCACGCCCGCCCGGACGTCGGCGCGGTCATCCACCTGCACACCGACGCCGGCATGGCGGTCAGCGCCCAGGCCGACGGGCTGCTGCCGATCACCCAGCATTCGCTGCGCTGGTACAACCGCCTCGCCTACCACACCTACGAAGGCATCGCCTTGGATCTGGCCGAGCGGGAGCGGCTGGTCGCCGATCTCGGCAACCACCACAGCATGATCCTGCGCAACCACGGCCTGCTGACCGCCGGCCAGGACGTCGCCGAGGCGGCGGTGCTGATGTACTACCTGGAGCAGGCCTGCAAGCAGCAGATCATGGCGATGGCCGGCGGCCGGCCGCTGGTCTACCCCTCGCCCGAGGTCTGCGAGCACACCGCCCGGCAATATGAACGCGCCTATCCCCGCGCCGGCGTGCTGGAATGGGACGCCCTGCTGCGCTGGCTGGACAGCACGTCCGGGCAGGTGGGGCCGCGGTGAGTAACGTGCTGTTGCCCCCTCCCCGACCCTCCCCCGCTTCGCGGGAGAGGGTGCCTTACCCGAAGCGGCGGCAGTCCCCTCCACCGCCACAGGCGGGGGAGGGTTAGGGAGGGGGCATTCGAAGCCAACACCCCCCAACAAGAAACACCGACACGACAGGGTCGCTGATACCACCGACACATTTCTGGAGACGAGGACACCCGATGACCAGACGCCTTACCGGTATCCCCGCCAGCTTCCGCCGCAGTTTTCAGGGCGGTTTCACCCGCGGGTTCCACCGCGCCGCCGCCGCCGGCCTGCTGGCCGCGGCACTCGCCATCCCCGGTACGGCCGCCCTGGTCGCCGCTCCGGCCATGGCCCAGGAGACGCCGATCCGCGGCGGTGTCCTCAACTCCATCGTGCAGCCGGAGCCGCCGACCCTGATGCTGGGCCTGAACCAGCAGGGTCCGACCCAGACCGTCGCCGGCAAGATCTATCAGGGCCTGCTGACCTACGATCAGAAGCTGAACCCGCTGCCGTCGCTGGCCAAGAGCTGGACGATCTCGCCGGACGGCCTGACCTACACCTTCAAGCTGTTCGAGAACGTCAAGTGGCACGACGGCAAACCGTTCACCGCCAATGACGTGGTCTTCACCACCTCCAAGTTCCTGATGGAGGTCCACCCGCGCGCCCGTGCCGTGTTCAGCCGCTGTGAATCGATTACGGCGCTGGACGACCACACCGTCGAGTTCAAGCTGAAGGAGCCGTTCCCGGCCTTCATCCAGGCCTTCGAGGTATCGTCGGCCCCGATGGTCCCGGCCCACATCTACGAGGGCAGCGACTACCGCACCAACCCGGCCAACAACACCCCCATCGGCACCGGCCCGTTCAAGCTGAAGGAATGGGTGAAGGGCAGCTATATCCAGCTCGTCCGCAATGAGGATTACTACAAGGAAGGCCTGCCCTATCTCGACGGCATCACCTTCCGCGTGATCCCCGACGCCGCCAGCCGCTCGCTGGCGCTGGAAAGCGGCCAAGTGCAGCAGACCCAGTACAGCGACCTGGAACCCTTCGAGGTTCCGCGCATGAAGGCGCTGCCCAACCTGACCATGACCACCGCCGGCTACGAGTTCGTGGCGCCGCTGTCGTGGCTGGAGATCAACCACCGCGTCAAGCCGCTGGACGACAAGCGCTTCCGCAAGGCCATCGCCTACGCCATCGACCGCAAGTTCATCCGCGACAAGATCTGGTTCGGTCTGGGCCGCGTGCCGACCGGTCCGATCAATTCGGTCGTCAAGTTCTACGACCCGAAGGTCACCACCTACGAGCCCGATCTTGCCAAGGCCAAGGCACTGCTGGACGAGATGGGCCTGAAGCCCGACGGCAAGGGCGTGCGCGCCACCGTCAAGGTCATGCCGATGCCCTATGGCGAGACCTGGACCCGGCTGGGCGAGTATCTGAAACAGGCGCTCGGCAAGGTCGGCATCGCCGTGGTGCTGGAAAGCACCGACGCCGCCGGCTGGGCGCAGCGTGTCGCCAACTGGGATTACGAGATCACCACCAACTTCCTCTACCAGTACGGCGACCCGGCGCTGGGCGTGGCCCGCACCTACATCTCGTCGAACATCCGCAAGGGCGTTCTGTTCACCAACACCATGGGCTATTCCAACCCGAAGGTGGACGAGCTGTTCGCCAAGGCGTCGCAGGAGATCGACCCGGCCAAGCGCCAGGAGCAGTACAGCGAGGTCCAGCGCATCCTGTCCGACGAGCTGCCGGTCGTCTGGCTGCTGGAGATGGAGTTCCCGACCTTCCTCGACAAGCGGGTGAAGAACGCCAACACGACGGCCATCGGTGTCAACGACACCTATGAGAGCGTCTGGCTGGCGAAGTAGTCGCCCTCCTCCCCTACTATCCCCTCTCCCCCCCGGGGAGAGGGTTAGGGTGAGGGGGACGCGCGGCAGCCCCTCCCCGAGAATCCACGCTATGCCCCCCCCCCCCCCCCCCCCCCCCCCCCCCGGGGGGGGGGGGGGGGCCGGGGGGGGGGGGGGGGGGGGGGGGGGGGCGGTGGGTGCGCGGGGGGTGGTGGCTTCGGCCCCCCCCCCCCCCCCCCCCC
>NZ_VTTK01000072.1:0-11031 GCF_008365135.1 Azospirillum sp. Sh1 | reverse complement strand
CGGTGCCCCCTGGGTGGGGGGGGGGGGGGGGGGCGCAGACCCCCCCCCCCCCCGGCGGCCGAGCCCCCCCCCCCCCCCCCCCCCCCCCCCCCCCGCCCCCCCCCCCCCCCCGGGGGGGGGGGGGGGGGGGGGGGGGGGGGGAGCGTGGCGAGGATTCTCGGGATAGCCACGCTATGCATCCCCCTCACCCCGACCCTCTCCCCGGGGGGGAGAGGGGGATTGCGCCTAACCCACCCCTCCCCGTCGTTGCCAGCCTGGAAGGCGAAGTCCGCGACAGCATCCAGCAGACCTTGCGGCAATTGGAACGCATCCCGAAGCCCGCACAGCAGGCCGCCGAACCGCCCAAGCCGCCTGCGCCGCCGCCCATAGCCGCGATGGATCTCGCCGGCTGGGCCGGGGAGGATTTCAACCACAGGCGCGAGGCGCTGCAGGTCGCCGTCGAGACGGCGCAAGGTCGTGCGCGGGTCGAGGCACAGATCGCGCTGGTCCGTTTCCTGCTCGCCCGCGCCATGGACGAGGAAGGACGCGCGGCGCTGGAAACGGCGGCCAGCCTGTCGCCGGCGCCCGATCAGCGCTATGCCCTGCGCATCCTGGGCGATGCCTTCCGCGCGCTCGACCGTGAGGATGCGCCCGACGACAATCTGTTCGTCCAGCTGCCGGCCGGCGCCATGCCCGACCACACCGTCTGGCGCAGCGCGGCACTGGCGCCGACCCGCTGGGCGGCGGCGAAGGAAGGGCTGCCCATCGCCCTGCGCCGGCTGCTGGACTATCCGGCCGACCTGCGCAGCCGGCTGCTAACCACGCTGGCCGCCGCGGCGGACGAGGCGGGCGACAGTGCGGCGCTGAACCTGATCGTGCTGGAGATGATCACCGTCGATTCCGTGGGCATGGCCGACGGCCGGCTCGACTATTTCCGCGGCCGGCTGGCGGAACTGAAGGCGACGCCCGATGCGGCACTGGAGCGTTACGACGCCGCGGCAGCCTTGCGCCGCGGTCCCTTCGCCCGCCGGGCGGAGGTGCGCGCCATCGAACTGCGCCGCGGCCTGGGCCGGCTGGACGAGGACGGCGCTATCAAGGCGCTGGAAGCCCTGCGCTTCGCCTGGCGCGGCGACGACATCGAAACGGATGCGTTGGCGGCCCTCGGCGGCGCCTATGCCCGCAGCGGCAGGACCGACGCGGCGCTCGACATCTTCGGCCTGCTGGGACGGCGCTTCGGCGCCACCGCACGCGGGCGCGACGCGCTGACCGCCGGGCGCACCCTGCTGACCGCCGTGCTCGACCGGCTGGAGCAGTCGCCGCCGGGCGGGCTCTATGCGCTGGCCTTGCAGGCGCGGCACGGCCGTCTGGTGACGCTGGCCGACAATCCGGACGGCGGGCTGCGGCGGCGCCTCGCCGGCCTGCTGCTGCGCGACGGCTATGGGCTGGAGGCGACCCGCATCCTGCATGCGCTGACCGAAAGGGCGAGCGGTCCGCGCCGGGCGGAGCTTGGCGCCACACTGGCCCGCGCCCTGATCGACGGTGGACGCGAGGGGGAGGCGCTGGACGTGCTGGCCCGCACCGGCGGCTCGGGGCTGGAGCCGGAACTGGCCGAACGCCGGGCGCTGTTGCGGGCCGACGCACTGCTCGGCGACGGCGACACCGTGCGGGCGCTGGACGCGCTGCGGGGGTTGAGCGGAGCGGAGGCGGCGCGGCTGCGGGCGCAGGGGCTGTTCGCCGCCGGGGAATGGCGGGCGGCGCGAACCGCCTTCGCCGAACTGGCCGCCGAACGGGAGGCCACGGGAGCGGAACCGACGGCGGAGGATCTGGCTTTGCAGGGGCTGTCGGCCTATCTGGCCGGCGACGCCGATGCGACGCGCGGTTTCGGTGCCGCGGAACGCGCGCGGCTGGCCGGAACCCGCTGGGCCGGGCTGCTGGACGCGCTCACCCCGCCGCCGGCCGACGGGCCGTTGCGGGCGGAGTCGGTGGAGCGCGACCTTGCCACGGCGGACGCGCTCGGCCGGCTGGCGCGGGCGTGGAAGGGGACTCACTGACCTTTGGGCCCTGATCCGTAAAGCCGCTTTAAACGGCGGGCGGTAGCGTCGGCGGACTGTTGCCCCCAATCGCGATGGCTTTTGCACATCCGGAGAAGAAGACATGCGCTTGATGTTCGGGTTGATCGCGGTGTTCGCCAGCGTGCTCGGCGGCTTCTATGCCATGGGCGGACGGATGGCGGTGCTGTGGCAGCCGGTGGAGATCGTCATCATCATCGGCGCCGGCATCGGCGGCTTCGCCATCGCCAACAGCCCGGCGGTGCTGCGCGACACGCTGCGCGCGGTCGGCGCCATCGCCCGCGGGCGGGCCACGCCCAAGAACGACTATCTGGACATGATCGCGCTGGTCTATGGCCTGCTGCGCGTCGCCAAGTCCAAGGGCATGTCGCAGATCGAGGCGGACATCGACAAGCCGGCCGAAAGCCCGCTGTTCACCCAGTATCCCAACGTCCTGCGCTATGACCGCTGCATCACCTTCCTGTGCGACTATCTGCGCCTGATCGCGCTGGGGCAGGACAACCCGCACGACCTGGAATCGCTGATGGCGGAGGAACTGGACACACTGGGCCGCGAGCTGAACCAGGTGCCTAAGGCGTTGCAGAACCTCGCCGATGCCCTGCCGGCGCTGGGCATCGTCGCCGCGGTGCTGGGCGTCATCAACGCCATGGGCGCCATCAGCGAGGCGCCGGAAGTGCTGGGCCGGATGATCGGCGGGGCGCTGACCGGCACCTTCCTCGGCGTGCTGCTGTCCTACGGCATGGTCGGCCCGATCGCCAGCGCCGCCCGCCAGCGCCGCGAATCGGAACTGAACATGTATTTCTGCATCAAGGCGGCACTGTGCGCCTACCTGCGCGGCAGCCCGCCGCAGGTCTGCGCCGAATATGCCCGCAAGGTGCTGTACACCGACATCCAGCCCAGCCTTGCCGAGGTGGAGGTCGCAACCACGCTGTCGTCGCAGGCCAAGGCCCGCGACGGCCGTCAGGCGGCGTGACCGGCCATGCCGCGCAAGACCGCCCTCCCCCCGATCATCGTCAAGCGCCATCTCGGCAGCCATGACGAGGAAGAGCACAACGGCACCTGGAAGCTGGCCTATGCCGACTTCGTGACGGCGATGATGACCTTCTTCCTGGTGATGTGGCTGATGAACATCACCACCACCGAACAGCGCAAGGGCATCGCCGACTACTTCAACCCGGTGGCGGTGTCGCAGAGCAATTCCGGCGCCGACGGCATGCTGGCCGGCCGTTCGGTCGACAAGACCGGCTCGCTGACCACCCCGAATGCCGCCGGCGATCAGGCGAGCCCGGTGGCCTCCCCGCCCGTCGTCGCGTCGGTCGGCGACAGCGACCGCCAGCCGGCCGGCCGCAAGGACCCGATGCCCCATCCGCCCGGCGGCAATGTTCCGCCGGTGGACCTGCTGCGCAGCGCGACGGAGAGCGCGCCGGTGACGCCTGCCGCCGAACAGCCGGCGCCCGGCGTCAGCGCCACCCGCGCGGAGCTGGAGGCGCTGCTCGACCGCCAGTCCTCCGAACTGACGGAGCGGGTTGCGCTGGAGACGCTGGAACGCGACCTGCGCCAGCGCATTGCCGCCTCGCCGGATCTGAACGCCCTGCAGGGCAGTCTGGTGATCCAGCAGGTGCCGGAGGGCCTGCGCGTACAGCTGACCGATCAGGCCCGCTTTTCGATGTTCAAGGTCGGCTCGGCCCAGATGAACGAGCCGGGACGGCGGCTGATGCGGATGGTGGCGTCGGCGCTGGCGTCGGTGCCCAACCCGATCGGCATCACCGGCCACACCGATGCGCTGGGCTATGCGCCCGATGCGAAGTACGGCAATTGGGAACTGTCGAGCGACCGCGCCAACGCGGCACGGCGCGAGCTGATCGCCAGCGGCATTCCGGGCGGACGCATCGTCCGGGTGGAGGGGCGCGCGGATCTGGACCATTTCGGAGCCGGCGGTCCGCTCGATCCCAGCAACCGGCGGATCAGCATCACGTTGCTGCGGCGATAGGAAATCTCTGGTGGCAACGTTAGACCCCCACCTAACCTCCCCCGCTGGGCGGGGGAGGGACTACCGCCACCCTCCCGCAAAAGCACTTGCCCCCTCCCCCGCCCAGCTCTCGCACAAAGCTCCGCTTTGTGCTGACGCGGCAGGCGGACCATAGGTCCGCTGAGAGCGGGGGAGGGTTGGGGTGGGGGCAATCGAAGCCGACACTCTTCAAATAAATCCCCAATACATTTTAACAAAACCCCTCCCCTTTTCCTTTAAAGCCCCTTTAAAACCCCTTCGCTACCGTTAACCCCGCCAGTCATCCGCGGAGAATCCCGGAACGCACAACCCCCTTCCGTTCGTCGGTTGACCAGAGGATTCCAAGGATGAGCCTGTACAGCGCCATGCGGTCCGGTGTCAGCGGCATGTCCGCGCAAAGCTCGCGCCTTGCCGCCATTTCGGACAACATCAGCAATTCCCAGACGGTCGGCTACAAGCGGGCCACCGTGGATTTCTCGACCCTGGTCACCGTGCCCGGAAGCCGCAGCACCTACACCGCCAGCGGCGTGCAGTCCGCCACCCATTATCAGGTGCAGCAGGACGGCACGATCATGGGCACCAGTTCCGCCACCGATATGGCGATCAGCGGCAACGGCTTCTTCGTCGTCGGCAACAAGGCGTCGGGCACGCCGGAATACTCGCTGACCCGCGCCGGCAGCTTCCTGCCCGACGAAACCGGCTTTCTGCGCAACAACGCCGGCCAGTATCTGGAAGCCTGGAAGCTGAATCCCGACGGCACCATGCCGAACGTCAGCAATTCCCGCTTCGACGATCTGCAGTCGGTCAACATCGGCAATCTCGTCTATGGCGGCAGCAAAACGACGACGATGGATTTCTCCGGCAACCTGCCGGCCCAGGCCTCCGCCGGCGACAGCTTCACCAGCAGCCCGACCTTCTATGACGGTCTGGGCAATCCGCTGGACCTGTCGCTGACCTGGACCAAGACCACCAATCCCAACGAGTGGACGCTGACCGCCACCGGCCCGGCCGGATACACCGTCGGCGGTGCGCCGGTGACGCTGACCTTCGCCGCCACCGGCCCCTATGCCGGAAAGCCGGTGGACGGCGCCGGCCTGCCGCTGGACCCGATGCCGGGCATCACCGTCACTTCGCCGGCCACGCCGACGGCCGACAGCTTCGGCGTGTCACTCGGCAACCTCACGCAGCTGAACGGCGACTATGTTCCGACCATCACCGGCGACGGCGCCAAGGTCGGGCAGGTCACCTCGGTCGACATCGACGACGGCGGCAAGCTGTGGGTGATGTACGACAACGGCGCCCGGCAGGCGCTGTACCAGATCCCGATCGCCACCGTCACCAACCCCGACGGTCTGGTCGCCCAGGACGGCAACACCTACACGCTGGGGGCGGAAACCGGGACCCTGACGCTCGGCGCCGGCAAGCAGGGCGCTGCCGGTACCGTCGTCGGCAGCGCGCTGGAGCAGTCGAACGTCGACATCGCGACCGAACTGGTCTCGCTGATCGAAACGCAGCGCGCCTACTCGTCCAGCGCCACCCTGGTGCGCACGGCCGACGAGATGGTCGAAGAAACCACGCGCCTGAAGCGTTGAGCCCAGCACAGACGGAGCCCCGGCCATGAGCGTCCAACTCGCCCTCACCTCCGCCCTGTCCGGCCTGCGCACGACGCAGCAGCAGGCGGCGATGGTGTCCCACAACCTCGCCAACGCCACCACCGCCGGCTATGTGCGCCGCGACCTCGACCTGTCGGCGGTCACCACCGCCGGCCGGGGTGCAGGGGTGCGGGTGGACGCCGTCGCCCGCAAGGTGGACGAGCTGCTGATCCGCGATGCGCGGTTCGAGACCAGCCGCTACAGCGGGCAGGAGGCGCGCGCTTCGGCGCTGGCCGACTATGCGCTGGTGCTGGGACAGCCGCAGGACGAGAAATCGGTCTCGACCCAGCTGTCGAAGCTGCAGCAGGCCTTTTCCCGCCTGCACGACATGCCCAACGACGACGCGGCCCGCAACGCCGTGGTGTCGCAAGCGACCGCCCTGGCCGACGGGCTGAACCGTGCCGCCGAGGCGGCGCAGACCGTGCAGGAGGATGCCCGCGGCCGTCTGCAGACCTCCGTCGATGCGGTCAACACCTCGCTCCAGCGCATCAGCGACCTGAACGGCAGGATCGCGACGCTGGAGACGCGCGGCGGCGATGCCGGCGACCTGCGCGACGAACGCGACCGCCTGCTCGATCAGGTGTCGCAGGAGATCGGCATCCGAACCTACAGCCGCGAGGACGGCCAGACGGTGGTGATGACCCGCAACGGCCAGACCCTGCTCGACCACCCGCTGGCGCCCGGCGAACAGCCGCTGACCCTGCTGGGGGACGAGGTGATGGCGAACGGCGTCGCCCTGTCGGCCAAGCCGGACAGCGAGATCCAGAGCGGTCGCATCATGGGCTATGTCCAGACCATCAAGCAGGACATGCCGCGCGCGATGGCGCAGCTGGACGAGCTGGCGGCCGGCATCGTCCAGGCCTTCCAGGGGGCGGAGGCCGATCCGACCCAGCCCGGCCTGTTCACCGATGCCGGCGCGGCCTATGGCGCCACCGCCGGGCTGGCCTCGCGCATCGCCGTCAACGACGCGGTGCGGACGGAAAGCTGGCGGATGCAGAGCGGCGTGCAGGCGGCGGCCCCGCTTCAGCCCGGCGACCAGACGCAGATCGACAAGTTCCTGACCGTCTTCACCGATACCCGCAGCTTCGCCGCCACCGACATGCCGGCCTCGGCGACGCTCGGCGGCTATGCCACGGCGATGGTGTCGGCCCAGCAGGGCTACCGCACCGGCGCGGAGTCGGAGATGAACGCGCGCAAGATCAGCGCCGACACGCTGGAAACCGCGCGCATCAACCGCGACGGCGTCAACATCGACGACGAGATGCAGAAGCTGCTGCTGATCGAGCAGAGCTATGGCGCCAGCGCCCAGGTGGTGCAGGTCGCCGGCCGCATGATCGACATCCTGTTGCAGATCAAGGGGTAAGCCGATGCTGTACAATGCCCTGTCCACGCTGGGGATGAGCCGGAAGCTGCAAAGCACCATGACCCGGCAGCAGATGGAGCTGACCCGCGCGAACGAGGAGGTGTCGACCGGCCTCCATGCCGACGTCGCGGCGACCATCGGCGCCGGCACCGGCCGCGACATCGCGCTGCGCAACCTGTTCGACCGCACCGACGAGTATGTGAAGACCACCGACCTGCTCGACGGGCGGATGAAGACGATGGACAGCGCGATGACCAGCATCATCGCGTCGGGCACCGACCTGCTGGCCGCCGCCTCCACCGGATTGGGGCAGCAGTCGCCGACCGGTACGTCTCTGCAGATCCGGGCGCGCGGCGTGCTGGATCAGGTGGTCGGGCTGCTGAACGCCGCGTCCGGCAACAGCTATCTGTTCGCCGGCACGGCGCTGGACCAGCCGCCGATGCGCAATGTCGACGGCGACAAGTCGGGCCTGCGCTCGCCGATGCAGATCGTCCAGGACGCCATCCAATCCGCCACCGGCGGCACGGCGATGCCGAAGTCGGCGGCGGAGACCGCGGCGGTGATCGCCCGGCTGGACGATCTGTTCGCCGTGCGCGACCCGGCGACACCGGCCCCCGCCCCGCTGACCGACACCTTCGAGGGCGGCCTCTACACCGGCACGACGGCGCAGCAGCCGGGCGGCGCCGCGTCGCCGCGCGTCAGCGGCCGGCCGGCGGAGTCCACCAGCATCGCCTATGGCGTGCAGGCCAACGATCCGATGATGCGGGAGATGCTGGAAGGCATCTACATGCTGGCGGCGGTCGACACGTCGAAGATGAACGTCGACGCCTATCCCGACTACATCAAGACCGCGGTGGACAAGTTGTCCGGCGGGCTCGGCAAGCTGCGGGAGGCGACGGCGCAGCTCGGCATCCAGCGCGCCCAGGTCGCCACGCTGGCCGAGCAGCACAAGACGCAGAAGGCGATCCTCAGCCTGCAGATCGACAATCTGGAAGGCGTCGACCCCTACGAGGCCAGCACGCGGATCACCCAGCTGGAGGCGCAGATCGACGCCACCTCCAGCGCCACCGCGCGCATCGCCAAGCTGCACCTGACCAACTACCTCTAGGCCGCATCACCATGAGCCCCGGCATCCAGCTCCCCGTTCCGCGCCGGCTCCGGCCCGCTTTCCGCCGTGCTGTTTTCAGCCGTGCCGCGGCGCTGGCCGGCGGGGTGCTGCTGGTGCTTGGCATGCTGTCGGCCGTGCCCGTTCCGGCGGTGGCGCAGACGCGGGTGAAGGATCTGGTCACCTTCGACGGGGTCCGCCGCAACCAGCTTGTCGGCTATGGTCTGGTGGTCGGGCTGAACGGCACCGGCGACCGCCTCATCAACACACCCTTCACCGAACAGAGCCTGAAGGGAATGATGGAGCGGCTGGGCATCAACACCCGCGGCGAGACCCTGCGCACCCGCAATGCCGCGGCGGTGATGGTGACCGCCAGCCTGCCGCCCTTCCCGCGCCAGGGCACGACGGTCGACGTGACGGTGTCGGCGCTGGGCGACGCCACCAGCCTGCTGGGCGGCACGCTGGTGGTGACTCCGCTGCTGGGCGCCGACGGCGAGGCCTACGCGGTGGCACAGGGGCCGCTGTCGGTCAGCGGCTTCACCGCCGGCGGGGCGGCGGCGACGGTGACCAAGGGGGTGCCGACCACCGCCCGCATCGCCAACGGCGCCACGGTGGAACGCGAGCTGAAATTCGCGCTGAACGATGTCGGACAGGTGCGGATGGCCCTGCGCAATCCCGACTTCACCACGGCGATCCGCATCGCCGACGCGGTGAACGGCCGGCTCGGCGCCGGCAATGCGCGGGTCGTGGATCTGACCACCGTGGATGTGCGGATCACCGGATCCTATGTCGGCAACATCTCCCGCCTGATCGGCGAGATCGAACAGCTGCCGGTCCGCCCCGACGCCATCGCCCGCGTGGTGGTGGACGAGCGCAGCGGCACCATCGTCATCGGCGACGATGTGCGGGTCAGCCGCGTCGCCATCACCCAGGGCAACCTGACCGTCCGCGTCGTCGAGACGCCGCAGGTGTCGCAGCCGCAGCCCTTCAGCAACGGCTCCACCGTCGTGGTGCCGCGCACCGACGTGCAGGTTCAGGAGGGCAACGGCCGCCAGTTCGTGACCGTCGGCGGCAATGTCAGCCTGCAGCAGCTGGTCAACGGGCTGAACGCGCTGGGGGTGGGGCCGCGCGACATGGTGGCGATCCTCCAGGCCATCAAGGCCGCCGGCGCCCTGCACGCCGATCTGGAAATCATCTGACCCCCAGAGACCAGGATGGACAGACCACGATGGAGAGACGACGATGGACATCGCCGCAGCGACCCTCCGCAGCACGGCCGCAATAACGCCTTCGACGCCGGCCATCCCCAACCCCGCAGCCGCAGACAAGGTGGCGAAGGAGTTCGAGGCGATGCTGGTCGGCCAACTGATGGAAAGCATGTTCGCGGGCATGCGTGAAAGTCCGCTGTTCGGTGGCGGCGGCCCGGCGGAAAAGCCGTGGCGCAGCATGCTGTTGCAGGAATATGGCAAGGCCATCGCCGAGTCCGGCACGCTGGGCATCGGCAGGATGACGCACGACGAGATTGCGCGCCTTTACGCAGCGCAAGGAGCGGCCGGGGCGGAGCAGCGGTCATGAGCGTCACCCTCAAGGACCTGATCCACGAATTCGCCCCCGACCGCGTTGCCGAACAGGCGCAGGCGGAGGGGCCGGCCGCGCCCGATCCCGGCTATGACGGCGCCACCGCCCTGCTGGTGCGCGACTTCCTCGACGCCGTGGAAGCGCTTTCGTCCGTGCTGGAGGAGGAGTCCGCCTGCATCGCCGCCGGCATGCTCGACCGGCTGGAAGCCTTCGCCCACCGTAAGGCGGCTATGGCGGAACAGCTGGAAGGTGCCGTGTTGCGGGCGCGGGACGAGGGTATCCGCCTGCCGGACGATCTGCGCGCGATGACACTTGAACGCATCGACCGGCTGGAGCGGGCGGTGACCGTCAACGCCTCCGGCCTCGTCGCGCTGCGCAAGGCGGTGTTGACGATCAACCGCAACCTGCTGACCGCGCTGGAGAAGGCATCCAGCGACGGCACCTATGCCCGCGACGGACAGGCGCGTCGGCCGGTGGAACTTTCGGCGTCCGGCCTGAACGCGACGCTGTAGGGCTTATCCACGATCCTTGACGCTGGCCAGTTCGCCGGCCTGCTCCAGCTTGATGATGCAGGCGACGAGCGCCCGCTGAAATCCGCGGGCATCGGACGGCAGGGAGACGCCGGCGCCGGTCGGCCAGAACTCGACGAAGGCGAGGCCACCCTCCCCTTCCGTGCCGGGCCATTCGAAGGCGATGCCCAGTCCGATCTCCTTCGTCGTCCTCCGGTGATCGGTGACCAGGATCTGCGTTTCCCAATGCATGCCGCCGCCGCCCTTCTCGGCCCGCTGCTGGCTCCAGGTCCGCAGATAATCGCGGAAGCTCTCCGAGCGGCGGTCCAACCGGACGTAGCTGGAACGGTCCGTCACCGATTGCGCCAGCTTGGTGGTGTAGCGGGCCTGGACCAGGGCGCGCGTCACATCGGCACACAGATCATCGATCAGCGTGAAGCTGCGCCGCACTGTGTCGGACAGGGCGGCCGCAAGCGCGAGACCGGTCAGGGCCGCCGCGGCGTGGTCCTTGCGGTAGATGTCGAAAAGATCGTCCGGATCGCCCATCGCCGTCCCCACGCCGCCGCCGTCCGGCGGTTCAATCCACCGAATTGACCAAAAACAAATTAATAGCCGGTGAAGCGATGCAGAATTGCGCGCCCCAAACGCCGAAACGCCTCGGCTCTGACGAACCGGGGCGTTTTGAATTGGCGTGAAGATGCAAGCTTATGCTTCGTGTTATGCGTCTCTTGAGGCTGAGTGACCTGGCGGCGACCTACTCTCCCACGT
>NZ_VTTK01000071.1:0-11624 GCF_008365135.1 Azospirillum sp. Sh1 | reverse complement strand
GGGGGGGGGGGGGGGCGGGGCCGGCGCGCCGAAACCCACGCATCCCCCATCGGGAAAAATCCTCCCCCCCCCCGGGGGGGGGGGGGGGGGGGGGGGGGGGTTGCACAGCGTGGCTATTCCGAGAATCCACGCCGTGCGTCCCCCTCACCCTAACCCTCTCCCCGGGGGGGAGAGGGGATCTCTTCATGCCTGGCAAAATTCCCCTCACCGCGGCGGCTCCGGGATCAGGCGGTCGAGTTCGACCGTCGAGACGTAGGGGGAGAAGCCGTTGGCGCGCTGCAGATCGTAGATGGCCCGGATGCCCGCGGCGTCGGCCGGATCCCAGTAATCCAGGGTATGGACGGCGAGGCGCGGATTCAGCGCCCCGGCGGCCTTCAAGGCCTCGACCTGGAACCGGTAATCCTCGGCGCTCTGGCGGTGCGGGCGCTTGGCGGCGAAGTCCCAGCCCGCATAGACGCTCTCGCCCAGCACATGACTCAGCAGCGGGGCGGTCTGCGGCAGGATCTCGTAGGCGCGGTTCTGCATCAGGCCGATGTCGGGCCAATTGCGCCGGATGGCGCGCACCAGCGCCGCCGCCGCGTCGGTCATGCCGCGCCAGCGCTTCGCGTCGGTGCGCTCCAGATGCGGCGGGTTGTCGAGCGTGTCGAGGAAGACGCCGTGGAAGCCCTCGCGCAGGATGGCGGGCACCAGTTCCTCCACCACCAGCTTGACCCAGCGGCTGTCGCGCACGTCGACATAAAAGCTGCCGGACCAGTTGGGGTTCTCCTGGTCCAGGATTCCCCAGGCCTTCACCCGCCCGAACCAGGGGCGGTGCGTCTCGACCTCCCCCACGCTGAGATAGCCGAGCAGGGTCTTGCCGCGGTCGGCCAGCGGCGGAAGCGGCGGGTGGGTGCGGCTGTCCAGCACCAGAAGCCGGTAGGGCCGGAAGGCGGACAGCGGGGCCGCGTCGGCATAATAGACCGCCCAGGGATCGGATGCAGCGGAAGCGCGGCCGGCATCGGCGGCCCGCAGGCTCCTGTTGGGCAGCGCCAGCAGCGCCACACCCGACATCAGCCCTCCGGCGACAGCCCGCCGCCCGATCGAACCACCGGTCACGCCACCCCTATCCTTTTGCTCAAGTCTCTCTTGCTCAGCCAAGCCACGCCAGAGTCTGGCGCAGCCCATCCTCCAGCGGCGTGTCGCAGCTCATCCCGAAGGCGGCGACCAGACGCGACGGATCGCCGATGGACACCCGGATGTCGCCCGGCCGCGCCGGACCATGGCGCCGGTCGAGCGGCCGGCCCGACAGCTCCGCCAGCACCTCCGCCAGCCGGTTGACCGAGGTCGGACGGCCGGTGCAGACGTTGTAGACGGGCGCGCCGGACTGCGGACGGTCCATCGCCGCGGTCAGGTATCGCACCAAGTCCTTTACAAAGATGAAATCCCGCACCTGCTCGCCGTCGCCGTTGATGGTGATCGGCTCCCCACGGGCGATCTTGCCGGCGAAGATGGAGATGACGCCGGAATAGGGCGATTTCGGGTCCTGGCGCGGGCCATAGACGTTGAAGAAACGGAAGCCGGCGGTCGGCACGCCATGCACCCCGTCCGCCACCCGCGCATGCAGTTCGCAGCCCAGCTTGTCGGCGCCATAGGCGGACAGCGGGCGGGTCGCCGCATCCTCGGTCAGCGGCATGTTCGGGTTGTCGCCGTACACAGCGGCGGAGGACGCGTAGACCACCGGGACCGGCCCGGCCGGATTGGCGCGGCGGGCGGCGTCGAAGACGGCGATGGTGCCGGACAGATTGGCGTGGTGGGTCTCCAGCCACGCCTCGCGCGAGCGGTCGACCGAGGCGACGGCGGCCAGGTGGAAGCAGCCGTCCACGCCGGCTATCGCCGACCGAACCGCCTTGGCATCGGCCACGTCGCCGACGGTGACCGGCACGCCGTCCGGCAGGTTCTCGCGCTTGCCGGTCGACAGATCGTCGAGCACGCGAACCTCGTGCCCGGCCGCCAGCAGCCGCTCGATCAGGTGCGAGCCGATGAAGCCGCAACCTCCGGTAACAAGATAACGCGCCATCGCTGCGGCCCCTCCGCTTTTGCGTGTGTTTTGGGTGATACGCGAAGTCAGAGCCGCCGGATCAGATTTCGCGGCTCACGTGCCGAGGAAACCGGCGACCGCGGCCTGGAATTCCTTGGGCTTGATCGGCTTGGACACATGGCCGTCGAAGCCGGCCTCGGCCAGCCGGCGCTTGTCGGCGGGCGTGGCGAGGTTGGTGACGGCAATGACCGTCGCGGCGGCGAGATCGGCGTCGGCGCGAATCTGCCGGATCAGGTCCAACCCGGACAGACCGGGCATGACGATGTCCATCACCACCAGATCGGGCGCCATGTCACGCATCAGGTCCAGCACGGAGGAGGCGTCCGACGCCTCGACGACGGTGAAGCCGCCTTCCTCCAGGCAGCGGACGAAGAGCTTGCGCATCAGCACATTGTCCTCGACCACCAGGATCGTCCGCGTCTTTTCGACCGTGTCCACCATCTCGCCATCCGACCTTTGTGGCGTGAGCGGCATGGCCGGCGGCGGGCATGGCGCGACGCGCGACCCTACGCTGCACATCCCTACCGGTATTCACGCATTTTTGGCTGTGTAACGCTTTCGATCAGCCGGGTCAAGCAGGCCGAGGACGCGGCACGACAGCCGGACTTCGGGACCATCGCCAAGAACCAATATGCGAGATTTCTTTACAGGATCTTTATGCCGGGCGGCGGAAATCCGCATCGACCCTTTACGCGGCCCTGCGCAATTGAAGGGGCACGCGCAACAAGGGAGGGCAACCGCGTGCTCGACATTATATTTCTGGCCGTCGCGCTGGCTTTTTTCGGGCTGAGCGCCGCCGCCGTCCGCGCCTTCGACCGGCTGTGAGCGGGAAAGGCAAAAGGACCATGACCGTCGATCTCATCCTGGGCGGGCTGGTGGCCGTAGGGCTGCTCGGCTACCTCGGCTACGCCCTGATCCGTCCCGAGCGGTTCTGAGGAGACCTTTCCGATGAACACTGCGGACATCCTTCAAATCATCGTCTTCTGCGCGCTGCTGATCGCGCTCACCCCGGTCGCCGGGGGCTATATGGCCCGCGTCTTCAGCGGCGAGCGGGTCCTGCTCGACCGCGTTCTCGGCCCGGTCGAGCGGGGCATCTACCGGCTGTGCGGCATCCGCCCCGACCAGGAGCAGCACTGGACGGCCTACGCGCTGGCCATGCTGGCCTTCAACCTGCTGGGATTCCTGCTGCTGTACGCGCTGCTGCGCGCGCAAGGCTGGCTGCCGCTGAACCCGGCGGGCATGGCACCGGTGCCGCCGGACCTCGCCTTCAACACCGCCGTCAGCTTCATGACCAACACCAACTGGCAGGCCTATGGCGGCGAAAGCACGCTGAGCTACCTGAGCCAGATGGCCGGGCTGACGGTGCAGAATTTCGTGTCGGCGGCGACGGGCATCGCCGTGCTGGTGGCGCTGATCCGCGGATTCGCGCGGCGTTCGGCCCGCACGGTCGGCAACTTCTATGTCGATATGACGCGGGCGACGCTCTATGTGCTGCTGCCCATCAGCATCGTCACGGCGCTGGTCCTGGTCAGCCAGGGCGTGCCGCAGAATTTGGACAGCTATACCGTCGCCCACACGGTGGAGGGGGCCCGGCAGGTGATCGCGCAAGGGCCGGTCGCCTCGCAGGAGGCGATCAAGCAGCTGGGGTCCAACGGCGGCGGCTTCTTCTCCGTGAACTCCGCCCATCCGTATGAGAACCCGACGCCGCTGGCCAACTTCGTGGAGATGATTTTCCTGCTGCTGCTCGCCGCCGGGCTGACCGACACCTTCGGCCGGATGGTCGGCGACCGGCGCCAGGGCTGGGCGATCTTCGCCGCCATGGGCATCCTGTTCCTCGCCGGGCTGGGCGTCGCCTATTGGGCGGAGCTGCAGGGCAATCCGGCCGCCATCGCCGCAGGGCTCGATCCCGCCGCGGGGAACATGGAGGGCAAGGAGGTCCGCTTCGGCATCGTCAATTCGGTGCTGTGGGCGGTGGCGACCACCGCCGCCTCCAACGGGTCGGTCAACGCCATGCATGACAGCTTCATGCCGTTGGGCGGCATGATTCCGATGGTCAACATGATGCTGGGCGAGGTGGTGTTCGGCGGGGTCGGCGCCGGCTTGTACGGCATGCTGATCTTCGTCCTGCTCGCCGTCTTCATCGCCGGGCTGATGGTCGGCCGCACGCCGGAATATCTCGGCAAGAAGATCGAGGCGAAGGAGATCAAGCTGGCGATGATCGCCACCCTGACGCTGCCGCTCGGCGTGCTGGGATTTTCGGCGCTGACGCTGGTGCTGCCGGCCGGGCTGGCCGGCATCCAGGACCCCGGCCCGCATGGGCTGAGCGAGGTGCTGTACGCCTACAGCTCCGGCACCGGCAACAACGGGTCGGCCTTCGCCGGCTTCGGCGCCAACAGCCTGTACCACAACACCACCATCGCGCTCGCCATGCTGCTCGGCCGCTTCCTGGTGATCCTGCCGGTGCTGGCGATTGCCGGCGGGCTGGCGGCCAAGCGGGCGGTCCCGCCGTCGGCCGGCACCTTCCCGACCAATGGCGGGCTGTTCATCGGGCTGCTGGTCGGCATCGTGCTGATCGTCGGCGGCCTGACCTTCTTCCCGGCGCTGGCGCTGGGGCCGGTGGTGGAGCATCTGATGCTCGGCACCGGGACCTTCTTCTGAGGATGCCACCGATGATGCACCGCACTTCGGAGATTTCCCTGTTCGACGCCCGGATCGCCGCCCAGGCCGCCGGCGTCGCCGTCCGCAAGCTGGACCCGCGCGAGCTGGTCAGGAACCCCGTCATCTTCGTCACCGCCGTGGTGGCCGCGCTGTCCACCGTTCTGGTCCTGCGCGATCTCGCCGGGTTCGGCAATGCCGGCGCCAATGGGAGCGCCGGCATCGGCGTCGCCGGGCAGATCGCCGCCTGGCTGTGGTTCACCGTGCTGTTCGCCAACTTCGCCGAGGCGGTCGCCGAGGGGCGCGGCAAGGCCCAGGCCGCCAGCCTCCGCAAGACCAAGACCGAAACCGCCGCCCGGAAGGTCGCCAGCGTCGACGCCACCACCCACCAGTCGGTGCCGGCTGCCAGCCTCCGCGCCGGCGACCTCGTGCTGGTCGAGGCGGGCGACGTGATCCCCGGCGACGGCGATGTGGTGTCCGGCATCGCCACGGTGGACGAAAGCGCCATCACCGGCGAATCCGCCCCCGTGATCCGCGAATCCGGCGGCGACCGCTCGGCCGTCACCGGCGGCACGCGGGTGGTGTCGGACCGTATCGTCGTCCGCATCACCGCCAATCCGGGCGAAAGCTTCCTCGACCGGATGATCGCGCTGGTCGAGGGCGCCAAGCGGCAGAAGACGCCGAACGAAATCGCGCTGAACATCCTGCTGGCGGGAATGTCGATCATCTTCCTGCTGGTGGTGATGACCCTGCCGGCATTCGCCGATTATTCGGGCGCCGCCATCCCGGTGGCCTTCCTGATCGCGCTGCTGGTGACGCTGATCCCGACCACCATCGGCGGCCTGTTGTCCGCCATCGGAATCGCCGGCATGGACCGGCTGGTCCGCTTCAGCGTCATCGCCAAGTCCGGCCGCGCGGTGGAGGCGGCGGGCGACGTGGACGTGCTGCTGCTCGACAAGACCGGCACCATCACGCTGGGCAACCGGCAGGCGTCGGAGTTCATCCCGGTCGGCGGCATCGCCGAACGCGAGCTTGCCGAGGCGGCCTTCCTGTCGTCGCTGGCCGACGATACGCCGGAGGGCAAGTCGATCGTGGCGCTGGCCCGTCAGCGCTTCGGCTTCGATCCGGCGGCGCTGGACCGCGGCGGGCTGACCTTCATTCCTTTCACCGCCCAGACGCGGATGAGCGGGGTGGACGTCGCCGCGACGGACACGCGGATCCGCAAGGGGGCGCCGGACACCATCGCGGCGATGATCGCCAAGGGGATCGCAATGGGGATCGCCAAGGGGATCGGCAGCGCAGGGCGCGACCTGACGCTGGCCGTGGAGCGGGTGGCCAAGGCGGGCGGCACGCCGCTGGTGGTGGCGCGCGACGGCCGGGCGCTTGGCGTCGTCTATCTGAAGGACATCGTCAAGCCCGGCATCCGCGAGCGCTTCCTGACCCTGCGCAGCATGGGCATCAAGACGGTGATGGTCACCGGCGACAACCCGCTGACCGCCGCCGCCATCGCCGCCGAGGCCGGGGTGGACGACTTCCTGGCCGAGGCGACGCCGGAGAAGAAGCTGGAACTGATCCGCTCCTATCAGGCGGACGGGCGGCTGGTCGCCATGTGCGGCGACGGCTCCAACGACGCGCCGGCCCTGGCCCAGGCCGATGTCGGCGTCGCCATGAACACCGGCACCCAGGCGGCGCGCGAAGCCGGCAACATGGTGGATCTGGAAAGCGACCCGACCAAGCTGATCGAGATCGTCATGATCGGCAAGCAGCTGCTGATGAGCCGCGGCGCCTTGACCACCTTCTCCATCGCCAACGACGTGGCGAAGTATTTCGCCATCATCCCGGCACTGTTCATCGCCGCCTATCCGCAGCTGCAGGCGCTGAACGTCATGGGGCTGGCCAGCCCGCAGAGCGCCATCCTGTCGGCGATCATCTTCAACGCGCTGATCATCGTCGCGCTGATTCCGCTGGCGCTGAAGGGCGTCACCTACCGCCCGGCGGATGCGGCCAGCCTGCTGCGGCGCAACCTGCTGATCTACGGCCTCGGCGGTCTGGCGGTGCCCTTCGTCGGCATCAAGCTGATCGACATGGCCATCACCACGCTCGGCCTCGTGTGAGGAGCCTCATCGCATGACCAGGGAACTTCGCCCCGCCTTCGTCCTCATCGTCGTCATGACGGTGCTGACCGGCCTTCTCTACCCGCTGGCGGTCACCGGCGCCGCGCAACTGCTGTTTCCGGCAAAGGCCAACGGCAGCCTGATCGAGCGCGGCGGCACCATCGTCGGCTCCTCGCTGATCGGCCAGTCCTTCGCCGGGGACGCCTATTTCCACCCGCGCCCGTCGGCGGCCGGCCAAGGCTATGACGCGGCGAACAGCGGCGCCGGCAATCTGGGCGCGATCAACAAGGCGCTGATCGAGGCGCAGGCCAAGGCCATCGCGGATCTGCGGACGGCCAATCCCGACGCGCCGGGGCCGGTCCCGGCCGACCTCGCCACCGCGTCGGGCAGCGGCCTGGACCCGCACATATCGCCGGCGGGCGCAGCCTTCCAGGTGGAGCGCGTCGCCAAGGCCCGCGGCCTGCCGCCCGAGCGCGTCCGCGCCCTGGTGGCGGAGTACACCGAGGGCCGGCAGCTCGGCCTGTTCGGCGAACCGCGGGTCAATGTGCTGCTGCTGAATCTGGCGCTCGACGAGAGGCTGCCGGGGGACCGGTTGAGCAGCCGTTGAGCCGCAGCGAATAGACCACGCACACGCGGAAAAGCCGCCCTCCCTTGCGGGAGAGCGGCTTTACCGCATCGGATCTCATCCTGAACTTCGCTCGGCCGTCATTCCCGCGAAGGCGGGAATCCAGCCCCGTTCAAGGGCTTAGACGCAAAGTCTCCTGGTTCCCCGCCTTCGCGGGGATGACGGCCGACGATAACCCATCACAACTCACGAACCGCTCAGTGCTTCATCTCGCCCAACTGCTTGCGGCTGTCGCCGCTCTTGTCCTTGATGATGCTGTCGTCGGGCTTGCCTTCGACTTCCAGGATGCCGATCAGGCCCTTGGTGGCACGGCTCAGCGCATGGTCGACCAGGGCGTATTTGCCGGGATATTCGACCTTGAACTCCACCATGGTGGCGCCGCCGGGGGCGACGGTGACGGTCTGGATGCCCTTCGACGGCTCGCTTTCCAGGCCGCCCAGGTTATAGACCTTGTCGAAGATCTCGCCGATGACGTGGAAGGAAGAGGTCAGGTTCGGGCCGCCGACGCCGAAGAACAGGCGGACCGTCTCGCCGACCTTCGCCTTCAGCGGCTTATCCTTGGTCAGCGCACCGACGGTGCCGTTGAACACGAGGTAGCTGGGACGCTCGTTGACGAGGCCGTCATAGTCGTCCTCGGCATTCGCCAGGTTCTTGGCCTTGGTGGCGTAGATTTCCTGCTGCATCACGTAGAATTCGTGATCGACCGGCGGCAGGCCGGCTTCCGGCTCCACCACGATCAGGCCGTACATGCCCTTGGAAATGTGGTGGGCGACCATCGGCGTGGCGCAGTGATAGACGAAGACGCCGGGGGTCAGCGCCTTGAAGCTGAAGGACTTGGTCTGGCCCGGCTCCACCTGGGTGATCTGGCCGCCGCCGAGGAAACCGGTCGCGGCATGGAAGTCGACGGAATGGTTCATCGTCGATTCCGGCGCGTTGGAGATCGAGACATCCACCGTATCGCCGACCCGCACCCGCACCATCGGACCCGGAACCGTGTTGTTGAAGGTCCAATAGGTGTAGGTGGTGCCGTCATCAAGGGTCGATTCGACCTCGGACGTCGTCAACTGCACCTTGTGGGTCTTCGGCGCCCGCTTGCCGGCCTTTTCCGGCGCCGGGACGGCGGCCGGGTCCTGGACGACGCTGAGCGTGGGCTGCTTGACCTTCGGGTCGGCATAGAGCGTTTCAGCCGCCGAAGCGGCGCCGATACCGGACAGGATCATCAGTGCGGCGGCGCTGACGGTGACGAGGGAGAGCTTGGTCTTCATGGCGTCGTCTCGGCTGGATGTTTCTTGTGAGGGAATATTCCTCCCGCCACCACTGCCGATGCTTGACCGCCGTCAAGTGGAAGACCTGAACGCTATTTTGTCGCAGCCCCTCTTTATTTCCATACAAAGTGTGATGATTTTGCGATTTCAGGATTTCGGTCGAAATGCCACGCAGATTTGCGGATCGGTTTCGATCCGGCCGGCGCCGATCAGGTCGAGGCAATAGGGGATCGCGGGAAACACCGCCATCAGGCAATCATGGATGGCCGATGGCTTGCCCGGCAGGTTGACGATCAGGCTGCGGCCCCGGATGCCTGCGGTCTGGCGCGACAGGATGGCGGTCGGCACCACCCGCAGACTGACCGATCGCATCAATTCGCCGAAGCCGGGCATCATCTTGTCGCAGACCCGCTCCGTCGCCTCCGGCGTCACGTCGCGCGGGGCCGGGCCGGTGCCGCCGGTGGTCACCACCAGATCGCAGCCGGCGACGTCGCACAGCTCGGTCAGGGTCGCGGCGATCAGGTCCAGTTCGTCCGGGATGACCCGCGCCTCCGCCACCCAGGGGGAGGCGACGATGCGCGTCAACTCCTCAGCGATCGCCGGGCCGCCCTTGTCCTCGTAGACGCCGCGGCTGGCACGGTCGGAGATGGTGACGATTCCGATTTTTACGGGTCCGATCTTCACGGGTCCGATCTGCACCGGTTCGCTCATGGTCGATGGTCCTTTTTCGGTCAGGCGGCGCAGGCGACCTGCCGGTAGAGCGCCGGCAACGCCTTGGTCAGGTGGGAAACCTGCGGGAATATGGCATAGGCGCCGCGCCCGAACAGATAGGGGATGTAGTCGCGCGCCTGGGCGTCGACGGTGATGGCGAAGACCGCCAGCCCGTCGCGCCGTGCCTCGCGGATCGCCTGCCGGGTGTCCTCGATGCCATAGCGGCCTTCGTAATGGTCCACGTCGTTGGGCTTGCCGTCGGTCAGCAGGACCAGAAGCCGGTGGCGGTTCGGCCGGTCGGCAAGCTGGGCGGTGACGTGGCGGATCGCCGCACCCATGCGGGTGTAGTAGCCGGGCTTCAGCGCACCGATGCGGCGGGTGACGGTGGCGCCCAGCGGCTCCTCGAAGCCCTTCAGCGTCTGCACCCGCACCCAGTCGCGCCGGCGCGAGGTGAAGGAATAGAGCGCATGGGCATCGCCGCAGGCGGTCAGGCCGTGGGTCAACGCCAGCAGCGCCTCCTTCTCCACATCCAGAACGCGGCGGCCCTCGATCCAGCCGTCGGTGGAGAGAGAGCCGTCGACCAGCACCGCCACCGCCAGATCGCGGGCGGCGCTGCGCACCTGCTGGTGCACGCGGTCGCTGCCGCAGCCGCCGGCCTGAAGATCGGCCCGGCTGCGCACCAGGGCGGCCAGATCCAGCTCGTCGCCATCGGCCTGCCCGGTGAACATCATGCGACGCGGGCGCAGCGCCTCGAACTGGCGGCGGACCTGCCGGATGCGGCGCTGGGCCGCGGCATCGGGCTGCCAGGACTCGCCGTCGGCCGGTGCGGTTTCGGCGATCACCCGGCAATGGTTGGGAAGATGGGCCTGCCGACCGTGGTCCCATTCCGGGTAGCTCAGGGCCGCCACCAGCGGCGTGTCGTCCACCACCGGCGCGCCGAGGTCGAGGTCGAGCTTCAGCGTGGTCGACGCCTTGCGCTGATGCGCGCCGACCGCGATCTCGTCGAGGTCGTCGGCGGCCTTGCGGGCATTCTCCGCGTCGTCGTCATCGACCGCGCGCGGGATGTTCAGCGCCTCGGCGAGGCTCAGCATCTTTTCGAAGCGGTTGAGGATCAGCGGGTCGTTGCGTTGGATCTGGTCGGTCTGCCGGCGGGTCGCGGCGCGGCGGCGCTGGTCGCCCTCGGCCGCCTGCCCGCCCTCGCCGGGGCTGTCCACCGCGGCGGCGGCGTCACGCTCGGCACCCGGTACGACGAGGCCCCACAGCGGCACCGGCAGCATGCGGGCATAGCCATAGGGAGCCGTGAAGTCAGACAGCGGGATGGTGGGCGCGAGCATGCGAGCGCCTTCGCTGGTGACGGCACCGGCGCCGAGCAGCGCCAGGACGGCGCGCTCGACATCCGCCTCCACCGGCGGCAGGCGGCGGGGCGGCCGGATGACGGCGACGGCGCGGGCCAGTTCCTCATGCATGCCGGACAGGCCGGGCCAGCGCGTCAGCACCCGCACCGTGGTGGCCGCCGCGCCGCGCAGTGCCTGCAGGTCGGCCTGCAGCGGGTCGGCGGGAGCCGGCTCGGCTTCGGCATGGGCGAAGAAGGCGGCGAGCCATTCATAGAGCCGCTCGTTCAGCGCCGGGTCGGGAAACAGGTCGATGGCCGTCGGAAGCTGGAGCACATTGCCGTCGAGCGCCGCCCGCTCCACCCGCTCCTCCCCCAGCCCGATGCGGCCGAGCAGCGACAGCCGGTGCCCCGACACCGCGGCGGTCCCGGCGGCAAGCCGAACCCCGCGGTCGCCGCCCAGCGCCCGGAAGAACACCGCCAGCCGCGGACGCATCGTCTCCAGCGTCACGGCGGCGTCCGGATGATGCGGATAGCTCGACCGTCCGCCGATCAGGCGGTGCCACAGACGGCCGACGGTCTCTTCCGGTTCGAAGAACTCCAGCATCGCACACGCGCTCCCAAATACTGGCCCAAAACCACAGCCCCTGTCGGCCGTCATTCCCGCGACGGCGGGAATCCATGCTTTGCCGTCGGACGAGCGCTGGGGAGACGCCTGGATCCCCGCCTTCGCGCTATGGCATTCACACAATTTCAAGTATTGCTAAGCGTCTGGAACAAAAGGAACTTTGCGTCATCCCCGCGAAGGCGGGGATCCAGGAAACTCCGCAGATCAGCGGCGGATGTG
>NZ_VTTK01000070.1:0-12139 GCF_008365135.1 Azospirillum sp. Sh1 | reverse complement strand
GATTTCACGTACGTATCGACATGGCAGGGCTTCGTCTACGTGGCCTTCGTCATCGACGCCTTCGCGCGCCGCATCGTGGGCTGGCGGGTGTCCAGCACAGCCCACACAGGCTTCGTACTGGACGCTCTGGAGCAGGCACTTCACGACCGCCGACCGGCCAGAGACGGCGGTCTCATTCATCACTCCGACAGGGGTTCGCAATATGCCGCTATTCGATACACCGAGCGCCTGACCGATGCCGGTGTCGAGCCCTCCGTGGGCAGCGTTGGCGATTCCTACGATAACGCCCTGGCCGAGACCATCAACGGTCTCTACAAGACCGAGGTGATCCGGCGCCGCGGGCCCTGGCGCACCTTGGAGGCTGTTGAGTTCGCCACCTTGGAATGGGTCGATTGGTTCAATCACCGATGCCTGCTCGAACCCATCGGCAACATTCCTCCCGCCGAGGCCGAAGCGCGCTACTATGCCCAAACCGAGGACGTCGCCATCGCGGCGTGACTCAACACAAATGGCCTCCGGGATTCCCGGCCCGGTTCACATGCCTGTGGCTCGACGCCACCTACGTGAAGGTGCGCCAGAACGGGCGCATCGTCTCGGTCGCCGTCACCATCACCATCGCCGTGGCGGTCAACACCGACGGCCACCGCGAGGTGCTGGGCATGGACATCGGTCCGTCGGAGGCCGAGATCTTCTGGATCGAGTTTCTGCGCAAGCTGAATGTCGTGGTCTGAGCGGCGTCAAGCTGGTGATCTCTGACGCCCATGGCGGAAACAAGGCGGCGGTCAACCCGTGTCTTCCAGGCGACGTGGCAACGGTGCCGGGTGCATTTCCTGCGCTCGCTGCTCTGCCATGTGCCCAAGGACCAGCAGACCATGGTGTCGGCCGCCGTACGCCAGATCTTCGTCCAGCCCGACCGCAAGACCGCCGGCGAGGCATGGCGCCATATCGCCGATCAGCTCCGGCCGCGCTTCCGCAAGGTCGCAGCACTGCTCGATGACGCCGAGCATGATGTGCTGGCCTACATGGATTTCCCCGAGGCGCATCGCACCAAACTGCATTCGACCAACCCCATCGAACGCCTCAACAAGGAAGTCAAACGCCGTACCGTCGTCGTCGGCATCTTTCCCAACGAGGACAGTGTCCGAAGACTGGTTGGCGCTGTGCTTTTGGAGCAAAACGATGACTGGCAGCTTCAGCACCGTTACCTGATACTCGAAACCATGAGCGGTATCGCACCCGCCAACGAACCCGCCATCACCGCTCTACAATCCACAAAGGCGGCCTGATCCACGACGCTCATGAGCACCTCCTAATTTCCGCTACCTTGACGGACGTGACCCCACCCTCTGGTGCAGGTCGGCCCAGGGAGGGCGCGACACCTAACGGAACCATTGGGAAGTTCAAGCCGAACCGGTTTCGAGAATAGCGACAAGTTCGCTTTCGACCGGACGCGGCAACGCCAGTTCCCTGAGCTTTGCAACAGTTGCTTCAACCGGGTACCGGAAGGATTTAAGTTCGAAGTGGCCGTTTTGACAGACAGCGTAGCTTGCCAGCGAAGTGCCGGTTCGAGGTTGGCCGAGGCTTCCCGGATTCAGCACGATCCTGTCACGGACCTTGCGAAGTATCGGCACGTGGGTGTGCCCGACAAGAAGGACATCCGCCTGCAGTCCATCGAGTACCGAATCCCATCCCTCTGTGTCCGTCGGGTAGCGTCCGTAGAGCGGGTCCGAAGGCATTGCGTGAGTCAGGTGAAACAGCAGACCGTCGCGTTTGGCCTGCGCCTGCTGCGGAAGCCCGCGGAGATAAACCTTCTGTGCTTCGCTGAGGACGGAGGAGGTGTATCGCCTGGTCGCTTCGGCTATCGGGCGATAGCGCGGACTCCAGCGTGAGTCGTCGTCGTAGGCCACCGCGTGGTCATGATTGCCTTGTACGACCAGGGAAGCCTTATCCATGATGTCCGCAACGACTTCCCTCGGCTGCGGTCCGTAGTTCACGAGATCGCCAAGGACCCAGAGTTCGTCATACTCTTCAGGCAAGGCACGCAAGGCTTCGTGGTTGCCATGGATGTCGGAAATGATGACGAGCTTCACCGTGGCCTCCCGGATTCAAAGGCGGATCAGGACGACGCCGAGGAGCAGAGAGGCCGCGCCGGCCAGCCGGGTGAGGCTGACCGGGTGGTGGGGAAGCCCGAACAGTCCGAAATGGTCAAAGGCGAGCGAGCCGAGCATTTGTCCGACGACGATCAAGGCGAGAACCGTCGCGGCGCCGAGGCGGGGAACCATGAGAATCGCGGTTCCGATGAACAGCGCGCCGAAAAGCCCCCCAGTCCATGACAGCCAAGACGTCGACCCGGCCAACGAATCGGACAGCCGGGGGCTGGAGGAGGTCAGCGCGACTGACAGCATCGCCAGCATGCCGACGAAATAGCTGATGAAGCCCGCCCACCAGGGCGACCCGAGTTCGGCCCGCAGGTTTGCGTTCAGAACCTGCTGCAGAGCGACGCTCACGCCGGCGCCGACCACCAGCAGATATGAAAATGCGGACAAGGCGGCGGTCATGCCGTACTCCCCGAAGACGTGCCGGCTCGCATGGATGGCTTTCCATACGGCGCTCCCGGACCACTGGATATCAGGATCGGGCTGTCGCCGTCTGGAACGGATGTGACCTGCTTGCCGAACCCCAAAATCCGCTGCGGAAAATCGCGGAACTGGACGGTGATCCCGCATACCGGCAGAGAAGCGGAAAGCAGAGTATTTTATAAGATTTTCTTTTAAAATAATGCTTTCGACAGGCAGCGCATTTTTTATCTCTGCATTCCGCACGGTCACATTCGTTCTAGAAAGGGCTTGTCAGGTTTGATACCCGTTTCGCATGTGAACGGTGCACTTAAGCATATTTTTAGTTGCTTTTTCGTCCGTCGGCTATCAATGTCCAAAGACCATTATGCAGTCGAGCAAAATACTTCTTTCCGGCCTCCGCTCCACGCCCGAACGGGGAGCAGGGTATCCGGCCCGTTCCCACCGTAAATGTCGCATTCAAGCAGGCAATACACATCGTTGCATCCTTTCGGGTTGACGTGACCGGGAGCAGGCAGAGCGCGTCGTATCCGCGACCAAGCCTAAAAGTCCGGTTTGAAAGTAAGCAAATACACCGGAGTTCGATGCTCCTATCCGCTGGGCAGCCGAAACAGAACTCAAGCGGCGTCATGGCGTGGCGAACCACAAGAGAATAACTGGGAGTAGAATAATCATGGTCGACGTCTCTATTCTTGACGCGCCTTCTTCCGTCGATGGTTCGCCGTGCGATCGTACGCAGCGGGCGGATAAGAATGGAATGGGTGCCAATCATCGAAAAGCAAGAATGCTGTCTCAGGAGCAGGCTTCGACGGAGGGTTGCGATTGGCACCGCGCTGTTCTTGGCGACATCAAGACCCGGCTCGTTGATGATCAGGACTTCCCCTGCATTTTTGGAAGAAGCGCAATCCGAAAAGCAATATTGAAGTTCATTTTTGTCGAATCGGTCGACCCGGCCGGCATCCGGCATCTCGCGGACGGTCTCGTCGAATATGTCGAGTGCTCGAAAGGATGGGACGGCAATCTCAACACGGCATCTCCGCTGGTCGTCGCCTTTTCCCTGGATGCGATCCGGGATGGCTCGTGGGCGGACTACCATACCTTCGGCTGGAGCGTTCTCCAGAAGCTGCACGAGATCGACCCGATTCCGTGGCCGCAGGACGTCGCAGCCGATCCCCATTCGCCGTCCTGGTCCATGTGCTTCAATGGCATGCAGCTGTTCTGCAACATGAGCCATCCCGCGCATAAGGTTCGCCGAAGCCGCAACCTGGGTGCGCACTTCCTGTTCGTGATCAATCCCCGCGAACGCTTCGACGTCGTCGCCGGCAACAGCCCCACCGGAAGGAAGGTCCGCAACAACATCCGTGACCGGATTGCCAGATATGACGGCGTGTCGCGATCACTCCAACTCGGTTCGTACGGCTCCGAGGGGCTCGAATGGTGGCAATACGGCATCATCGAGGACAATGTCGAACGAACCGACAAGTGCCCGTTCACCTTTGCCGGTGCGGGACGATCGGAAAGCGGGCAGCGGGCGGATGAAAGATCGACGGTCGGTTCCGCCGACTGACGCAGGCGTGACGTTCCTTCCCCTTATCGCTTCCTTGCCGAGGATCTTCCGATGCCGCTCTACGACAGCGTTCTCGACACGATCGGCCGCACGCCGATCGTCAGGCTGAACCGGCTCGCGCCGGAACATGTGACGGTTTACACGAAGCTGGAGAAGTTCAATCCCGGCGGTTCGGTCAAGGACCGGCTGGCGCTCTCCGTTGTGCTCGATGCCGAAAGGAAGGGACTGCTGAAGCCGGGCGATACCATCGTGGAGTGCACGTCCGGCAATGTCGGGATTGCGCTTGCGATGGTTGCGGCGGCGCGCGGCTATCGCTTCGTCGCGGTGATGGGCGACGGGTATTCGGTGGAACGGCGCAAGCTGATCCGCGCCTATGGCGGCAAGGTCCTGCTGTTTCCCAGCGCGCTGGGCAGCAGCGGCGGCAACCGCATCGCCGACGAGCTGGCCGAAAAATACGGCTGGTTCCGCGCCCGGCAATTCGACAACCCCGCCAACCCTTCGTACCACCGCCAGACGACGGCGTCGGAGATCCTTGCCGATTTCGCCGGAAAGCGTCTCGACTACTTCGTTACCGGTTTCGGGACCAGCGGAACGCTGACCGGCATCGGCCAGATGTTGAAACTGGCGCGGCCGGAGGTGCGGATCGTCGTGGCCGAGCCGGACAATGCCGCCGTGCTGTCCGGCAAGGGCTGGAACGTTCACCAGATCCAGGGCCTCGCGCCGAACTTCGTTCCCAGCATCCTCGACCGCGAGGTGATCGACGAACTGCTGGAGGTGAACGAGGTGGCCGGCCGCGATGTGGCGCTCCGCCTCGCCGCGGAGGAAGGAATCTTCGTGGGCATCTCCGCCGGCGCCACCGTGGCGACCGCCCTGCGGGTGGCGGAAAGCGCACCGGAAGGATCGGTGATCCTCGCCATGGCGCCCGACACCGGCGAGCGTTACCTGTCGACCTTTCTGTTCGACGGCGTCACCGAAGGTTCGGACGACGATTGGCTGGCGTCGCTGGAAGCCTGACCGGCCGCGACACCGTACCGGCTTCCATCGAAGGGCTTACCGGCCTTCGTTCCGCAATAATTCCAGCATTCTCCAGGCAAATGAGCGAATTCATTCCTCCGGCGACCCGGTTCATCGATCTGCCCGCCGCCTTTCCGATGAAGCGGGGCGGCGTGCTGCATGGTGCGCGCATCGCATATGAAAGCTGGGGCAAGCCGCAAGACACGCACGACAATGCGATTCTGATCGTCACCGGACTTTCGCCCAGCGCGCATGCGGCTTCGCATGACGGCGATCCCACGCCCGGCTGGTGGGAGGAAATGCTCGGACCCGGCAAGCCGATCGATACGGACCTATGGCATGTGATCTGCGTCAATTCGTTGGGGAGCTGCAACGGTTCGACCGGGCCGGCTTCGATCGACCCGGCCACCGGATGTCCCTATCGGCTGGAGTTTCCCGAACTCTCGATCGAGGACATCGCCGACGCGGCCGCCTTCACGGTACGGGCGCTGGGCATCGATCGGCTGGCCTGCGTCATCGGCAATTCCATGGGTGGGATGACGGCGCTGTCGCTTCTGGCACGGCATCCCGGTCTGGCGTGCAGCCACATCAGCATTTCCAGCGCGGTCCACGCGTTGCCGTTTTCGATCGCCGTACGTTCGTTGCAGCGCGAGGCGATCCGGCTCGACCCGCATTGGAACGGCGGCCATTACGACCACGCGCGTTATCCTGAATGCGGGATGATGACCGCGCGCAAGCTTGGGGTCATCAGCTACCGCTCGGCCCTGGAGTGGGATGGCCGTTTCGGCCGACTGCGTTTGGATGCGGCACAGCGCGGCCAGGATGATTCCTTCGGCCGCGAATTCGAAATCGAGAGCTATCTGGAAAGCCATGCGCGCCGGTTCGTACGCAGCTTCGACCCCAACTGCTATCTCTATCTCAGCCGCTGCATGGACTGGTTCGACCTCGGCGATGCCTATGGCTGCAGCGCCGACCTGGCATTGGCCCGGTTGAGCCTCGATCGGGCGCTGGTCCTGGGCGTGCCCAGCGATGTCCTGTTCCCGTTGAGCCAGCAACGGCAGATCGCGGTCGGACTGCGGGCGGGCGGGGTGGATGCCAAATTCCTGCCGCTGGAATCGCCGCAGGGGCATGACGCCTTCCTGGTCGACACGGACCGTTTCGGCCCGGCGGTGGCCGGGTTCCTTGCCGATCTGCGGCAGCGCGGGACGGCGGGGTGGTCGCCGTTGTCCCGAATGAATGCGATCCAGCCCGCCCATCGTCGGTCCGGAGCTGCGTGCATCCAATAAGGCTGGCCCGGGAATCCTCCTGCCGGAAAGCTCCGTCCTGCCGTCCGGCCGGCGGTGCTCGCCCCCTCTCCACCCTGTTCCATCGCCCAACCAACCGACGGATACCCGATGTCGTACCAACCTGCCAAGATCGCCCTCGTTACCGGTGCAACGCGCGGGATCGGCCTTGAGACGGCGCGCCAGCTTGCCCGCAACGGCGTCCATGTCCTGGTGGCCGGGCGCAATCCGGACCGGGCAGCCATGGCGGCGGAGACGCTGCGCGGGGAGGGGCTTGCCGTCCAGCCCATCCATCTCGACGTCACCAGCGACGAAACGATCCGGGCCGCGGCCGGCGACGTCGAGCGCGAGTTCGGCCGGCTCGATATTCTCGTCAACAACGCGGCGATCCGCATCGAGCAATATGGCAAGCAGCCGTCCGAGCAGCCTCTGACGCAATGGCGCGAGACGTTCGACACCAATCTCTTCGGCGTCGTCGCGGTCACGCAGGCATTCCTGCCCCTGATCCGCAAGTCGGCGGCCGGGCGCATCGTCAACCTTTCCAGCCTTCTCGCCTCGATCGGCACCCACAGCAATCCGGACTCATACGCCTACAGCGATCATTTCAAATCGCTCCCGGCCTACAGCGCCGCAAAAAGCGGGGTCAATTCCTGGACCGTACATTTGGCGTACGAATTGCGCGGGACGACCATCAAGGTGAATGCGGTCCATCCCGGCTATACCAAAACCGACATGAACGACGGCGAAGGGTATTTAGAAATACCGGTCGGGGCCGCCACCGGCGTGCGCATGGCCTTGCTCGACAGCGACGGGCCGACGGGAACCTTCGTTCATATGGACGAAACCGTGCCGTGGTGACGGCATATCCCCGCGCCGTGCCTCGCTGAACGACTTTGAACCCGAAGAAGGACGACCGCCCTTGCATGACTTCCCCACGCTTCCATTCAGCAAGATGCACGGCGCCGGCAATGATGTCGTCGTCCTGGACCTGCGTGAGGTGCCGGAGCCTTCGGCAGCCCTGTGCCGGTATCTGTCGGATCGCCGCATGGGCGTTGGCTGCGACATGATTCTCGGCATCGCGGTGCCGCGCAGTGCGCAGGCCGTCGCCTCCTACCGCATCTGGACTCCGGACGGATCGCCGTCGATGCAATGCGGCAACGGTGCGCGTTGTGTCGCCGCCTGGGTGGTGCGCGCGGGACTTGCGACGGGAGATCGCTTCCTGCTCGACAGCCCAAGCGGAACGCATGCCGTGGATGTGCTCGGCGGCCAACGATTCCAGGTGGCTATGGGCATCCCTGCCTTCGCTCCGGACAGAATTCCGCTGGCCGGCTTCGAAAGCGAGCAGGACCTCTACGAAGTCGATCTCGATGGCAGCCGGCGCATCCGCTTCGCCGCCGTGTCGACCGGAAACCCGCATGCGGTGCTGGAGGTGGATGACGAGACCGGCGCACCGGTCGCAGACATCGGACCGGCCTTGCAGAAATCGCGCGTCCTGCCACCGACGGTGAATGTCGGCTTCGTCAGGGTCGTGAACCGCAAACGCCTGATTCTCCGGGTTTACGAGTATGGCGCGGGCGAAACGCTGGCTTGCGGCACCGGTGCCTGCGCCGCGGCGGCGGTGATGATGCGGCGCGGCCGCGTCGACCGCAGCGTTTCCGTGGTTTTGCCCGGCGGCGAGCTGGACATCGTATGGCCGGACGAGCAGGCCCCCATCATGATGAGCGGTCCGGCCGCCTTCGTTTTCGAGGGCAGGCTGGATACCAGCCCGTTGGCGGGCCAGCCGGACTGAAAGCGTCTGGTGATCCCGAATTGACACGACATCCCGGCAACCGGCTCGGCAACCGGTTGTCCTTATTCCAACATTGGATTGACTCCATGCACGTTATCGCTCTGGCTACCTCGGTTACCGACCTGAAAAACGACGATGACATGCCGTTGCTGCTGGCGGCGTGCGAGGAACTTGGCGTCCCGGCCGAAGTCTGCGCCTGGGACGATCCGGGCGTCGACTGGTCGCGCTACGCTCACGTCGTCCTGCGGTCGACGTGGAATTACATCGAATGCCGTGAAGAATTCCTGGCCTGGGCGGAGCGGGTCGCTGCGACGACCAATCTGGTCAATCCGCTGTCGGTGGTGCGTTGGGCATCGGACAAGCATTATCTCGCCGATCTTGCCGCGCGCGGGGTTCCGGTGGTGCCGAGCCGGTTCGTCGAACCGGGGGAGGACGCCCGGGCAGCATTGCGGGATTTCCTGGCCACGAACGGCCAAGCCGCCGAACTGGTGGTCAAGCCGACCGTCGGTTCCTATTCGAAAAACGTGAAGCGGTTCGCCGGAACGGCGGAAGACGAGGCCACCGAGCACATCGTCCGCCTTCTGGAGCAGAATCGCAGCGTCATCCTCCAGCCGTATCTTTCGTCGGTCGATCAGGTCGGTGAGACCAATCTCACCTATTTCGATCGTGTCTACAGCCACGCGATCCGCAAAAGCGCGTTGCTCATGTCCGACGGGACGGTGAACGGGCCGACCCCCGATTTCCGTGCGACCCGGGTCGCGGATGCGGATGAACAGGCCGTGGCACTGGCGATCCTCGATGCCACCGCCGACCATCTCGGGCTCGGCAGGCCGCTGCTCTACGGACGCGTCGACCTCATCCGCGGCAACGACGGCAGGCCGCTGCTGCTGGAACTGGATATTTGCGAACCGTCGCTTTCCTTTCCATTCTGCGACGGTGGCGCCATGCGCTTCGCCCGGGTGTTGGGCCAACTTCTGCAGTCTCAAGAGAGCGGAGCCTGAAAGCCGATGTTTGATCTTATCGTTTCACAAGGCCGGGTGGCCGATCGCAGCGCCCAGACGATCGAAGGTGCCGCGCGCGTCGCCCGGGCCCTGGAACGCCGCTACGGCGTGAAGGCACGGGTCGTCGGCCAGGCTGCCCCCCCTGCCCAGGATGATTGGCGCGACAGCCTTCCGCAGGCACACGCAACGCTGGCCGCGTTGAAGGATGCGATATCCGAGAGCATCGACGGGGAAAAGCTGAGCGTCCTGATCTCGAACACCTGCCCGGCGAGCATTGCGACCCTGCCGGTCGTCGCGCAACGTCTTCCGGACGCCGTGGTTCTCTGGGTGGACGCCCATGGCGACTTCAATACCCCCGAGACGACCAGCACCGGCTATCTCGGCGGCATGGTCGTTGCCGCCGCCTGCGGGCTTTGGGACAGCGGCCATGGGGCTGGCCTGCGGCCCGAACAGGTCATTCTGGTCGGGGCGCGGGACATCGATCCAGCCGAGGGCGAGCTTCTGCGTCGGGCCGGCGTGCGGATCATCGCTCCTGCCGATGCGACGCCGGACCATGTGCTCCGCCAGATCGGCGGCGCGCCGGTCTGGATCCATGTCGACTGGGATGTGATGGAACCGGGATATATCCCTGCGGACTACACGGTTCCGGACGGCCTGCTGCCGTCGCAGCTGCGCGACATCTTCGCCGCGATCCCGGCCTCGCAGCTTGCCGGTGTCGAACTTGCGGAGTTTCACGCACCCGCGGACGAGCGCGACGGCGATGCGGCTGTCGAGGTCATTCTGGATATCGCGGCCCCGCTGCTGCAAGCGGCGTCGGCCAAGCGAACGGCGATGGAATAATCGGGCCGACTTGCCCAAGCCGATTACCGGATCGTTATTCAATAAATGCTGGAAGAATTGTGGCAATGAAACAGATAGCCTATGTAAATGGATCTTTTGTCCCACTTGCCGACGCGAAGATTTCCATCCTCGATCGCGGATTTCTGTTCGGGGACGGTACCTATGAAGTGGCGGCGGTGCTGAACGGCCGGATCATCGACAGCTCATCGCATCTTGCGCGGCTTCAGCGTTCTGCGGGAAAAATCTCTCTCGCCCTGCCGGAGACACCAGACAGGCTCATCGCGCTGCTGAAGGAACTTATTGCGCTGAACGGGTTGGAAGAGGGCTTCGTCTACCTGCAGGTGACGCGTGGCGCGGCAGAGCGTGACTTCGCCTTTCCCAAGGATGCGCGACCGACGCTGGTCATGTTCGTCAGAGCGAAGAAGATGATCGAATCGCGCGAAGCGCTCGAAGGCATTTCGGTCAAGACCGTTCCCGATATCCGCTGGGCGCGCCGCGACATCAAGAACATTTCCCTTCTGGCGCAGGTGCTGTCGCGGCAATCGGCCGTGGACGCCGACTGCCAGGAAGCGCTGATGGTCGAAAACGGCTTTGTTACCGAAGGCGTGTCGTCGTCGGCGTTCATCGTCACCGCCGACGGCGTTCTGGTGACGCGGCCGCGCTTCAACGCGATCCTCGACGGATGCACGCGCAAGGCGTTGATCAAGCTCTGCGAGGAGCGCAAGATCCCGGTGGAGGAGCGCCTTTTCAGCGTTGCCGAAGCGGTCACCGCCAAGGAGGTGTTCATCACCAGCGCGTCGGTGCTGGTCCAGGGCGTGGTGGCGATCGACGGGCATCCGATCGGGGACGGCAAGGTCGGCGACGTGGTGCGGCGCCTGCGCGAGATCCATCTTGAATTCGCCCATGCAACCGGGGTTTGATGCCGGTCGTACGAATGCAAACTCCGAACGCATGACGGGGCTTGTTGCGACGGCGGAGCTTGGGGACTCTCAAGAGGCTGCGGAGCGCTGATGCGTGAGGGCCCCTGCCGGAGTCGGGGACAGGGCGGTCCGGCCGGATTACGGATGCAGGGTGGTTTGTCATGGTGGCGTTATTTCAGTTCCCCAAGGGCATGGACATCGGCATGGGCACGGGCGCCGACGGCGTCTGGCGATATTGGCGGCCGTTCAGCAGCGACATCGTCGAACTGGGGGTCGTGTGCGGGCAGGATGTCTCGCTGCCGGTGCATTTCCATGAAGAGGACCAACTGACATTCGTCCTGTCGGGACGCCGGCGGTTCCTGATGAAGGACTCGCTGTTCGATGTCGCACCCGGCCAGGGGGTGAGAATTCCGGCCGGCACGCCCCACCGCTCCCTTTCCGAGTCGATGGACATCTTCTGCATCAATATCTATACGTCGCCGGGGGTCTACGATGCCATGGGTCTGTTTGCCGGAATGTCGCTGCTGTTGCGGCGGCAGGGAAGCATCGATTGGCTCGATCTTGCGGCAATCATCAAAGATCACCGGTGCGATGGCGGCATGCCTCAGGAACGGACGGAGGCGAGGAATGCCTCATGGGAAACGGTCAGCGAAGGGGCTCGCCTCGCCGGGATGAGTCGCGAGGGCTTCTCGCGCCGGTTCCGCAAACAATTTGGCATTCCACCGCAGATTTTCAGACTATCTGAAAGGTTGAACGAGGCGCGACACCTATTGCGGGTCGGGCAACCGGTTGCCGCCGTGGCAGCCGAGACTGGCTTTTCCGATCAAAGCCATCTCGGTCGCTGTTTCCGGCGCGCATTTGGTGTCACACCGGGCCACTACCGCCGGAGCGTGTCGCACGCACCATGAGGCAGCCGCCGTCAAGTTCAGAGCTTGTTCGTGACGGGCTCGTCCTGACCGGTGCTGGGCGGGATGCTACTTTAAGCTGAACAGGGGTGTTGCGCCAAGTGGCCGGTCTGGTAGGGCTGTGAGTGTCGTCAACAGCCTTCGGGTCAGCAAGTCTATGGGCAGCGGACGTTGGTGCAGAAAAGGCCGGGCTGGTGGCGGTCGGGAGGGCGAGCGGGTATAGAGTCGGCCCGCTGAAGCCGAG